>JAYUUS010000067.1:0-54275 GCA_043754435.1 Rhodanobacteraceae bacterium
GCGGCGGTGAACACCTGTTTTGTATTGCCGGTGCTGTTCAAGCTTGAGCTGGCGAATGTGTTGTGCAGCGCGATGCGCCGAAGGCAGGCAGACCCGGCACTGCTTAGCCAACTGGCGCGTGAAGTGCAAGTGTTACCGATGCGTTTCGAGTCGCTAGGTTTAAGCTTTGATGCCCTACTTGCCGGTGCCCTGCACTATGACTTGACACCGGATGACTATATTTATTTGGAAATGGCGAAGCGGCTCAACCTGCCGTTAGCAACGTTGGATGCGAAATTGGCGCACGCCGCGAAAGCTGCTGGCGTTATCGTGTTGACTGATTGAAACTTAGGCCAAATCGCGCTTGACCTGATCTAAGAAAAAATTGAACGACGCAATATTTGATTGATATACGCACCAAAAAATTTGAGTTCAGCCCCAACAATAAGGCTTACAAATGTCTACTGCTATTACTTCTCCATCGCTCGACACCGATTACACGCTAGATTCTAAATACACTCGCTTCGATGGGCGTATTTATTTGTCTGGCATCCAAGCCTTGGTGCGCTTGCCGCTGATGCAGCGCCAGCGTGACAAAGCGTCGGGGTTAAACACCGGCGGCTTTATTTCTGGCTATCGCGGCAGCCCGCTGGGCGGTTTGGATCAAGCGCTGTGGAAGGCGCGCAAGCATTTGAAAGGCTCGGGCGTGGAATTCGCGCCGGGCTTAAATGAAGACTTAGCGGCGACTGCGGTTTGGGGCTCACAGCAGCTGAATTTATTTCCGGGTGCTAAAGTCGATGGCGCTTTTGCGATGTGGTACGGCAAAGGCCCAGGCGTGGACCGCACAGGCGATGTGTTTAAACACGGCAATGCCGCTGGCACCAGTAAACACGGTGGCGTCTTGGTTTTGGCTGGCGATGATCATGCCTGCCGCAGCTCGACCTTGCCGCACCAATCCGAGCATGAATTTATCTCGGCGATGATGCCGATTTTGAATCCTGCCGGTGTGCAAGATATTTTGGACATGGGCATTCTGGGTTGGGCGCTGAGCCGCTACACTGGGCGCTGGGTCGGTTTTAAAACCATTGCCGAAACCGTGGAATCCTCCGCTTCCGTGCACGTCAACCCGCATCAGCTCGGCATCGTGATCCCTAGCGATTTTGAGATGCCGCAGGGTGGGCTGAATATTCGTTGGCCAGATCCACCGATGCAGCAGGAAATGCGTCTGCACCAATATGCGATGCAGGCAGCGATGGCGTTTGCGCGGGTGAATCAACTCGACAAAATCATCTTTGATTCGCCAAAAGCACGCCTGGGCATTATCACCACCGGCAAGAGCTATTTAGATGTGCTGCAGGCGTTGGAATATCTAGGGATTGAGGAAGATGAATGCCGTGATGTGGGTATTCGCGTCTACAAAGTCGGCATGACTTGGCCGCTTGAGCCCGAAGGTATTCGCAATTTTGCCAAGGGTTTAGAAGACATTATCGTCGTCGAAGAAAAGCGTTCCTTCATCGAAGCTCAGATGAAAGAGCATATGTATAATTGGGATCAAGGTATCCGCCCTAGCATCGTCGGTAAATATGACGAGCAGGGCGTGTGGGTGCTGCCCTCGATTGACGAGCTGACGCCCGCACGGATTGCGCGTCTTATTGCCGCACGATTGGGCCGCTTCTTTACCTCGGACCGCATTAAAGAACGCCTTGCGTTTTTAACCGCAAAAGAGAAAGAACTGGCGTTGCCACGCGCGAACTTCCCACGCGCCGCACATTTTTGCTCAGGCTGCCCGCACAACACCTCCACCGTGGTGCCCGAAGGTTCGCGCGCCAGCGGCGGCATTGGTTGCCACTACATGGTGACCTGGATGGATCGCAAAACCGACACCTTCACGCAAATGGGCGGCGAAGGCGTGCCCTGGATTGGGCAGTCGCCATTCACCGAAACCAAGCATATTTTCCAAAACTTGGGCGATGGCACCTACTTCCACTCCGGTTCGCTGGCAATTCGCGCTTGCGTTGCCGCCAAGGTCAATATCACTTTCAAGATTCTTTATAACGACGCGGTCGCAATGACCGGTGGTCAGCCGGTCGATGGCACGCTTTCAGTCCAAGATATGGCACGCCAAGTGGCTGCCGAAGGCGTCAAACAAATTGTGCTGGTCTCCGACGACCCAGGCAAATGGGAAAACGTGGAAGGATTCCCCAGCGGGGTCACGCTAGAGCACCGCGACGATTTGGATCAGGTGCAGCGCAGCTTGCGTGAAAAATACGGCGTCACCGTGATTATTTACGAACAAACCTGTGCTGCAGAAAAGCGCCGCCGCCGCAAACGTAAGCTGGCGGTGGATCCACCAAAACGCATCATGATTAATCAAGCTGTGTGCGAAGGCTGTGGCGATTGCGGCGTAGTCAGTAACTGCGTGTCCTTGCTGCCGGTGGAAACCGAGCTTGGCCGCAAACGCGCGATTGATCAAAGCTCATGCAACAAAGACTATTCCTGCGTCAAAGGTTTTTGCCCCAGCTTCGTCACGATTTACGATGGCGGCTTGAAGAAACGGCGTGGCTCCAGTGCAGATCCGGGCTTTAGCGATTTGGCCTATCCAACGTTTCATACCGATCTGAGCGAACCGTGGAACATTTTAATCACCGGCGTCGGTGGCACCGGCGTGGTAACGATTGGCGCATTGATTGGCATGGCCGCGCATTTGGAAGGTAAAGGCACGACCGTGTTGGATCAAACCGGCTTGGCGCAAAAAGGTGGCGCGGTGACCTGCCATGTGCGCATTGCCAAGGCGCCGCTGGACATTCACGCGGTACGTATTGCCGCTGGCGAGGCGGATTTGGTGATTGGATGCGATGTCGTCGTCGTCAATGACTACTGGGCACTCAGCAAAATTCGTGAAGACCGCACGTTTGCGGTGATCAATTCCTACGAATTTATGCCGGGCACGTTTACCCGCAACCCGGATATGCAGTTCCCGCTGGCGAAAATGCTGGACTCGATCGGCTTGGCGCTTGGGCATAAAAATTTAGATGTGCTCAACGCCACCGAGATCGCCACCGCGCTGATGGGCGATTCCATTGCGACCAATCTATTTGTGCTGGGCTACGCCTGGCAGAAAGGTTTGGTGCCGCTCAGCCTGGATTCCTTAATGCGTGCAATTGAGTTGAATGACGCGGCAATTGCGATGAATAAGCTGGCCTTCAACTGGGGCCGTATGGGTGCGACCAATATGCAGGTGGTGCTGAAAGCCAGCGGCCTGCTTGTGGATACCGTGCGCCCAATAAGCGCGAATGCGTTTGATTCCGCCACTGCATTGATGTTCGCGAAAGCGCCGGTAACCAAAACCGTGGACGATTTAATCGCGCACCGGGAAAAACTGCTGACCGAATATCAAGACGCCAGCTACGCGCGCAGCTATCGCGAATTCGTCGATCTTGTGCGCGCTGCAGAAAGCAAAGCCACGCCAGGAAAAACCGATTTGACTGCTGCCGTGGCGCGCTATTTAGCCAAAGTGATGGCCTACAAAGACGAATACGAAGTCGCCCGGCTCTACACCTCAGGTGATTTCGAAAAGCAAGTCAATGAAACCTTTGACGGTGATTTCACCATGAAATTCAATCTCGCACCGCCACTGATTTCGAAAAAAGATCCGGTGACCGGGCATTTGAAGAAGCAAGAATTTGGCGCGTGGACGTTTAAAGCCTTCAAGCAGCTAGTAAAGCTCAAACACCTGCGCGGCGGCAGTTTCGATCTATTCGGCAAAATCGCCGAGCGCAAGATGGAGCGCCAGCTAATTGTTGATTACAAAAACTGCGTCGAAGGTTTATTGGGCCGCCTAAACACTGGCAACCACGCGTTAGCCGTTGAAATTGCCAAAATCCCCGAACTGATTCGCGGCTATGGCCACGTCAAAGAAGCACATTACGCCAGTGCAAAAGTGCGCTGGGATCAGCTGATGGTGGAGTGGCAAAAGCCGACTGCGGTGAAGGCGGTCGCTTAGTTTATGGCAGCCGGGCAGCTTGAACGGATCAAAATCGAAGGATTTCGATTTATTCGAGCGCTCGACTTACGTTTAAGCCCAATCAATATTTTGATTGGGGCTAATGGCTCCGGCAAATCGAATTTTTTGAGTTTTTTTGATTTTTATAAGCAGTTTAGCCGTCAAAACCTTGAATTTTATGTTCGCCAGCAAGGTGGTGCTAGCAAGTTTTTGCACTTTGGTAGCAAACAAACAAAACGACTAACTTTTCAGGTCGACGTTGCGGGAGATCAACAATTTATAAGTCTGGAGCCAAGTGTTACCGACGAATTTATTATTGATCTCGTGGATTTTCCTGGAGTTTTTTCGCGCGGTTTGAAAGAGAAGTGGCTTAGATACCACTTCCACGACACTAGTGAATTCGCAAACATTAAAAAAGCTGCGCGTTTAGATCAGACGCAAATGCTCATGCGCGATGGCGAAAACCTAGCGCCATTTTTGCACCATATTCGAAGTGAAGCGGTACTTTGCGAAGGGCAAACCGAGGGCGAGTTTCTAGATAAGTACGCCGTGCCTGCCCGCGTTTTGATGAGTGGATTCGCTGGCTGGAATCATTAGCCTAATTCGTGCCAGACATCGTTTCTTACTAAAGGTGCGAGATTGGATGGATACCCCAAAAACAGACCAAACTTCCGCAATCGACCAGAGCGCGGCCATCATCGCGCTTTTTGGCATTATCGAGTTGGATGCTAGGCCGCTGCTGGCAGTGGCAGCGTTAGCGCGGGCCTATTTAGCGCGCCGTTCTGGTCCCCTACTCAACACCGTATTTAGTTTTCGGGACACTTATCCGGTGGAGTTGGCGTTTTGCCAAGCGCGTGCAAGTACACGCGATGCGACTGTCAATGCGCTGCTTCGACAGGGCGTATCGCTACCAATCGCGCAAGCATTTATGGCCACCGAAACGCGCGATTTGAGCGCTACGCTTATGCGTTTAGATGTCTGTGAATTCATCGCGCTCATCAACCCGCGCAACGGCTACATCTTAATTACCCACCCTGATGTGGCCCTGATTAGCGCCGTGCTGCCGGCTCAGGCGCTGCTGCCAGCGCTGCCGCAAACGCCGTGTGCCAAGCCTGTGTCACTGACGCTAAACGATTTGGAATCGCTGCCTGAGCGCATCGACTGCTCGGCATTGCGGCATCTGTATGTGCCACATAGCGCGATTTTGGCGCCCTGCTTGCAGCAACTGGGCAATTTAATCTCTTTGCACACGCTGCAATTAGCGAATGCGGCCACATTGGACGCTGCAGTGCTGGCGCATTTGCCGGTCGCGGAGTTGACGACGCTGACCTTGTCGGGCCTTAACGACGCACCTGCCCTGCACCTTTGGCTGGGGCAATTGCGCGGCCTTAAACGCCTGCGCCTGCAGCATATGCAATCGGGCACCCTGCGGGTGCTGTCGGGATTGAACGGCGCACTTTTGCAGGCCATTGATATTCAGGCTTTCGATCTAAAAGGTTCAGCCGATGCCAGCTGGAGTGCGTTTTGGCAACACGCAGCGACCTTGATAGACCTTCGCCTCGCATTTATTGATGAAAATCAGCTCGCGTCGGTGCTGGCAGCGCCTCTGCCAAATCTGCGCAGGCTAGCCATCGCGGACGATTTGGGGCCTAAGGCGCTGGCGCAATTGGCAAGCGCAAACTTGAATAACTTGACCGATCTAGATCTAACGCACACCCGAATTGACGGCCCGGCACTGCAAGCCTTCGTGAACCAACGCGCGCTACCCAAGCTGCGCGGCATTGCGATCGCTCTATATGGCGAACAAGTTGAAGACTGGTGCGACTGGAACGGTGCCGTAGTCGGCCAAGGCAACGTCCGTCTGGATCATCAGGAGATCGAAAGCCGCTATTTAGCAGGTTCCGGCGTGCGCGTTATTCCGGCATTTACCCCTGATTGGTGAGCTGTAAGCTTATGATTATTAAGAAAATTATTGTGGCAGAAAGCGACCGCGCAACGTCTGAACATTACGGCAGCGATGATCTTTTGACCGCAGGCCTAGGCGCTGCAGGCCTGCGCAATCCGGTAGCGCCCGCTTTTCTTGCGCCAGAAACGCCCACCGTTATTGAGCTGCGTCGCCGCGCAATTTGGGCTAATTGGCGCGGCATTGCGGATTTAAGCGTAGGCGGCGGTTACGCTGAATTTTATGGCTCGCTAGCGCCAGTCCCGGGCCGGGAATTCCACTCGCTGACCCGCGTGCCCGGTGCGAAACAGCCGCATCGCGTGCTGCTGCAATTGCCGGACGCGTTTGATTTGGCGAAGCGGTGCGTGGTGGTTTCGGCGTCGTCGGGTTCACGCGGCATTTACGGGGCGATTGCGCTCGCGGGTGCCTGGGGGTTACCGCGCGGCTGTGCGGTGGCTTATACCGATAAAGGTGCAGGAACGGGCTATGTTGATACCGGCAGCGCGCATCCCTTTGCTTTCGATGGCACGCAATTAGCCAGCGCGCCAGCGGAGTTTTCGGTCGAGCCTTTTCAAGGCGAAGGCATTGCACCGATTGCAATCAAACATGCACATTCTGGCGATAACCCAGAGGCTGATTGGGGTATCCACGTCCGCCAAGCTGCGGATTTTGCGTTGAAGACGTTAACCGCAGCGTATCCGCAGGTGCCAGCCTTCACCTACGCCAACACTAAAATCATTGCGGTCGGCGTTTCCAACGGCGGCGGTGCAGTGCTGCGCGCGGCGGAGTGCGCTGAGCCTTGGCTAGACGGCGTGGTTGCGGTATCACCCAACATTTGGGCCGCAGGTGCAACAGGTACGCGCCCGCTTTACGATTACGCAACAGAAGCCGCGATTTGGCTACCGTGCGCACTTAATGCGGCGGCCTTTGACACTGTGCCGTTGGCGCGGTTAGGCGGCGTGAAATCAGCGGCCGGTGCAAACCGCTGCCGCGCGCTGCAGCAGTTGGGCTGGCTCAAAGCGACCAGTTTGGATGCGCAATATGAGCAAGCCTACGCGCACTTAAAAGCGCAGGGCTGGACTGACGCCGCACTCAGCGCGGGTGCGCTTAGCACCAACTTTGATTTATGGCGCGCGCTTGCGGTCAGCTATGCCTGTGCCTACGCGCGTACGGATGCTGCGCATATGCCCTGCGGCTACGCTTTTCACGCGCTCGGGAGTGACGGCAAAGCGCGCGCGCCCACAGCAATTGAGGCCGCCGCCTGGCGCAGCGACGCATCCGGTATTGCGCCAGGTGCCGGGGTTTTTATCACCGATTCGTGCGCGCAACAGCTGGATGCCAACGCGGCCGATCCAACGCTAGCCGGGCTGCTTTGTTTGCGTGCGTTGTCGCAGGGCAACGACGAAATCGCAACGACCGTACAAGCCAGTATTGCTGCCACTGCGGCCAAACCACCTCGCGTTGGCCTTGCAGTTATTGTCATTCACGGAATTGACGACGGCTTGATACCTGCCGCCTTTAGCAGCGCGCCCTATGTCGCGATGGCGAAAGATCAGGGTCGAAGTGTGCGCTATTGGCGCGTACACAACGCGCAGCATTTTGACGCCTTTATCAGTTTGCCCGCATGGGCGCATCGCTATGTGCCCCTGATGCCATACGCCTATCACGCCTTAGATGCTGTTTGGTTGCATGTGTCGCAAGGTGCGCAATTGCCAGCAGACGCTGAGCTAATAACGACACCGCGCACGCTGAGTGCGGCGGGCTTGAGTGTGTTGACGCACGCGAACTTGGGGGCCTTGCCACGTTGAGTCGTGCAAGCGCAAGCAATCTAAAGCAACTGCTGCGATAGCGCAAATAACGCCTTGGCGCGATGGCTACAGACGTTTTTAACGCTTGCGCCAAGCTCAGCAGCACTTTTTCCTAGAGTGACATCAAAAAATACCGAGTCATAGCCAAAGCCGTTGCTGCCGCGTGGGGCGAAAAGAATTTCGCCGCGCCATTCGCCCTGTGCAATCAGGGGCAATGGATCGAGCGCGTTACGCACCAGCGCCAATACGCTCACGAAGCGAGCACTGCGATTTTTTGCGCCGCGCATTGCGTCGAGTAATTTGGCGATGTTCGCCGCACTGTTGCCGTGCTCACCGGCATAATATGCGCTAATCAGCCCCGGCGCACCGTCTAGCACATCCACGCATAGGCCCGAGTCGTCGGCCAGTGCCGCCATACCGCTTAACTTTGCCGCATTGCGCGCTTTAATCAGCGCGTTTTCCACGAATGTGATGCCGGTTTCTTGCGCGTCAGCAATGCCCAAGGCGGTTTGGCTGACGACTTCAATGCCGAGCGGGGCCAAAAGCGCATCGAATTCTGCGAGCTTGCCCGGATTGCCGCTAGCAATCACAAGTTTATTAAAGCCGAAAAACAACATCGTCTGACTCGGTTCGCTGCTAGAGCCTTATTAATTAAAGCCGCCCTAAAGCGGCACGCTGTGCCGCACAGAGCTGGGCGATGCCGGTGCCTGCTAAATCCAGCAAAGCGTTGAGCTCAGCACGGGAAAATGCGTGGCCTTCGGCCGTGCCTTGCACTTCGATAAGGCCGCCCGCATCGGTCATCACGACGTTCATATCGGTGTCGCACTGGCTGTCTTCAATATAGTCTAGATCCAGCACCGGCTGGCCTTGATAAATGCCAACGCTGACCGCAGCAACTTGCCCATGCACGGGGTCTTTTTTGATGGCGCCCGTCTTAAGTAGCTTCTGACAGGCATCGACTAAGGCAACATAAGCACCGGTAATCGCGGCGGTGCGCGTGCCGCCGTCCGCTTGCAGCACGTCGCAATCGAGCTTGATCTCGCGCTCACCCAACGCTTCAAAATTCATCACGGCGCGCAAAGAACGCCCGATCAAACGCTGAATTTCATGAGTGCGCCCGCTCGGCCCACGCTGTGTGTCGCGATTGCCGCGCGTATGGGTTGCGCGCGGCAGCATCGAATATTCAGCCGTCACCCAACCTTTGCCAGTACCGCGCCGGTGCGGCGGGGAGCGATCATCGACGCTCGCCGTACACAGCACTAAAGTGTCCCCAAAGCCCACCAGCACTGAACCCTCGGCATATTTGGTGTAGTTACGTTCGATACGCAGGCTGCGCAGTTGGTCGGCAGTGCGGCCAGAAGGGCGGGGTTTGGACATGGGTCATCGCTCAATAATTTTGTGACACGATGCTACACGCAGTTGCGGCAATAGTTGGGTGCGATTCAAAGTGATATTGAATCTAACGCAACAACGGCGATTCCAAAACTTTAGAGGGCCGACCTAAAACTTTCGCAGCGGCAGCTTTGAATTCTTCGGTTGACACCTTTTTTCGCGCTGCGATGATGAGCCGGGTGACATCATCTAAGTTGTGTTTGCCGCCACTGACATTGCGAATTTCAGTATCCAGCTCACTCAACAACACAACTGCTTTCGCGGTGACTTCACCGGCTGATCGCGGCACGGTAATCGTCGTCACCGCTTTACTCCACTTCTTTAGAGCATCTATCGTGTCGCTAAAGCGTTCTTCGGTCATGCCGCCAGAACGGCGAATTACTTCAAAACCGTAAAATTCCGCAAGTCCTTCCGCGATCCAATCGCTGCGTGAGGAGCCGACAATTCGCGTAATGGAGTGCGTGAGTTCATGCAGTAAGGTAGATGTGCCGTTTTCACTAATCAAAGGCCGATCCATATGGATAAACAGCGAATTAGGCCCGGAAAGCCCACCCCGCCACATCGGGTCTGGCCCGGTCACGATCAATAAGCGTGCCGGCATGACTCCAAAAGCACGCTGCATTTCTGGCAAGTTGTAATTAAGCAACGCCAGCATGTCCTGACGGCGTATCCCTAAGCCCTCGGGGCCGGCGACAAATACTTCGCAGCCAGCAATTTTTTCGATGCGATTAGCGATTTCGCCCGCGATCATCCAGCCCTTGGGCGCATCAAATTTACGCTGAAGGTCTTTTAGACTAAATCTATATTGGGTTTCACTAGTGCGCTGATAGCCGGTGTTGACGTGCCAACCTTTCGGTACCGTTAATACCATTTCGCTCACCGAATGGCCTTTGGCAAGCACGCGCGCTTGTGGAAACGCATCATCGCCGCGAAAAATGGCCCATTTAGCACCGACCAGTGCATCGAACCCCCCATCCGCGCGTTGGTGATTGATCGCAACCGAATAGCGTAAGGTGCCGCCGGCTTGGGGCGGGGTCCAAAGAACTTTGTCACCCATAATTTTGACTTCGCCGTCGCCCTTGATTCCGCTGTAGCGACTAGCCGGCATGTTTAAGCGCATATTAGCGACATAGCCGGTGCCCGCAACAATCACGACTGAGCCGTTGGCGGATTTGCTATTGGGCTGCAAATCCAAGTTGAATCGGGCTTGATAGGTGCGCGAGGCATGGGCACTTTCGACCGTAAAAAACAGCCCCACCACTAAAACAGCCAGCGCAAGCCAAAAAAAATGGCGCATAGATTTCCTTGTAATTCATCAAACCGTGAATGCTAACGCTTTGCAGCGCGGTTCGCGCTTATATAGTGCTGTATCTGTCCGCTTTAGCTGGCGATGCAATGAGTCACATTGGGGCTACGGAACTTCCGACAAAACTTTCAGTCAAGACGGATCTGACCACTCACAACAGGCGCGCTGTGCGAACTTTACAACCTTTGGCTTATTTAATTGCGGCGGCGCTTGTAGTCAATTCTTGGCACAGTGCTGCGAACGCCGTGCCGAGCGTCAGTAGTTCTGAAATTCAGGCCAGCCCTGGCATTCAAGCCGCTGTTACCGGGCTTAATCCTCAACTCAAAATAACGAGCATCAAGAACTCCGCGATTCCGGGCGTGAAAGAGGTCATTGTTGGTTCGGACGTGCTTTATTTTAGTAGCGACGGTAAACATTTGATTCAAGGCACGATGTTTGAAACCAAAACTCGGCGCAACCTTACTGATGATGCCCTTGCAGGGCTGCGATTGACCGCGTTGAAAAGCTTGAGTGCCAAAGACATGATTGTTTTTCCCGCCAAGAGTAAGCGGCTGTATTCGATCAAAGTGGTTTCCGATATCGATTGCGGCGTTTGCCGAAAGCTGCATTCTGAGATTGCGCAGTTCTCGGACGCGGGCATTGAAGTGCAATACATCATTATGCCGCGCAATGGTTTGGGCGACGATTCTGCGCGCAAAGCCGTTGCGGTGTATTGCGCGGCAAACCCGCAAAAAGCACTCACGCAAGCAAAAAGCGGCATCGACCCAGGCAATGCCAGTTGCCCAAATCCGGTGGCGAAAAATTTCGCGCTTAGCGCCGCTTTGGGAATTCATGCTACGCCCACTTTAGTGTTTGACGATGGTGGCATTTCGCCCGGCTATATGCCGGTGCCAGCGCTTATTGCCGAACTGAATCGCCGTGCTGGGCTGAACGTTAAGAAAGCGCTGTGATAGACGCTCGCCCTTCACCTACTCGCGAAGTACACTTCAAACAAAATACCGTACTTTAAAACTATTAACTTTGGAAAAATTATGCGCTTCTCGACCTCAATTCTTGCCACCGCCATTTTAGCTGTAACTTCCTTCGCGCAAGCGGACGAGGCCCAAGTGCGTGCGGCTATTAAAGTTTTAAATCCTTCTGCTGTGGTCGATTCGGTCAAAGCGACGCCGGTCAAGGGCTGGATGGAAGCAACTTTAGGTGGGCAAATTATCTATTTCAGCGAAGACGGCAAATATCTGCTGCAGGGTGCGCTAGTAGAAACCGCGACGCGACGCAATTTGACGGAAGAATCACAGTCCGTGGTGCGCATTGCGGAGTTAGCAAAAATTCAAAAGAAAGACATGATTATTTTTCCTGCCAATGGCGTGACCAAGCATGTGGTCAAAGTTTTCACCGACATTGATTGTGGGTACTGCCGCAAATTGCACTCAGAAATTAAGCAATACAGTGACTTAGGGATTGAAGTGCAATATTTATGGTTTCCACGCGCCGGGGTTCCAAGTGAATCCTCACGCAAGGCGGTCGCGGTTTTTTGCGCAAAAGACCAGCGTAAAGCACTGACCGACGCTAAAAATGGTGCTGATCCAGGCAATGCAACCTGCGTGAATCCTGTAGAAGCGGACTACAACATGGGCCAGCGTATGGGCGTTAATGGCACGCCTGCTTTGTTGTTGGAAGACGGCACCTTGATGCCGGGCTATATGCCAGCGGCACAGCTATTGGCCGAATTGGACAAGCACGCTGCAACAAAGAAGAAATAGGTTAAGCCGCACTCTAAAAAAACCCTAGCAAAATGCTGGGGTTTTTTTGACCCTCCTTCTTTTGCCCCTCTTTATCGCAGCGCTAACGCCCAATCCAAACCAAGTAGCGCCACAAGGCTAGCCCCGAATGTTGTTCATGCCGCTCAACGTGGCTAAATTTTTGCAAGCACGCGGCTAAGGTGCCGTCCATACGGACATGGTTAACCCCCATCCAGCGGGCAAACCAGCGGGCGTGAGTGGTATCAAAATCAACAATCGCAAGTTTGCCGGTTGGGGTGAGTAGCCCACGCAGTTTTTGCAACAGCTCAGGAAGCTGGGAACCGGTCATTGATAGCATGTAGGAACACACAATCAAGTCGTACTGCAAGCTTGGCATCTGGGCAATGTCGGTGTTGCGCAAGCTGATGCGCGCACGCGCCGTCAGATCTAGTTTTTGTGCCAGATTTCGCCCCGCCTGCACCAACATCGCGGGTGATAAATCAACGCCCGTAATTTCCGCCTGTGGAAACGCGTGTGCTAAAGCGCAAAGGTTCTTACCTGTGCCGCAACCCAAATCGAGTATCTGTTTTGGCACCACGCCCGCGTATGATTGGCTGAGCAGCGTAATTAAGCGAGTGCGCCCAAACAAAAATGCCCAGCGGGTGGCGTCATAAATGGGCGCATGCAGCCGATAATAGCGTTTGAGCGCTTCGCTACTCATAAAATTACCGCATCCAGGCTGTAATAACGTTTTAGCGCTTCGGTGCTCATGCGAGCACCGCTGCGTTTGCAAAGTTTAGCGACTCGTGCGGACGCAGTTCGGCCAGCCACGTACAGCCATAGGTTCCGACCCGATCTAATTCGTGCCAGTGATTCGCCAGGGGCTGATCTTGAACCAAATTCTTGGCGACGAATTCCGGCAGAAAATCGACCGCAAGCCCCGCGCTGCGCAAAAGCACCTTGGCTTTCGGCGCGCTGCGTGCCAGGATGTAACGCCATTCACTGTTCAACGCCATCGGCAAATGTGCGGCCATCCAATCTTGATGATCCAACAAGACAAAGTGCGTAATCGAATCCGGATAGGCAATTAGAAACTCTTCAAAAGTGCCGGTATATATGCTGATTCGGTGCACGCGTGCTTTCAAAATTTCAAAATGTTCTGCCTTGAGGTAATTTGGGCAGCAGTTTTCGCTATATTGCCCGGTCAAATACACGCGCCAAAAGTAGTTACCGCGCAGATTGGTCTGGGTGAAGACATAGCGTAATTTTGCCCGCACATAGCTAGTGACGCCGCCAGGAAACTGGCGTTCGATTAAGTCCCGCTGCGCACGCGGCACACCGAGCAGGCTCAGCAGCATGGGCTGGCGCACCAGCCAGCGCAACATCGGGCCAAAGATTTTAGGCTCTATCGCTTCATAGCGCTGACACTGGATCGCCAACGTTTCGCTATCGAGCAATTCCAACAGCGCCCGATGCAGTTTCGGCCGTAATATTTTTAAGCTACTGCCCACACCCCACGCCACATCGCCCGATGCGCCCTGAAAATACAGGCTGCCGCGGCCGCCGGTCGTGCTGAAATAATGCGCGTTAGCATCCCAAAACAGCTGGGCGCTTGGGCTCAATTTCGGTCGCAGCTGCGCCATATACAGCGCGCGAAAATTTTTGTGCGCGCCAAGCCCGAACAGTTGAAAAAATTCCTCATGCTTGAGCTCAGAAATCGCCGCGATTTTAAGTTCAAGCAGGGCGTTTTGCCGACTATTAACGTCAATCGTGTGGATCGCTTGCGGGTCATCCAGCAAGTAATCCAGCGCGTTGCAGCCGGCGCTGGTGATCATAGCAATCCTAGAATCTGGCCCGAGTTTAAGCATTTCACGATCTGCCGCTGGGTCTTCCCAACAGGTGTTGTAAATCAGCCGACTGCCGTGCGTCGCTTTAAAAATTCGATCGTAAATTCCCAACATTTTGAACTCCGTTAAAGTCAATTCATTTTAATTAAAGAAAGAATTTAGGTTAAATAAGGCTCGTGTCGATGAGCAGCCACACGCGCGCCAGCCAATACAGCCCTGAACCCATCAAAATTGCGGCTGCAACATCGCTTGGGTAATGCAAACCCAGCACCACGCGCGAGAGCGCGATGCATAGACTGAGCGGCACCAACAGCAACGCCAACCAAGGAAAGTAATGGCACGCCACCAACGAAAATGCGATGGCGTGCAGCGTGTGGCCGGATGGAAAAGAAAACTCATCCAAGGGTGCGACCGTTAAGTGCAGCCCCGCACCCCGCATCAAGGGCCGTGGCCGCCTACTCAGACGCTTAACCAGTTTGTAAAGCGCAAGCGACACCACCCCAATTGCCGCCATATGCAGCGCCGCAACCGCTCCGCGCGCACCACCCAATGCAATCAGCAGCAGCATCAACAAATACCAAACCCAACCATCGCCGATGCGGCTGATAAAGCCAAAAAATGGCACCCAGCGCGTGCCGTGCGCGCGTCGGTTTGCGCGTTCGCACCAATGCCATTCGTGCGCTGCGAACGCTTTAAACACGTTTATATTCAGGTGCATCGTGTGCTCCTTGAGCGTGACGATCAGTGATGCGACAAATAGGAGTCTGGGCTTCGGCCGTTTTAACGTCGCAACCGGTGCTGAGCTCTCGCAATAGCTCGACCAGTGCGCCCGCAACGTGACTGGGGCTCAAGTGCGCCACGCTAAAGTGCGCCGCTTCCCGCATACGTAACGGGCTATCTTGCATCGTTTGCGCCAACAGCAGGGCTTGTGCGATGAAGCCTGGCTCGTCACCAAATCGCGCAAGCTGACCATTACGGCCTGTGACCACAAATTCTTCCGCAGCGCCGTAGTCAAATGCACATACCGGCAGCCCGCTAGCCAAGGCTTCCAGCGTGACGTTGCCAAAAGTTTCGCTCAGGCTCGGAAACAGGAATAAATCCGCACTGGCATAGGCTGCTGAAAGCCCGTCGCCGCGCAGCATGCCCAGAAAAACGTGTCTTGCATCTGATGCTAGCGTTGCGCGCAGCGCACCAGATGCTGGGCCATCGCCTACCCAAATCATGCGCGCCTGCGGGTGTATTTCTGCAATTGCGTTGAACGCGCGGATTGCAAGCGGCAAGTTTTTTTCCGATGCAATACGGCCTACGAATAAAATGGCTGGTGCATTGGCGTGCTCGCAGCCCCAGGCAGCACGCACCGATTCGCTGCGGCAAAGTGGCGAGAAAGCCGTAGTATCGACCGCCCTTTCAAGCCGCTCAACGCGTCGGAAGCCCTTCGCATCGAGGAACTTCTTCAGGCTCGTTGTCGGCACCAATGTTGCTAATGCACGGTTGTGGAAAGCGCGCATGAAGGCAAATGCGGCTCGGCGCAAAAAACTTAAGCTATAGTGATCCATAAAATCGTCAAAGCGCGTGTGCAAACCGGTTATCACCGGAATACCAAGCTGCTTTGCCGCCGATACCGCCGACCAGCCCAAAGGGCCTTCAGTGGCGACATAAACACCTTCGGGACGGACTTTTTGCCAATGCTTCAATAATCGGCGCTTCGCTGGCAGGCCAAAGCGCAGGCCGACATAGAAGGGTAATTGCGCGCCCGGCACTAGGTGTTCAACCACTAAGCGCTCAGGTGCTTTTTGCGAATCCCCAGGCTGTGTTGGGCGCACCACTTCCACATGGTGGCCCAGTTTTCGGCAATGCTGTACTAATGACAGCACAGTCAGCGCCACACCGTTGATTTCCGGCGGGTAGGTCTCGGTGACGAAAGTAATTTTCATGTGCGTCCAGCTGGCCTTTCTTTAGACCTTAAGGTTGCGCACTAAGATGATGCTGGTTAGTCAAAAAAGTGACAGTTTGGTGATTCTCAACAAGCCAATTCGCCAAATAGTTGGTATGCACAACCAACTAATTCGCACAGGGACACTGAAAACACCGTGTCCGCAGCCTGTCCGTACACTAGAGCGTTTCCATTAAAAAGGCAAAATAGTAAGTAAAATCATATAGATAGAAATCTCCACAGATTGGCACGCAGATTGCATAACAACACTAATCTTCGAGAACTAAGCGCCATGCCCGATTCCTTGCCCCATAAAAACCCAGCGTTCGGAAACGTTTCTGCGTTCCGCAACACCGAGGCCCAAGATGCAGTGCTTTTACCCAGCACCGCTAAACTTAGGCACTGGCGCAAAGTTGTGATCGCGGTAGTTGTGGTTGGTCTTTTAGCATTTATGGCGAAACCGGTGCTGCGCTATTTGGCTGGCAACTCAGTACGCGCGTCGGCACTGCAATTTAGTAGCGTTACGCGCGGTGATTTAGTGCGCGAAGCGACCGGTTTCGGCCGGGTGGTAGCGGCTCGCAGCCCGAGTCTTTTTGCCGCTAGCGCAGGCGTAGTGCATTTCGTTGCCGAAGCCGGCACCTTGGTTGCAGCCGGTGCCGTATTAGCTGAGATTGAAAGCCCCGAGCTGATGGCGAAATTGGCACAAGAACAGTCGAGCTTGCTCGCTTTTAAATCCGACGCGGCGCGCCTTGGAATTACCAACCAGCGCGCGGCCTTGGCAAAAGCGCGTGAGCTAGACACCGCGCGAATTGCCCAAGTCGCAGCCAAGCGGGAATGGCAGCGCGCCGAACGCGCATTTACGGTGCATGCGGTTAGTCAAGTCGATCATCTGCGGGCAAAAGATGCGCTGGATGCGGCGGAAATTTTGCTGCAAGCAGCCGAAAGCGATCTCAGTTTGGAACGTCAAGCAATGCGTTTAGAGCTGGAAAATCGTAATGCTTTGGTGGCGCGTCAGGCGTCCGCTGTAACCGAGCTAGAGCGTCAAGTTGCGGCTTTGAAAATTACCGCACCTTTCGCCGGTGTCGTCGGGCAACTCAACGTTAGCGACCGCACTAATGTCGCTGCGAATACCGCGCTGCTGAGTTTGGTCGACTTGGCGCAGCTAGAGCTTGAGGTTTCGGTGCCAGAAATCTATTCCGCCGATTTGAGCATTGGCTTGCATGCCGACGTGGAACTGGGTGCCGTGCGCTTACCTGCTGTGGTGCGCTTGGTATCACCGGAAATCAAAGACGGCGCTTTAGCGGTGCGGGTGCGATTTTCTGGCAATCCACCGACTGACCTGCGACAAAACCAACGCTTAAATGTGCGTATCAAATTTGATGAGCGCAAAAATGTCGTCTTGGTGGATCGCGGCGGCTTTTTAGATGCCGAAGGTGGACGTTTTGCCTGGAAGCGCATCGACGATCAGCTGGTACGTGTAGCGATTACCACGGGCAGTTTTTCCACCGACAAAATTGAAATAAAAAGTGGCTTAAATGTCGGCGATGTCGTCGTGGTTTCGACCTTGCCCACGAAAGTTACCGGGGATCAGGTGAATTTGCTTGAGTAATTGCGCACATAAACCTAACTAAAAACCTTTACTTAAGCAAAAACGTAGCGCATCAAAATAATGTGAATTCGAGTACTGCTCGTCATTGCGAGCGTAGCGAAGCAATCTCGTCGTTGGGCTTTTTGCGCCAATTGTCTGGCGCGACTGTAATCAAGAGATTGCTTCACTTCGTTCGCAATGACGAAGGATCGAAAGCCAGCCCACAATAATTAACTAGGAACCTAATATGCTAAAAATGACCAATATCAAAAAATACTATCGTACCGCTTTGGTGGAAACCCACGCGCTGCGCAACTTCAATTTGCACGTAAAGTCAGGCGAATTTCTGGCGGTCACCGGGCCGTCTGGTTCTGGCAAAACCACTTTCCTCAATCTAGCGGGATTGTTGGAAGAGCCGAGCGAAGGCAGCTACGAATTAGACGGCGTTGCGGTTGACAAAATGAATGACGACGCGCGTTCGCGCATCCGCAATGAAAAATTGGGTTTCATCTTCCAAAGCTTTAATCTGATTCCGGATTTAAATTTGTTCGACAACGTTGATGTGCCACTGCGCTATCGCCGCATGCCAAGAGCGGAGCGTAAGCAACGCATCGAGCAAGCGTTGGAGCGCGTGGGCTTAAGTTCGCGTATGAAGCACTATCCGGCCGAGCTTTCCGGTGGTCAACAGCAGCGCGCGGCGATTGCCAGGGCACTGGCAGGCTCCCCGAAACTGCTGCTGGCGGACGAGCCCACGGGCAATTTAGATTCCGCAATGGCGCGCGCCACGATGACTTTACTGGAAGAAATTAACGCCGCTGGCACCACCATCATTATGGTCACCCACGATCCAGAACTCGCGCGCCGAGCGCATCGCAATGTGCACGTTGTAGACGGCGAATTGGTGGATTTAAATCGCGTTGAATCGTTAATGCGCGAAGCCGCCTAAGACGCTTTGTAAGCCACAAATTACGGAGCTTTATCATGACGCGATATTATCTTTCCCTGGCCCTGCGTGGGCTTATGCAGCATCGGGCACTGACGGCACTGATGGTCATCGCCATTGGTTTGGGCATTGCTGCAACCATGACCGGGCTTACTATTGTGGCGCGCTATGGCTCTGATCCCATACCGCAAAAATCTGACCAGCTATTTGCGGTACAGTTGGACAGCTGGACCGGCGATGCGCCGACCAATGCAGACAACGGTACCGCCCCGCCGAATCAGCTGACCTACAAAGACGCGACTGCGTTAATGCAGCGCGCGCCAGCAAAACGCCAAACCGCGATGTATGTAACCCGGATTGCGGTGCAGTCCGACAACCCAGGAATCGCGCCGTCTAGACATATCTTTCGTGCGACCCGCAATGATTTTTTCGAGTTGTTTGAACTGAAATTTATCTATGGCAGCGCTTGGACTGACAGTGATGATGCCGCAAAAGCCCGGGTGACGGTATTGACTGCGCCGTTAGCGGAAACGCTGTTCGGCAAAGCCAATCCCATGGGTAAGCAAGTGCAGCTGGGCAGCGAGCATTTCACCGTCACGGGTGTGGTGGAAAGCTTTAATCCCAAGCCAAAATTTTATGATCTCAATAACGGCAGCTTGGGCGAAATGGACGAAGCTTATTTTCCCATTGACACTGCGGTCGATGTGCAGATTATTCAGATGGGTAACACCAGCTGTTTTGAGTCCCCGGGCGATGGCTGGGTTTCTTTCACGCAGTCCGAATGCGTATGGATTCAATACTGGGCGGAACTAGAAGATGCGCAGGCGGTGACTAAATATCAGCAATTTATTGATGCTTATGCCGATGAGCAGCGTCTGCTTGGCCGCTTTGACGACACCACCCGCAATAACCATTTGCTCAACGTCAAGCAATGGCTAACTGCCTGGAAAGTGGTGCCGGAGGACAGCAAATTGTTTGTCTATGTTTCGGTTGGATTTTTACTGGTTTGCTTGATTAATGCGGTCGGGCTGATGTTGGCGAAGTTTTTGCGTCGCAGCAGTGAACTGAGCGTACGCCGCGCCTTGGGTGCGTCGAAAAAATCGATCTTTATTCAGCACCTTTTTGAAGCTGGTGTTGTCGGTGCTGCAGGGGCATTGCTCGGTGCGCTGTTGACGCAACTGGGTCTACAAGGCATGCAAGTGCTGTATTCCGAGCTTGCAAACTTTGCCACCTTAGATCTGCCCATGCTCGGCTTATTAGCGCTTATCTCAATTGGCGCAACGCTGTTAGCGGGCATTTTGCCAGCGTGGCGTGTCAGTCAATTGCCGCCTGCATACGCTTTAAAAGCAAACTAACTAAAAATATTTGCGTTAGACAATCCCACGCTAAATCAAAATTGCATTAATTGAGGAGTAAATAATATGGGCCCGATCATTCGCGCATTATTTAAACGTAAAACTGCAGCCATTTTAGTGCTGTTAGAGATCGCTATTACGCTTGCCATCGTCAGTAATGCGCTCAGCTTAATCGCCACCCGCAGCCAACAAATGGCGCGTGAGAGTGGCGTGGATGAGTCACAAGTGTTTTTCTTTGGCAGCGTGGCGATTGATCCTAAAAGCTACAACGCCAACGCCGCGTTTAGTGCTGACCGTGCACGCTTGCTGGCGATTGACGGGGTGGAAAATGCCTATGTCACCGATAGCTTGCCGCTCAGCGGCAGTGGTTCCGACACCACCTTACAAACCGGCCCAGACGATGATCGGGATATTTCCTCCGCCACTTATTACGCCGATGAAAACACCTTAGCGACCTTGGGCGTGAAATTGATTGCCGGGCGTAACTTCGACGCGCGCGAAATTACTACATTGGCACCGCGCGGTTCGGAAGTTCCGCGGGTAATCATGCTGTCTAAAACTCTTGCGGATCAGCTGTTTTTCGGCGAATCAGCGATTGGCAAAATTCTGCCCGGGCCTGACAACACGCCGAACGGCCCCGAGGTGATTGGCGTCTATGATCAATTGCAGGCTCCTTGGGTCGGTTCTGATGCAGTGGAAAATACTTCGCTGATGCCGTTTCGCCCCAGCGTTGCGGTCAACTGGGTGGTTCGGGTCAAGCCTGGGCAATTGGATCGCGTGCAAAACTTGGCGCGCGAGGTGTTAGCAAAAGCCGATCGCACCCGTGTGATCGGCAGCAAATCCCGCTCGATTGCTGAGCTGCGCAAAGAAAGCTATGCCGGTGATCGCGCGATGATCGTGCTGATGTCGGGTTTAAGTCTATTGTTAATCACTATTACCGCGCTCGGCATTGTCGGTATGGCGAGTTTTTGGGTCACGCAGCGCACCAAACAAATTGGCACGCGGCGCGCCCTGGGCGCCACGCGCTCGGCGATTGTGCGCGAATTTCAAGTTGAGAACGCCCTGTTGACAACAGCGGGGGCGGCGCTCGGTGTTGTCCTCGCCTATGGCTTGAACTACTGGTTTGCCAAACAGGCAAATGTTGCGATGCTGCCAGTGTTTTATGTGCTAGTCGGCGTTGCAATGGTCTATGCGTTGGGGCAACTGGCCGTGTATCGACCAGCACAACGCGCCAGTCAGGTGTCACCAGCGATTGCCACGCGCACGGTCTAGCCTGATGATGCAAGCATGAACTATAAAAGCAGTATGACTGATAAAAACGCACCTGAAAAAAGCCCAATTCAGAATAGTCCACGGATTCTAATCGTGGATGACAACCCGCAGGTATTGGACGCGCTTGCGCTGTTGTTTACTTTGGATGGCTATCAGTCCGAACAGGCGCATGACCCGGCCGCAGCACTTGCGCTGTTTGAGGCGTCACAATTGCGCGGTGCGCCGTTTGATTTGGTGGTGCAGGATATGAACTTTTCCACTGACACCACGGGCGGTGCGGAGGGCTTGCACCTGTTTGCGCAGCTGCGCGCACTGAATCCAGATATTCCGATTGTTTTGTTGACCGCCTGGACGCATTTGGAACAGGCGGTCGAACTGGTGAAGGCAGGTGCTGCAGACTATTTGGCGAAGCCTTGGCACGACGAAAAGCTGCGCATTAGCGTGCGCAATTTGCTGGAGTTGAGCGAACAGCGCGCCTTGGCCGCGCGTTTACGCTTGGCGGCGCACTTTGATGCCGCAGATCGGGCGCAGGCGCTCAGCAAAATTGATTTGCGCGGCGGTTTATTTGTGTCTAGCGCCATGCAAGCGCTGGTGCAGATGGCGGCGCGCGTGGCGCCCAGCGATGTCGCGGTGTTAATTAGTGGCCCAAACGGCGCGGGCAAGGAGCGCATTGCCGAAATCGTGCACTACAACTCTAGCGTAAAGACCGGCAATTTAGTGGTGCTCAACTGCGGTGCACTGCCGGTGGATTTGATTGAAGCGGAACTATTTGGTGCGGATGCTGGTGCCTACACGGGTATTGCCAAAGCCCGCGAAGGCCGTTTTGAAGCGGCCGATGGCGGCACTTTGTTTTTAGACGAAATTGGCAATTTGAGCTTGAGCGGGCAGATGAAGCTATTGCGCGTTTTAGAAACCGGGCGCTTCGAGCGCTTGGGCTCAACCAAAACACGCCAAGTTAAAGTGCGCGTGATTTCTGCCACCAACGCCGATTTACCCGCGCAAATTCGCGCCGGGCAATTCCGTGAAGATCTCTACTATCGTTTGAACGTGGTGCCGCTGGTGCTGCCGCCGCTGCATGAACGCTTGGCCGACATTGTGCCGCTAGCCCTTTCTTTTTTGCGCCATAGCGTGCGCTTAAGCGCCAACGCGCAGGCGGCGTTGAAACGTCACACTTGGCCCGGAAACGTGCGTGAGCTGCGCAATGTGATGACGCGCGCCAGTTTGATGTGTACTAACCAAGTGATTGAGCCGCAGGATTTAGCCTTGCCGGATTTAGCGCCGCCCGCTTTACTTGGCAACGCAGCTGGCCGCGTCGAGCCTATTGAGAATAGTCATGCCCAAGCAAACGCTAAAGAGCCGAGCCGCGCCGAGCTTGAAGCCGCACTCTTGCAAAGCGGCAATGTCGTTGCGGATGCTGCGGCCATGCTCGGCATGACGCGGCAATCGCTGTATCGGCGCATGGAGCGATTTGGAATCGCGCGCGGCGAACGCTAATGCGGCGCACGTTGCAACTCATTGGTTTCGTGCTGGCGTTGCTGGTGCTGATTGCCGCCCCGAATTTGCTTTATCGCAATCACTCTCCATTGAGCGCAATTTTGCTCAGCATTGGCGGGGCGATAGGGTTGGCAATTGGCTATCAATATGTGCTGTGGCAACCGTTCGCACAGCAGCTAAAAGCACTGAGTTCTTTAGTCGCAGCTTGGCGCGATCAAGATTTTTCCACTTCTATCGCAAAACCCGAAAACGCCCACTTAAATGAGTTGACGCAAACGCTAAACGCCCTTGGCGACACCTTGCGCTCAGAACGCGTGAACCTAGTCCAGCGCGAGCTAATGCTAGATACCGTGATTCAAAACACGCCAACCGCGCTGGTGCTGGTGGCGATGAATCAGCGGGTCGTGGTGTGCAACTTAGCCGCGCGCGAGCTTTTCAATGCTGGCAAACGCTTTGAAGGCGAAGCTTGGGATGCGGTGATTGTGCGGCTGCCGGAAGCCTTGCGCGAAGCATTAACGAGCGGGCACGAAGGTTTGGTGACGCTGGAGCAGGCGGGTGCTGACGCTGGCAGCGAGGAAATATTTCATCTTTCCCAGCGGCAATTCACACTGCAGGCGCGCCCGCACCGGCTGATTTTGCTGCGCCGCATGACCACGGAATTAGCGCGCCAGGAAGTAGCGACCTGGAAAAAAGTGATTCGCGTCATCAGCCATGAACTCAATAATTCCTTGGCACCGATTTCGTCGATGGCACACAGCGGCGCGGTGCTATTGGCACGCGGGCAGTTAGAGCCTTTGACCAAAGTTTTCGCCACCATCAGCGAACGCAGCACGCACTTAGCGCAATTTATCGCCAGCTACGCGCGCGTCGCGAAGTTGCCGCTGCCGCAGCGCAGCGCGGTGCACTGGCCTAGTTTGCTCGAGCGGGTAATCGCTGCGGCCAGCGCGGGTGTCATCACCACCTGCCCTGATTGCTTCTGTGATATCGACGTCGTGCAAATCGAGCAGATGTTGATTAATTTGCTAAAAAATGCGGTTGAAGCTGGATCTGAGCCCAAGCAAATCAGCTTATCGGTTTACGCCAGCAACAATGGCATGCAAAGGGGCTTCAATTTAGCAGTCGCTGATCGCGGCAGCGGCATGTCCGATTTGGTCATGGCCAGCGCCTTACTGCCGTTTTATTCGACCAAACGCACGCCCAATGATGGCTCCGGCAGCGGCCTAGGCCTAGCACTGGCGCGCGAAATTGCCGAGGCGCACGGTGGCCGCATTAGCTTGAGCAACCGCGAGGGCGGCGGTTTGCTGGTGCGGGTGTTTTTGCCGACGTAGCATCGCACCGCTACTCCTGCGCCCCCGGCGTTTGCGCCATCGGCGGCACCGGCGCAAAATAACCAACGGTCGCCAGCAAGGCACCTACACCAAGCGTGGCGAAAATGCCGGGTAGCTCGCCTAAATTATGGCGATCCACCAGCAGCATTTTTGCCAGCACCACACCCATTAACGCGGCACCCGCAAACCACACTGGGCGGCGCGATCTTGCGTGACCAAGCAGCATTGCGCCACAGCCAGCCAAGGCCCAAACCAGCGCCAAAGCCGCTTGCCCGGTGCGATTAAAAAACGCGTGGCCAAGTGTCGCCAGACTCGGATCGTAAACCTGCACCACGGCGCGTAAGGTAAACGCGGTGAGCAGCCAAAACGCCAATACCAGCAGGGGGTATTTTGCCGCATCATTTAACTGGCCGAATTCATCGCGCGCAGCCAAAGTGAGCAACGCAAACAGCGCCAACAGGGTTATTTCAAGCGGGTTAAGCAGCGGGATAAAGTGGAACGGTGTGCTGTCGCCGCGCAGCACCGAACCGCCGAGCAGCGCAAGCGTGATGCCCACTGCCCACACTTGGGTTAGTTGCGGGCGCCAGCTGATGCTGGGATCGTTAAAGAACTGCTGCAATGGGGTTGCAACCGCAGCAATATTGCGAATCAACATAAAAAATACGATGGCAAACGAAGCAATATTCAGAGCAAAACGTAGGCCCTCGCTCAGCGTCGAACCGTGCATTTGCGAATCCAGCACCAAGCTCACCAGAAAACATACGCCGATTAGCCAAAGGCTGTGTGCTAATTTCAAGCCGAAGCCTGGAAAGCTGAGACTGCTGGCACTCGGCAAGCCGCCTATCTGCTCGGCGGGCTTTGCCAGCAGCGCCATACTGATAACCGAAGCAACTAGATAGCCGGCTAATGCTAAGCCGCGATAATTTTCTAATATGGGGCCAACCACCGATGCAAACAGCGCCACCGGCCCAAGTACCGCGAGCGGCAACAGTGCGCCTATACGCAAGCTGTCGAATTTTAGTGCGCCGCGTGCCAGTGCAGACAGCAGCATCGTAAGCGCCAAAAATGCAATAGCGGCGGCAGGTTGAAAGCTGGAAAGCACATGCCTGTCAATTTCGCTGATACCCGCAAAGCTCCACCACAGCAGGCCAAAAACCGCACCCAGCCATGCCAGGGGCGCAAGCTGTGCGCCGACACTGCCATCCTCTTTAGGTGTGCGACCCAGCAGCCAACCGCAGGCAAAACTAGACAAAGCCAGGAGCAAAGCGCCGAGGCACTTAGCGTTCCAGAATGCCGGCACTTCGGTCATTGCCACGTAGCCATTGAAGTAGGAGAACCAGGCAAATACCTGCAAAAGCAAACCCAACAGCACGGGCGCAGTGCGCTTTTGATTTAAGCCGAGCCAAAGCACCGCAGCACCTTCCATTGCCCACAATGCACTGGTGATTTGGGCATTGAAATACAGCGGGATTGCGAGCGTGAAAAACGTCACCGCTAGAATGGTAAAGCACTTACGCAGCAGGCTCGCTTGTTCTTGCGTGCGCAGCGTGTAGCTCAAGCCGCCATAAATCAGCGCAGCGCCAAAACTGGAGAGCGCTAATTTCTTATCCTGACCGGCAAGCAACCCCGCCTGCGCGCCCAAAGTAGCCAGCGGTACGCCAAACACCAATACGCCATCGAGCACCGGCTTGCCCGCACCGTGTCGAAGCGTGTAGAGCACGGTGATCGCTAAATAGATCGCAAAGAACGCCAGTAAAAAGGGTTCTACATTGCCAAAAAACTCTGGGCGGTAGTAATTAGCACCCCAACCGATGCCGATGCCAAAAGTACAGATCGCGCCTAAGAAATTAAGACTGCGCCAGCCTTTCTTTAACGCAATTGCCAAAATCCCTAAATTCAGAATCAAATAGTAGCCAAACAGATGGACGTAATTTCCGCCGCCCGTGGACGCCAATATCGGTGCCGCAAAACCCCCGATTGTGGCGAATAGCGCCAGCCAAAGCGCGTCTTGCATGACCGCAAGCACCACACCGACAGCGACGATCACCAACATCAGGCCAAATGCTGCTGCGCCATCAAGCAAGTGATATAGCTGCAACGCGGCATATACCGTTAGCAGCAATGCGCCCAACCCCGCACCCTGCACGCTTAAGGAAAAGCTGCGTTTCTCGACCCGCTTGCCGTAACCAAAAACAATCGCCGCAATTGCCGCCAACGCGACCGCGATCAAACGCAAACCGATCGGAATGTCGAAATAGCCGCGCGCGGCCAAATAGCGGTAGCCCGAGGCTAAGCCGACCAAAAGCAGCAACATGCCCAACTTTATTGGCCAATTTTCAAAACTGAGCAGCTTGTTCGCCCATTCTGGCAGTTCCGGTGCGGGCGGCATGGCATCTGGTGCGATGTAACTCGGTGTCGGCTTCGGCGCATCCCAAGCGTTATTCGGGCTGGGTGACGCTTTGGGTGCCTGTGGGACGCCCCAGCCGGGTTCGGGCTGGGGTATTGGCGAGGCTTTCAGCAGCGCTGGGGGCAAAACTACAGCGGGTTCGCTGGCACGATACTGCGCACGAGCGGATGCCGCAGGGTTTACTAATTCAAGCGTTGGCCATGCTAACGGCGGCAGTTCTGTTGGTGCTGTGTCAGATGCTGCTGATGGTGTAATCGGTGCTTCCAGGGTAGGTTCATAGGCTTGCGGCATCGGCTCAATACCTGAACGCACGGGCGGTGGCACCGGATTCGCAGCATAGGATTTTCGCGGCGGCACCGCAGGCACGATGTAGGGGCGCTCTGGACTCAATTGCGCATTAGAATCCGGCTGCCGCTCAAAATTAGGAGAGCGATCTTGCTCGATTAGACTCAAACGCTGCTTCAAAGCGCTAACACGTGCCATAAGTGCTGCGATCAAGCCGCCAATAATCATAAAAGTAAGCGCCTGCGCATCGCTGGCATAAAGCAACAGTGCTAGAAACGCGCCGAGAAAAAAGTAACCGACCATTGTGATATCGCCTTTGTGGGGCCTGGATGCCCCAACGTTTGATTTTTGAGAAAAAATAATTCAGGCGCAATCAGGCCGTATTTTCTTGCCAAGCTCAAGCCCGTAAAGCTGAGTATCGGCGATTGATACTGGCGATGCTTGATACTGCCCTTCACGATGTTGATGCGCGGGCGATATCGCTTATTTGGTTTTAAGCTCGCTTAGTTCTTGGCGCTGTGCCGGCAAGCGCACTTCCATGCGCACGCCGCCCAACTCCGAAGCGCTAGCATTTAGCGTGCCGCCGTGCGCTATCACGATCATTTTGGCGATTGCCAAACCCAAACCTGCGCCGCCGTGCGCGCGGCTGCGCGAGGTATCGGCGCGAAACAGCGGCTCGGTCAAGCGCGCCAATTGCTCCAGGGCTACGCCCGGCGCGCTATCGTCAATGCTCACGCACCAATATTCGCCCACACACTCCAGCGCGATCACGATCTGGCCGTTGCGGTCGGTGTAGCGCACGCAATTGCTCAAAATATTCGTAAACACCTGCGCGAGTCGACGTGCATCTGCGCGCACCCAGCTTTCGCCTGCCGCCTCATTAGCCATCAGCGGTGGAGCTAGCGGACGCAAATGCAAACCCGCCTGCGCAATCGAACTCTTTTGCGCGTTGACGGCGGTGTTGACGAGTTCACGTAAATCGATCGGCTCAAAGCGATAGTCCAGTGCGCCAATATCAGACAAACTCAGCTGATACAAATCTTCAATCAACATCGTCAAGCGCTCGATTTCGCTGGACAGCGATGCCAACGCCGCCGCATCCGCCTTGCGCACGCCATCCTCTAAGGCTTGGATCTCTGCGCGCAGCACCGTGACCGGCGTGCGCAGCTCGTGCGAGATATCCGCCGTCCAACGCCGCCTAGCATCGCGCGCCTGCTCCAGCGCCTGGGCGGTGCGATCAAACGTTTGCGCCAACTCCCCTATTTCATCCGTGCGCTGGATGCTTGATCGGGCCGAAAAGTCCCCATCGGCAATGCGCTTTGCGGTTTGACTCAGCGCCCGCAAAGGTGCTGTCAGTAGCCGCGCCAAAAAAATTGAGGCGAGCAGCGCGATCGCTAAAACAATCAGCCCCAGCACAATGCTGGCGCGCAGTTGGTCGCGAACAAAGTGTCGATCCCATTCGGAATTTAACGCGGGCAGTTTTATCAGTCGCAGCTCCCCAATTTTTTGCGTTGCCAGCATCAGTCGCAAAATATGCGCGGATTGCGTGGTGTTCGGATTGCCGGCAACCCGCCGTCCCTGCGCATCAAACAAACCAAAACGCTGGACAAAATCAAGCGCATCTGGAGAGGGGCCTGGACGCTGCGGCGGTGAACCCTCACGCGGTGGCGGTGGCGGTGGCGGTGGGCGATCACCGTCCCACGGCGGGGGCTGACCGTCGTGCATGGGTGGCGCACGCTCATCGCGCGGCGGCGGTCGCTGCCAATCAATTTGCGCATAGCTAAGATCCGCCCGCCCGGCTTCCACCAAGCGCCCCAAGCGCTGCGGCCGCTCGCTCAGCATGGCAAAACCGCCCTGCTGTTGATAATCCTCCAGCACCAATGCCGCTACATTGCGCGCCTGATCAAGCTCAATACGATCTAAATATCCCAACAACCCACGCTCTAGCCGGGCTTGCTGCAGCGCGATGAGGGCCGTAGTTGCAAGCAACACCAGCACCGCCGACACTAAAAAAATTCGCTGCCACAACCGCATCAATAAGTCCTAACTCAAGCTATGCGCTAAACAATAGCGGCATCCAGGCCTTAGCAGAACCGCGAAATGCAAAATCCACGGAATCTCCTCGATTCGCGCAGCGAAACATTCGCTTACTGGCTGACTACCCGCTGGCTCAAGCGCAAGCTGTGCGGCCGAGCAAGTATTCGACATGGCTGCACGGTTTTGCGCCGATCCGCTGACACAAAGCGTGCGCAATCAGGAAGTCCTTTCGCCCATGTGCCGCGCAAACTCCGCAGACGCGCTCAGCAATGTCAGCCTAGGTTCTTTGCTAGGCCTAGAACTTGGCGTTCGATAAATTTTTCTTTTTCCTCGAATCTAGATCAGCGCCGTGGAGGCCAAATCGCACGATCGTGGTGCGCGATTTGGCAATGCGCTGACAAACTGCTCGCAGGCTGTGTAGGCAGCCCTACCCGGTGCGGGAGTGAGCAGCATCGGACGCTCGAAATGGTGGTAGTAGCGTTCTGATAGCCATGCGCCCGATAAGACCGTTGGCAGAACAAACAACAATGGCCAAAGGCACTTTTTTTGACGTTGGATGACTCCGAGCAACCCCATGTTCTGGCTAACGCTCTAGCCCACATTGCTCGATCTTTTTTTGCAAAGTAATCAACTCGGGCGGGCGTCTACCAGAGGCAATTACCGGGGCTAATAGTTCACAGGCGGCGGCCTTGTTGCCAGCTGCGAAACGCACTTCAGCCAAAGTAATATAGGCACTGGCATCTTTACGCAATCCAAAATTTAGCTGCGCTAAGCGCTCAGCCTCAGCGCTATCGGCAATCAGTAAATAAAACTTCACTGCGTGCTGCGCATAGGTCGCCGGGAAAGCCTTTAAGCGTTCGGCGTAGCGGATTTTTGCGCGGATCAACCACTTTTGCTCTGCCGCCGTATTGCCCTGCTTATTTTCCAAAACTGCCAAGCCAGCCATATCTTCTGGGTTTTGCGTCTGTTCGATGACACTCAGATAGAGGGCACGCGCCTCGTCAAACTGCCCAACCCGCACCAAACACTGCGCCAAATGCTCTAATGCTAGGGAATAGCCCGGCAGACGCGTTAATGCGCTGCGGAAAAAGCGGATTGCTTGCTCGGGCTGATCGAAGCGCAACAGCGCGATCCCCTGCTGCGTGTGCAGCCAAGCCAAGGGCATGGGTGCAACGTCGGTATAAACAAACTGCGCTTGATGAAAATAATCGCTGGCGCAGGCAAGTTCACCGCGATCAATGCAGTCGTTTGCCAGCTTGACTAGCTCGGCGTATTCCTTGCCGGTCGTCAAGGGCGCATTCGGAATACTGCGCGCCGCAAGCGGCGTTAGGCCGCGCGCATTGGCAATTTCCAAACGCAGCGCGGCGCTGGCATTTGCATCGTTAAGTCGATCTAGCAGAGCTAGTGCAGTATCAAACTCATGCATATAAGAGAAAATGGTTGCCGCCAATAGCTGTGCATCGGCGTCTGATTCTGGGCTAGTGGCTAACACTTGTGCCAAAGCATAAGCGTTATCCAAATCAGCGGTTGCGCCTAAGGCTTGATAGCGTTGAAACAATACGCCAGCACGAACTGCACGCGAATGCGGAGTGTCAAGCTTTGGTAGATTAGCTAGGCGTGCATCCAGCTGCCTTAAATAAGCAGCGCCATCGGTGGTAGCGCGATCCTGCACCGAGAGCGGATAGTTCGGCAGCGCTAAAACCATCGGCAGTTCCGGCAAGACTGCTAATGCCGGATCTTCGAGGGAATTTTTTGCTAACGAATTAGTTGAGTTAGTTTGAGGTTTAAGCTGAGTGCTGCATGCTTGAACAAGCAACACTAAGCAAAAGACCACAAGCTTGTTGTACCTCGTAAAGATAACTAATTCAACTCAGTTTGGATCTGCAAGGAAAGGGAAATCGGTTAAGTTGGCAAAGTTGTCGTTACCAACGTTATCACTAACGCCAGGGCCAACCACTGCGCCTAAGGTGTCGTCAATCACATCGCGATTCAAAGTGCGACCACCGCATTTGCCCGCAACACCCAACTCCACTGCAAGATACTCATCGCAGGCAGGTTTGCTGATGTCAATAATCAAGCGATCATCGACCAAAACACTTGCTAATGTTGCTGGCGGTAAAAGCGAATTGGCACGGCCATCCAGTGTGTCAAGGACGGCCAGATTATTGGTCATCTCGCCAGTGAATTGCGTCCAATTGGAAGCTGGGCCAACGGCGCGGTTATACGCATCTTTAAGTGCAGTGCCAGTAGATGGTACTAAATTAATCAAGGCGGTATTAATCGCCGGACGCCCCATACGATCAATCTGACCGCTGCTCAAAAATTGACAGCTTTGCCCAGAAATCGAGGTTAAACGGTTCAAATTAACGCGACCGCTAGTCGGCAAATTCGGTACTGTGGTTGTGTAGTCCAAAGTTGCGTTGTTACAGCCGCTAAAGGTCATCACCACGTCGCCAAATGGGAATGACTGTGTACCTGCCGAATTGCCGGTTGGCGGAAAGGTACCGCCGCTGGTATAGCGCAATGGCACAGTAGCAACCGCACCGTTAATTGTGCCGACACCCACCAGCCAAAATTGACGGCCGGCGTTGTCATGGGTATGCCAAGCAACATTGAGGCGATCCGGGCCACCCGTGGTCGGAATGACTTCAACGCTTAGACCATGCCCAGGATTCGCCGCATCATACCAGCTGCCGGAAATGCCGGGGCCGATGCCTGTGCCGCCGGTGCGTACGGTTGAGCTATAAACCTTCAAAACATTACGCGTACCGTCGTTCAGTGCAGCATTCGGGATCGCAAGCACGATGCTGAGCGTGTTGGCGTTGAGAAAGAAATTGGTGCCGGGGTTGGTAAAACGCGGTGCAAGTGCGGCGCGTGTGGCATTGAATGCGTTCAAATCAAAAAAGAATGGATCATCACGCAAGCCAGTATAAACGCGAAAACCGCCTGTGCCATTGAGCGTGCGCCCAACGCTACCGCTTGCAGTTAAGCCGGCAATACCGCTGCAATCAACGCGCGTTCCACCGGGAAAGCGACAGGTGACGACGCGCTCCGTGGCACCGTTATCAATATGAATGCGGTAATCAACGGCCGAAGAAAAGGTGGACGCCGCGTTTGCTATGGGGAAAAGCGTTGTCGCGATGATGGTTTCGGCTGGATTACGCGGATTGACAAAGGTGTAAACGTCATTGATGTCAGCGCTAGGGTCGTTCGTGGTCAGCGGCGAATCCCGGTGATCAGCGGCCCAAGTTTGCGTGGCAACCAATATTGACAGTGCCAGTACACTGCGAAGGCTTATAATTCTCATTTGGTTCAACTCCTAATTAAGTGCGGGGTAAATCAATTGGGTTCAGACATGCTACGCGGTCAAAAAGGACATTGGGTGCAGAATAGTTTACAACACCTAATAGATGATAACGCTTGACAATAGGTTGGGCGCTTGCGCAGCAAAATGATCCCCCAATTTTGTGGGGCAAAACTGTTCGCAACCGCACTGAAAATTATATAGTTCTGAGTTTTGCACCTCATTTTAGGTTGACGCAAAATGACGCGCCAAAAAAAACCCGCCTCAATTCACATCAGGGCGGGTTTTTTGTAACCATCAGGAATTGATCAAATCAATGTTCAAACTGCTCGGTTTCAGTGGAACCTTTGAGCGCAGTAATTGAGCTGTTGGCACCCGCGATCACTTGGGTAACCTGATCGAAATAGCCGGTGCCAACTTCGCGCTGATGTTTGGTGGCGGTGTAGCCATCTTTTTCAGCGGCGAACTCAGCGGTTTGTAGCTCGACGTAGGCGGACATTTGCCGTTCTTTATAGCCTTTTGCCAGCTGAAACATCGAAAAGTTCAGCGCGTGGAAGCCGGCTAAGGTGATGAACTGGAACTTGTAGCCCATTTTTGCGAGCTCGATTTGGAAGCTGGCAATCGTGGCGTCGTCCAAATACTTTTTCCAGTTAAAGCTTGGGCTGCAGTTATAAGCCAGCATTTTGCCTGGGAACTTTGCGTGGATAGCGTCGGCAAACTGCTTGGCGAACACCAAATCAGGCTGCCCGGTTTCGCACCAAATTAAATCTGCGTACGGCGCGTAAGCCAAACCACGGCTAATCGCTTGTTCAGCGCCCATTTGCGTGTAGTAAAAGCCTTCAGGCGTGCGTTTTCCGGTTAAAAACGGTGTGTCATTCGGGTCGATATCGTTCGTCAATAAATCCGCCGCGAGCGCATCGGTGCGCGCCACAATCACGGTTTGTACGCCCAAGCAATCCGCTGCCAAACGCGCAGCAATCAATTTTTGTACCGCTTCGGTGGTGCTGACGAGCACTTTGCCGCCCATATGACCGCATTTTTTTGCGCTAGCTAATTGATCTTCCCAATGCACACCGGCAGCGCCCGCTTCAATCATGTGCTTCATCAGCTCAAACGCGTTGAGCACACCGCCAAAGCCCGCTTCAGCATCCGCCACAATCGGCACTAGCCAATCGCGCTGGGCGCCACCTTCAGCCTGTTCAATTTGATCTGCGCGCAACAAAGCATTATTGATGCGCTTAACAACATTGGGAACCGAATCCACGGGATACAGCGACTGATCTGGATACATCGAACCTGAAGTGTTGGCGTCGGCAGCCACTTGCCAACCGGACAGATAAATCGCTTCTAAGCCAGCCTTGACCTGCTGCATCGCCATGTTGCCAGTCAGCGCGCCGAGCGCATTGACGAAAGGTTTGGTGGTAATTTTTTCCCATAACTTCTCAGCGCCGCGCTTGGCTAGACTGTGCTCAACGTGTACCGTGCCGCGTAAACGCACCACATCTTCTGCGGAATAAGGGCGGGTGACGCCTTTCCAACGGGGGTTGTCACGCCAATCGGCTTTGAGTTGTTCGAGGTCAAGAAATGCCATGCGGTGCTCCGGGTTAAGGTTGCTGGGCGCATGAGTGTGTGAGTTTGATGTGGAGTGTGAACTCTATCTGGCGCTTTTTTACCTGCTTACAAAAATAAAAAAACCGCCCAAAATACTTTGGAACCGCAATGCGGTGGATCGAAATTGGTCGGAACGGCGAGATTTGAACTCGCGACCCCCACCACCCCAAGGTGGTGCGCTACCAGGCTGCGCTACGCTCCGACTTTTCGATTGAACTTAGACAGACCTTTCTGTTTAAGCGCTCAACAACCCTAAAACCCCTTCGAGTTCTAGGCGCAGGCTGCGAATAATTGCGATTCTAGCATCTGCATTTTCAACATTTAATACTTCAGGTTTAAAACTAGGTTTAACGCTCTCACGAAGCGCATCCCCTTCAATGCGCTGCCGCGCACCGCCAATCGTGAAACCCTCATCATACAGCAAAGTTCTGATTTGGCGAATCACTAATACATCGTGGCGCTGATAATAGCGCCGATTCCCGCGCCGTTTAACGGGCTTTAGGTTCGGAAACTCCTGCTCCCAGTAGCGAAGCACGTGCGGCTTCACCAAGCACAAATCGCTGACTTCGCCGATAGTGAAGTAGCGCTTTGCGGGAATTGGTGGTAGCTCGTTATTGCTTCCCGGATCCAGCATGGGCTTCCACGCGCGCCTTTAATTTTTGACCAGGGCGAAAGGTTACCACGCGCCGCGCCGAAATCGGTATCGCTAAACCAGTTTTTGGATTGCGTCCGGGCCTTTGATTTTTCTTGCGTAAGTCGAAATTTCCGAAACTTGACAATTTGACGCTATCGCCGGCTTCCAGCGAAGCGGTGACAACGTCAAAAAAGGCGTCCACAAACTCTTTTGCTTCGCGTTTATTCAATCCGACGTCTTCAAATAAGCGTTCGGCTATTTCAGCTTTGGTGAGCGACATCCGTGTTTGCCCTTAGATTTGATGAGCGGTGATTTGATGAGCGGTGATTTGATGAGCGGGTGATATGAAGATCTAGCTTTCGTTTAGCTGCGAATAACGCCACCTAAATCGACGGCTATTGCAGCCATTACGCGCTGCACCGCCGCCTCGACTTCTTCATCACCAAGGGTGCGTGAAAAATCCTGCAAAATCAAGCTGATAGCTAAACTTTTGCAACCTTGTGGCAAACCTGCGCCGCGATAAACATCAAAGCAATCAAGCGCACTTAACATTCCCCCCGCAGCCGCAACCGCGCACGCTTTTAACGCCTCAAACGACACCGATTCCTTTAGCACGACCGCCAAGTCGCGCCTTGAGCTGGGGAATTTACTCAAGCTCTGCGCTTTGGGTACACTGGTTTCACGTACCGCTGCCAAATCGAGCTCAAACAGCACCGGCGCGCCACGTAAATCCAGCGCTCTTACCAAAGCTGGATGCAGCTGTCCGATTATGCCAATGGCAAATTCACCGAAAAAAACTTGCGCTGAGCGGCCAGGATGTAAATAAATAGGCGCAGCGTTGTCCTTACCAAAAGCGACGTAGCGCGCAACGCCTGTACCCATAAGCAATGCGTCCACATCACCCTTCACATCAAAATAATCGACTGCACGCGTGGGCGCGCCCCAGATTTCGTTCGCAACCGAACCCACGGCAACCCCGGCGATACGGCTAGGCTCGGATTTACCCTGATCCAAAAACACCACACCCAGCTCGAACAGCCGCACGCGATCCTGCTGGCGGCGCTGATTTTGCGCCAACGCCGTCAATAAATTTGGCAGCAAACTTGGCCGCATGACATCAATTTCGGCCGACAGCGGATTTTTGATCGCATGACCCACTAAGCCGAACGCCTGCAGGGCCACGCTTGAAGTAAATGCAAAGGTGATCGCTTCTTGATAGTCGCGCGCGCACAGCAGGCGACGTAAATCGCTGCTTGGACGCTGGGATTCATGTGTCACCAGCGGGCTTAAACGCAAATTTGGCAGCGTGACCGGAATTTGGTCGTAGCCAAACACACGCGCAATTTCTTCGATCAAGTCTGCTTCAATGCTGATATCAAAGCGGCCGCTGTGTGGGCGCACCTGCCAAACGGCATCGTGCCGGTGCTCAGCCGTAACAGCAAATCCAAGATCACGCAAAATGGCTTCGACGTTGACGTCAGTCACCGTGACGCCTAGCACCTCATCCAGCTTGCTGCGACGCAAATTCACGATATTAGCTTTGGGTAAGGAATCTAGATTCTCAGCGCGGCAAATTGGCCCCGCTTGACCGCCACAAATTTGTATGAGCAGCGAGGTTGCACGCGCAAGCGCGGCTTCGGGCAGCGCCGCATCCACACCGCGCTCAAAGCGGTGGCTGGCATCGGTATGCAGGCCCAAAGTTCGGGCGCGGCCCATAATCACTTCCGGCGCAAAGTGCGCGGCTTCAAAGAAAATATCCACGCTTGTTGCCGTAACGCGCGAATCAAAACCGCCCATAATCCCCGCAATAGCGAGCGCTTTTTCGGAATCAGCAATCACTAGAAAGCTCGGGTTCAATTGCACCGTTTGCTCATCCAGCAGCTTTAAAGATTCCCCAGCGCGTGCGCGCCTAACCGTCACGTCGCCGCTTACGGCGCTTAAGTCAAACGCGTGCATGGGCTGACCGAATTCTAGCAGCACGTAATTGGTGATATCCACGACCGGATGAATGCTGCGAATGCCACAGCGACGCAGACGTTCTTGCAGCCAAATCGGTGTAACTGCGTTTGGATTAATACCTTTTACGATTTGCCCCAAATAGCGCGGGCAGCCAAGCGCATCTTCCAGAACTATTTTGCGCGTATCGGTAATGCTTGGACTAACGACATTTGCCGCAACGCCAATCGGCTTCCGGTTAAAAAGCGCACATAGCTCGCGCGTCAGGCCAAGCACGCCCAAGCAGTCGCTGCGATTCGGCGTCATTTTCAGCTCAATCACGGCGTCGTCAAGCGCTAGGTAGTCGCGAATTGAAGTGCCGACAGGCGCGTCGTTTGGTAGCTCATAAAGCCCATCCACGCCAGCCGGTAAACCCAGTTCAGTGCTAGAACACAGCATGCCAAAGGATTCAATGCCGCGCAGTTTGCCAATTTTAATTTGAAGGCCTCCGGGCAAACCACCCGGCAAAACACTGCCAACGGTTGCCAGCGGTGCCTTTAGGCCCACGCGTGCGTTCGGTGCGCCACAGACTATTTGCAAGAGTTCAGGGGTGCCGATGCTGACTTTGCAAACGCGTAACTTGTCGGCATCGGGGTGTTTTTCACAGGCAACAATTTCGGCGACAAGCACGCCACTGAAAGCAGGTGCAACCTCAAAGCAGTCTTCTACTTCAAGCCCAGCCGCAGTCAGCTTTTGCAGCAGCTGCGCACGACTAATGCCGGTCAAATCGACGCTTTCGCGCAGCCAGAGTTCAGAAATTTTCATCGTTTTAGCTCCGGGCTAGCGAAATTGACTGAGGAAACGCACATCGTTCTCAAAGAACGCGCGCAGATCATTGACGCCGTAGCGCAACATGGTGAAACGCTCGACGCCAAGGCCAAAAGCAAAGCCTGAATAGCGTTCTGGGTCAATGCCGCCGGCGACCAATACGTTTGGATGCACCATGCCGCAGCCGAGCACTTCTAACCAGCTGGTTTTGCCATCCCGCTCCCAAGCGATATCAACTTCCGCCGAAGGTTCGGTAAAGGGAAAATAGCTGGGGCGAAAGCGCATCTCAAAATCGCGCTCGAAAAACGCGCGGACAAAATGCGTCAACACGCCTTTTAGATCACTAAAGCTGACCTTTTCGGCCACATATAAACCTTCGAGCTGATGAAACATCGGCGAATGCGTTTGATCGGAATCGCTGCGATAGACTTTACCCGCCGCAATGACCTTAATTGGCGGCAAGCCGCCACTTGCTTTCAGTGCCTGCATCGCGCGAATTTGCACCGGGCTGGTATGCGTGCGCAGCAGCCGCCCATCATCAAAATAAAACGTATCGTGCATGGTGCGTGCTGGGTGGTGCGGCGGGAAATTCAGCGCTTCAAAGTTATGCAAATCATCCTCAATTTCGGGGCCTTCTGCCAACTCGAAACCCATCGATTGAAAAATTGCGGTCATGCGCTCCAGCGCGCGGGTAATGGGATGTAAATTGCCAGCGCTTGCGGTGCGTCCTGGCAAAGTCACGTCAATCGTTTCCGTGCTTAAGCGCGCGGCAAGTAAAGCCGCGTCTAATACCGTCTTTTTTTCTGCAAGTGCGGCCTGTAAAGCTTCTTTGACGCGGTTTATGTGCGCGCCAAAAGCCTTTTTCGCCTCCGCATCCAAACCTGCCAGCTGCTTCATTTGTTCGGTGACTAGTCCCTTTTTACCCAGCCAGTCGAGCCGCACTTGCTCAAGCGCAGCACCCTCTTGGGCCTCGCCTATACGTGCAAGTCCATCGTTCAAAATTGTGTCTAAAGCGCTCATTGGCGGGTCTCGCAAGCAAAGCAAAGGGCAGGATGATCATTTGGGTTGGGTGCAAAAAAATGGGGAAGCGATTAAGCCTCCCCATTTGCGTGCAAAATTGAGTCGGCTGCTTTACTTAAAGCAAAGCAGCTTTAGCGCCTCAGCATTTAGGCGGCAGCAGGTTGTGCCTTGCCTGTATTAGGCTTTTTCGTGGCAACTTTTTTCGCGACAACAGGCTGTTCCGTGGTTACGCCAGCTTTTTTTGCGGCCTCTGCAAGTGTTGCAAAGGCGGCCATATCGTGTACGGCCAAGTCAGCAAGTACCTTACGGTCCAGCAAGATTCCGGCTTTTCTCAGGCCGTTCATCATGCGGCTGTAGCTCATTCCGCACAAGCGTGCACCGGCGTTGATACGAACGATCCACAGGCTGCGATAATCGCGTTTTTTCTGTTTACGACCGATGTAGGCGTATTGCAGCGCCTTGGTGACGGCTTGCTTTGCTACGCGGAATACTTTGCGACGGGCGTTGAAATAGCCTTTTGCGCGGGAAATGATTTTTTTGTGACGGCGACGGGCGGTAACGCCCCTTTTTACGCGTGCCATAGATTAGTCCTTAATGAGAAGTCAATAAATGAAGCTGACGCGCGCTTAGGCGTACGGCAACATACGAGCAATACGTCCTGCGTCTTCGGCACGAACCAGGTTTGGCCCACGCAGATTACGTTTACGCTTGGTCGACTTCTTAGTCAGGATATGGCTTCTAAATGCGTGGCCGCATTTGAACTTGCCGCTACCGGTTTTGCGAAAGCGTTTAGCTGCCGCTCTGTTCGTTTTGATCTTTGGCATAGGATTCTCCTTTTATTTTAAAACCCCACCGAGTGTTCACTTCGATGCCGCGAAGTGCGCTTTTGGAACTTAGTGGTGCGAATCAAACTGGTTTTAACACCAGTTTGTTTGTTAAACCGCAGTCAAATTTGCATATTTGGCTTATTTGTCTGCGGCCCGAAATGCAACTTTTATGCCGTGTCGCCTTGCGGCGAGACTAAGCTATCGCTACTTCGCTTTTTTCGGGCCTAACATCATGCTCATGATGCGGCCTTCAATTTTACTTCTTTGTTCGATCAGCGCATCTTCTTTAAGCTCATCACCAATGCGCGTCAGCATGGCATCACCCAGCTCCAAGTGCGCCATTTCACGCCCTTTGAATCGCAAATTGATTTTGACTTTGTCGCCTTCTGCCAAAAACTTTCTAATTTGTTTGATTTTGACGAAAAAATCGCCATCGTCAGTGCCAGGTCGAAACTTCATTTCTTTGATTTCGGTTTGCTTCTGGCGCTTTTTCGCATCGTGCGCCTTTTTTTGCAGCTCAAAGCGATATTTGCCGAAGTCCATAATGCGACAAACCGGCGGATCACTGTTCGGCACAATTTCTACCAGATCAAGCTCCAGCTCACGCGCCCGCCGCTGCGCGTCTAAACGCGGTACGACGCCAACATTTTCACCGGTTTCGTCAATTAAACGAACGTATGGAACTCGAATATCTTCGTTGCGCCGGGTCTGGCGCTCTGGTGGGGCAGCGATGTGTGAATCCTCCAAAATAGAATCAGAAATTCGGCCAACGATTCGACCGAGTAATTTAGCCCTTAAGCATACCTAGATTTAGCGCCTGCACTCAAGAGGTAAAAACTTTTATTGCATGGGACATGTTCAGGCGTGGTGCCACAATCCAACTTCTAGCAAGCAATCAGCTACATAGAAAAGAAGGTGACGCCACAAATAAAATTCTCAGCGAGCAAGAGGTTTAAACTTAATCCGATGCGGTTGCGCCGCCTCTTCGCCTAAACGACGCTTCCGATCTTCCTCATATTCATGGTAGTTGCCAACCATAAACACCGCTTGCGAATTGCCTTCAAACGCCAAAATGTGCGTGGCGATTCGATCTAAGAACCAGCGGTCGTGTGAAACCACAATCGCAGCACCCGGAAAAGCCAACAAGCCTTCTTCCAGCGCACGTAAGGTTTCAACGTCCAAATCGTTAGATGGCTCATCCAAAAGCAAGACATTGCCTCCACTCATCAGCGTTTTCGCTAAGTGTAAGCGCCCACGTTCACCGCCCGAGAGCGAACCGACCAATTTTTGCTGGTCGCCACCTTTGAAGTTAAAGCGCCCGATATAGGCGCGGCTTTGCAATTCATACTTACCAATGGTGATGATGTCGGAGCCGCCGGAAACTTCCTGCCAAACGGTATTGTTGTCATTGAGCGACTGGCGCGACTGATCCACCGCCGCAAGTTTGACGGTGTGGCCGATTTTAATCTCGCCGGAATCAGGCTTTTCCGTGCCCAACACCATCTTCATAAACGTCGACTTACCCGCGCCGTTTGGCCCCAACACACCCACGATCGCACCGGCTGGAATAATAAAGCTTAAGTTATCAATCAGTAAGCGATCACCAAAACCCTTGCTGACGTTCTTAAATTCAATCACCGAATCGCCTAAGCGATCACCGGGTGGAATGTAGAGGTCTTGAGTTTCATTACGTGTCTGGAATTCTTGGCTGTTGAGCTCTTCAAAGCGCGCCAAACGCGCCTTGCTCTTAGTTTGCCGGCCTTTAGGGTTTTTACGCACCCATTCTAGCTCAGCGGAAATCGCTTTTTGACGCGCTTTGTCGCTAGAGTCTTCGCGCTTGAGGCGATCATCTTTTTGTTCCAACCAGCTGGTGTAATTGCCCTTCCAGGGAATACCACGGCCGCGATCCAACTCTAGGATCCACTCAGCCGCGTTGTCCAAGAAATAACGATCATGGGTAACGGCGACGACGGTGCCAGGGAAACGCGCTAAAAATGTTTCTAACCAGGCGACCGATTCAGCGTCCAAGTGATTGGTTGGCTCATCCAGTAGCAACATATCGGGCCGCTCAAGCAGTAATTTGCATAGCGCAACACGGCGCTTTTCACCGCCGGATAGCACTTTGATCGGCTGATCCCACGCAGGTAAACGCAGCGCATCAGCGGCGACTTCTAGCTGACGCTCCATATTGTGGCCATCGCCCGCAGCAATTAGGGCCTCAAGACTGGCTTGTTCGGCCGCCAACGCATCAAAATCGGCGTCTGGCTCAGCGTAGGCTGCGTAGACTTCGTCTAAGCGCGCTTGCGCGTTGGTGACGCTACCTAATGCCTGCATGACTTCTTCGCGCACGGTATGGGCGTCGTTTAAAACCGGCTCCTGTGGCAAATAGCCAATGCGTATTCCCGCCTGCGCCCGCGCTTCGCCCTGAAATTCGGTATCCACGCCCGCCATGATGCGTAAAACGGTTGACTTCCCAGAGCCATTAACACCCAGCAAGCCGATTTTGGCACCTGGGAAAAAGCTCAAGCTAATATCTTTAATAATTTCGCGCTTTGGCGGGATGATTTTGCTCACCCCATTCATCGTGTAGACGTATTGCATGGCAGTTTCAGCTTTGGCTTTCGAGGCCGCGAAGTTTGCCTGAACTACCCTGAAAGAACAGCTCGCAGAGCACTTGGCACCGCAAAAGAAAAAGGCGCCGAAGCGCCTTTTCCCGTATTCAGTTTTTCAACTTAATTGCTACATCAGCACGACTTAAGCGCGGCGATTTGCCATAAACATGCCCAAACCCAAGAAGCCAGCCAGCAACATCAGGCTGCCCATCAAGGACAAAGCTGGCACTGGAATCACCGGCACTGCTACTGGAGCCGAGCCAACTACGACGATAATTGGATAGGTGAATGTTTGCGCATTGCCAGTGGTATTGCATGTCAGCGCGCCGTTAAATGTGCCGGCGGTGGAGCCGGTATAAGTGACGGTTACCGTTCCTGGAGTGCCCGCTACCAAATTCAAGGAAATTGGTGCCACTGTAAAGCCTGCACCGACAATGCCGCAGGTCAACACGGCATCAGCACCAGTAGCTGTGAACACAAATCCACGGTTGGATGACCCGGTTGGCAGGTTGTAGCTTGGCAAAGGACTTGCCGTCCCCGACGGAGTGGTTGGCGTAACTGTTGCGGCAGCTGTCGCTGCAGGGCAAGTCAAAGACCAAGTCCGCGTGACTGCTGTGCCGGGTGTGGAGGTTTCAGTGCAGGCTAACGAAGCCGAAGCGGCAGTAGCACCGCGTGTGCAACCCAGATTGATTGATCCGGCGGTGGTGGTGGTGTTAAAGGTGCCGTTTGCAGGGGTCGTAGTGGGGGCAGCAAAAGATGCCGCGCCTGCGCCGGTAATTGCACAGCCTGAAACAACGGTATTGCCCGTGCCTACTGCGCCTGAAGCAGCGATTGCAATACTGGACGTTGCTGCGCCAGCGGGGCCAGCAGGAAAGGTCACGCCTGCAGCGGTAGTTGGCGTGTAGGTCAAAGTGGGGGCCGTATTGGTTCCGCCGCCACCTGCAATGGTGATTGGCAGGCCAGTGTTTTCATAAACATAACGCGTAACCGTCGCTGGAAAGCCGGTTCCTGCCGTGGTCGAGAGCTGTGCGTAACCGTAATTTAAAGCTGCGGTAACTTCATTGGTAAAACGAAACCCCACGAACGATGTGGTGCTGGTGACGCGGAAATCGGGCGCTTGGGCTGTGCCTGACAAGACATAGGTGCTTGCAGGACCAACAACTGAACCCGGGGCCAGCAAGGTGGTGCCTGCAGCAGTGCTTACAACTTGAGTGTTATTTCCCGCCGCTGTAGACTGGAAAAATGCCAAATTGGTTGAACTCGCAAATGGGTTGAGATCCCAACCGGGTACTGCAGACGCAACGGTTCCGGAAACGTTAGTGACAACGTTAAAATAGATACCAGCCGTTGTAGCGGGGACTGGGAAGTTGACCACACCGCTATCTACAATTGCCGCCATTGACATCGTCGAAACCAAAGACAGTGCGGTTCCACCCACAACTGCAGCAACGCGCGCGCTCAGGCGGGCATTGGTAAAGCTAAAATTCTTAGTCATTATTAGAAACTCCAGTATTATGGATGTGAGGTGAAATAGTGCGCGCGCGAAGATTGATGTTGCAGCAAAGCGGGCAACGAATAGACGGTTGGCAATGCACATCGGTAAGGTTGACGTCGAATGCAAAAAAAGTCAACGATTAATGAATGTTTGCCAACGTCAACATGTCATTAGAGGATGTTTTTCAATGGGGGATTTGACGAGTGTCTTTTTATTTTGCTTTAAAACGAGCCACGGGCGTTTGACGTTCGCCGCTGATGCCTGACGCTAATTCGCACACCTTCTCAGCCCGCCTGTTGGCTTGGTTTGACCAACACGGCCGCCATGATTTGCCTTGGCAGCACCCGCGTTCGCCCTATTTTGTCTGGCTATCGGAAGTGATGCTGCAACAAACCCAGGTAGCAACCGTGAAAGGCTATTTCATCCGCTTTGTTACCCGCTTTCCGACGCTGCCTGAACTAGCGGCGGCGAGCCTTGATGAGGTGTTAAGCCTTTGGGCAGGCCTAGGCTATTACAGCCGCGCGCGCAATTTGCACGCGTGTGCCAAGCAATGTGTGCGCGAATATGGCGGAACTTTGCCCGCCGACCAAGCAAAATTGCAGGCATTGCCAGGAATTGGCCGCTCTACAGCGGCCGCGATCTGGGCACAGGCTTTCGAACAAAAGGCCGCCATATTGGACGGCAATGTCCGGCGCGTATTGGCCCGCATCATCGCCACACGTGAATGGCCGGGCTTGCCGCAGGTTACCCAAGCGCTTTGGCTGGAAGCCGAATTGCGTTTACCCAATACACGCTTTGCCGATTACACGCAGGCACTGATGGACTTGGGTGCCACGGTCTGCACGGCGCGGGCACCAAAATGTAGCGCTTGCCCGGTAGCGAACGATTGCCAAGCACTATTGCTTGGATTAACCGAATCGCTGCCGGTAAAGCGTCTGAAAAAGGCGCGGCCAACACGTTTTACAAAGTGGCTATTGGTGCGTGACGCGCAGGAGCGCGTACTTTTGATACGCCGCCCTGAACTTGGCATCTGGGGCGGGCTGTATTGCCTGCCGGAGGCTGCAGATTCTGCCGATTTTTTCAGCCAATCCTTACCGCTGCAAAATCTAGTGCTACACACGCCTATGCCGGAAATTCGGCATCAATTTACCCATTTCACCCTAATCGCAACGCCCGTCAGCGCCTACGCCCACGCCACTGAAGGCTTGGGCGAGGCAGGATTTATTTGGGTGGATCGGCAAACGATGCGCCAGTTTGGTCTTCCCAGCCCGGTTCGGCGCTTACTGGAGCAATTTTTTCAGACGTAATGTTGAACATCGTAATCCGTGTAATGAGTAAGCTTAGCAACTGATTTATATAGAGAACTACACGCTTGGGCGCACTTTACGGCGAAATTTTCACCGATTGGCACACGCCAGTCGAGTTCAGCGCATTCACTGCCAGCGCGGCAAAACTCAAGCACCGCGCGCGCGCCGGGCAAACGCTACGCCAAACACCGGGTGCTGCACTGATGTGGGCGAATGCAGGCACCCCGAATGACCGGGCTGTAGATGGCCAGCCTTGGCTCGACCGGGATTTATGGATTGCCTTTGACGGCGCACTGCACAACCATGCCGCACTGCTTACTGAGCTCAAGCTGCCCGTTGAAACACGGATTTTGGCGCTGCTCGTCCATGGCTGGCGGCGCTTCGGCGTGAAGTTTGCGCAGCGGCTAGAAGGTAATTTTGTGCTGGTCGTGATTGATTTTGCCCAGCGTAAAGTGTGTTTAGCGCGTGACCCACTGGGCGCGCGCGCACTGCACTATCAAATGCGGCCTGCAAGCGCTAAGGGTCCTGCATGTTTGCGCTTTGCCAGCGAAGTTGCGGCGCTAGTTGTGCCGAACACGCCGCCCTGCAGCCACGCCGTCGCCAATTATTTCGCGTTTGCCGCCATGCCAACATCGCAAACGATGTATGCGGACATACAAACCTTGGCTGCCGGTGCGCAGATTACGCTGAACGATACTAAGCTGAGCGTTGAAACCCATGATTTTGACGTGCCAGAGCCCATCCGAAAAATAACCGATAGCGATGCGATACAGCAATTTCGTGCCTTGCTTGCGGCCTCTATTCGCACGCATTCGCCAACGACGGGCCGACTTGGGATCAGCCTCAGCGGTGGCTTGGATTCCAACACGCTGTTCGCATTGAGCACCGACCAGCGGCCTGCACAAGATCTGTGCGCGCTGAGCTGGCAGTTTGAGCAGCTTAAAATTTGCGATGAAACTGAGTTTTCAAACTTACACGCCACCTCGCGCAACATCGAGCATCTGCGCTTTAATGCAGACGCCCTGACTGTGCTGTGCCGGCCCGCGTTGCGACCGGTCAGCCGAAATACCCCGCACTCAAATATCTATCGCGAACTCAAGACGCAACTGTATGCACTGGCCGCTCAGGCCAAAGTACACACGCTGTTTAATGGCGCGTTTGGCGATCACTTATTTAGCGATATAAACGAGTGGCTGAGTGATGCGCTAGCGCGCGGGGATTTCAGCCCGATTATGCGCGAATATCTCTGGCGCTTGCGGCGTAACCCTAGGCTTTGGCAAGATGGCTCCGTGCGCCGCATGGTGCGCCGCGCACTTGGCTTGGGTGTTTATCGGTATCGCCACCTCAATGAGCTAACGCCGTTCGCGTGTGCGCAAGCGCAGATTTCTGAGCCTGTTCAGGGCCTGCGCGCGCATCAGCTTGAACTTAATTTAGGCACAGGCGCGCAATTTGGCGCCAGTGGTGAAGCCGAGTTTGCTGAGCGTTTTGGCATTGACCTGAGTACACCGTATCGGTCACCCGCGCTATTGCGTTTCATGCACGCCCTGCCCGTCCACCTGAGCCAGCGACGCGGAATCAGCAAATGGATATTGCGCGAAGCGATGGCTGAAAAAATGCCGGAGGCGATTCGAGTGCGGCCCAAATCAAGCAGTTTGCAGCCGTTTTTTGACACCGCAATCGCCGGGCCCGCACGCGCGCAGGCTTCAGCACTGCTTTTTTCCGCCGATGCCGACTGGCCTAGGTTTTATCAGCACAGCAAAATAAAGGCGCTTTTCGATGCCACCCGCAGCGACGCGGAAAGTGCGAAGTTGTGGCAATGCTTAGGATATGAGCTATGGCGGGTCGAAATTGGACTGCGTGCGTCGCGGGGATGAGCTGTTACCTAACGAGGCTGTAGGAAAAGTAAATTGGGCCTGGTTTGCAACCCGTCTGCGCTCATTGATGCCGCTCTTGGCTGAAAAAAAGCGCCTTTAAGGATGAAAACTTGCCCAGATTTGGCGTACAAGAGCCTTGCAGCAGCCAGAAGTGCTGGACTGCCGACCAAAAGGTTTCTGGAAATCACTTTTTCTACAGCCTCAACGCTACGTTAAGCCGCCGGACGCACCTCTCTGTCAGTCGGTCTTGTTACCTTAGCAGCTTGTCATACTCGGCGTGACTTCCAATCCAAAACCACTGCAACCCTTCTGAAACCGGCACGCCAAGCGCTCGGTAGTGCAACCCGACGCGAACACTGCGATAGCGCCCATAATTTACGTGCTTGAACTGCAATGACGGATGCGCCGGATTTTGCTTGAGCAAGGCATAGTTGCTGTAAGCAAGTGTTTGAATTTCAAAAGGTAATGCGTCAAGTAGAGCCCAAAATTTGCTCGACGCGAAATGCTTCAAAGTTCGCGAGCCAGGCCGTTTTGATATTCGGCAAGCGCCTCTGCTGCAAGGGCGTCGAGTTTACCTGCAGCTGCATCTGTCTCAATTTGCTTGTCCCATGCCATAGAGTCGAATTTGACAAACCAACTTCGAAACTTGGCGAGATCAACAGGGGGAAGGTTCTGAATTGCCTGTTCAATAGCATCAATTGTGCTCATTTGGGTGTTATCTCCGTAGTGAACCGCCATAAAAGTCGGTTCGATCAATCCGATTAGTTTGGCTTGAACACATAAATTAGTGTGCTTCTTCAATTTTGGTAATGGTGAAGGAATTCACTGACACTTCGTATACTTTTAGCTCTTCTGGATATACCTACGTTTTGGCTTGACCGCGCCGAATGGCGAACTGGAAAACGTAATTCGTCTCGAACGCGTCACAAAATGATTTTAGGTTATAGGACAGTGTTTCTCCAGACTTTAGAACGCGTTCAAAGTCGTATTTTCTATCTCCTCGCCACTGCTGCAAATAGCGATTTTTTTGCCAGATGGTTCCTTCGTATTTGCACCGAATTCGCTCAGATACATGCTCAGCAAGTCCTCCTTGCTCGGCAAATATAAACGATACGCTGTTGCTCCCCTTCGAGGGAGTTGCGGTTGCGGTCGAGGTCGCAGACATCATGCGAGGTTTGCGGAGCAATCAGCGGCAACTGGCATCCCGAAAGAAGCAGTGCAGAAACCGCAAATGCGTAGATAAAGTGCATGCGTTCTAACTTATTAATAAAGCTAAGATATTTTTTCATTACCACGTCATCAGGCAAACAATACCGCACTAATCGCACTGGCCGACATGGATTCGCAGATGCCATCAAACGCTGCTTTAACGGCGGCACCCGCAGTTACTGGGCGCAGCGCAATGATTAAGCCATTGAAACCGGCACTGCGGGCACTGAAGGCAAATTTAGCGGCGCCGGGCAAATTCGGGTCAATTAATATTACCTGAGGTGGGCGTGCCAGCAATTGCGCCAACAGGCCATCCACATAAATCGGTTGCTCCAGCACCAACCCACGTGATTCCACGGCGGTGCCCGCAATTTGTGTCAACGCTTGATCCAGACTGAGCAGCCAGCAACGCGCACCCACAGCCAGCGCAACGCGGGTGCGGGGCACGGCAATGGTGCTATTTTCATACATGCTAGCCTCTAAACCTTTCGGCAAAGGCACGCTCAGCACCAAAGTAAGCCCCAAAGCGGGATCAAATTGGCGCGTTAAACGCGCACCCATTGACGCTTGGCACTGCGCGCAAAGCACCAGCGCCAGATCGCTCGGCAGCCAGCTCGGTGTGCTGCCAAAGCCTATTTCATCACTGCGGTAGCTGCTCGCGGGCAGCTTGCGATCCCAAGCTAAGCTCGACTCACGCGCGGTCAAGTCACTAACCCCGCAATAAGCGCTCAAACGCAAGCTGTCATTTTCAAGCTGCAGCGTGGCGCTCAATTCTGGCGTGCTCAAGCTTGCGCGTCGATGCGCAAACATTAAAAGCGGCAGTAACGCACTGGCGCAGGCTGCTGAATTGGCAGCGATCAGACGCGCGTCATTACGATTGCACTTCAAGCTAATCTGGGCCACGCTTAGTTTTTCGAGCGCCTGTGCCACGGCTTCCAAATTGCATGTGACAGCACTTCGTATCAACGGCGCATTGCGTTCCGTGCGCTCCAGTACCTCTGCCAGCGCTTCAATCGCGGCACCGGTGGCAAATAATTCATGTCGCAGTTGGCCGTAACGCGCCTGCGCTAAGGCTAAGGCCCAAGCTAAGGCGTCACGTTCCTTGCGCACTTCGGTGAGCGAGCTGCGCTGTTTGCGCAGTTCACGCGTTTTTTCGTAAGACTTTAATTCGGTTTCTTGCGCGCTTTGTTGCCAAACGCGCGTCTTTTCAACTTCTTCTCGGGCGTCCAACAGCAATACATGCACGCCCGATTTTGAGCTAAACAGATGCAAATCTATAAACCGGCCATTGGGTAAACCAATATGCTTCAACGCAGCCCCGCGCACGCGGGGTAAGCCTACACACAGCGCTTTAAGCAGGCTGGCTATTTCTTCAGGGGGCGTTTGCTCTAGGCTAAAACGTGCTAACTCCCCGATGTAGCCCAACCATTGCCAGTCTTCATCAAAGCTGAGCAATAACGAATCCACCGGCGCGATTGCGGCGCGGTTCAAATAATGTTCTATCGCGCGCGGCAAAACTACTTTGCTTTGCTTGGCCAAAGCGTTGATGCCATAGCTAATACTCATCGCGCACCTGCAATCAACGCTTGCGTTAATGCTTTAAAACCCACCTCTACACCCTCCCCAGTCATCGCGCTGGCCTCAAATACCGGCATAGATTTACGTAATTCTGCCAGCATCGCGGCTGTCACTTCCCAGTCGTCCAAACGATCGAACTTATTCACCAATAAAACCGCTGGAAGCTCCGGGTTGGTTTCTTGACGCGCCTGCATAAGCAGATACAGCGCCGAGCGCAGGGTCGCTTCGCGGGTGCCATCGGCGACTAAAACCACGCCACTGGTGCCCTGTAAATAGCTCAGCTTGACGCTATCGAGCGCGCTTTTACCGGCAATATCCCACAGCACCAGTTTGACGCGGGGTGCATCAGGCAGCGTTGGTTCAAGCTGTTTGGTGTCAATTTTAACGCCGACTGTGGTTACATATTTTTCGCTAAAAGCCGAGTGTACAAAGCGCGCCACTAAGCTGGTTTTGCCCACGCCAAAATCACCCAGCATACAAACTTTTCGCGTTAATTCTTTCACGGCTGGCGACTATAAAAAATTGAACTCATGGAAAGTATTAAACTCTAAAAAATAGGAAACGTTTATAAAAAGCAGAACGCATTGGTAAATATTGATGGCGACGTCAGCCGGATTAGGCTGGATAGTGATGGCGCGAACTAAGTTCCGCAATGCGTCAAAGTATTCAATAAGCAAGATTCGTGCAAGAAGTTTTGTTTGAATGTTTTGGCATACGCAAAACTATCCAGAGAAGCTGCACTCTACACCGCAATGCCATTAATTTAACGAAATTCCGCGAAAGATTCGTCATCGCGAGGAGCGCAGCGACGTGGCGATCTCCATACGCGTCGAGTAAAAAACTAGATTGCTTCACTGCGTTCGCAAAGACGAATCGGTGACTTTTCCCTTAAGTTAACGGCATTGCTCTACACCGATCCAACATGTCCAGTTAAGCTCGTCCTTCTAACCTCCTAAATCTATAGGTCACAAACATGACTCATTTGTCAGTTTATTTGACATCAGTAGCCGCAAGCGGCGCATTCGTGGGTAACTTGATCTCGTTTGACGCGCTTGGCGCGCATGTCCACGTTGGTGACGTTGGTGTCAATGCCGCTGAGCGATTACGCAAAATTCAAATGGCGGCGCGTAAATTGGCAGGCTTGAGCGGGTCAGACGCTGAACTTTTGGGAAGCTGGGATGAAGCGGCGCAGTGGGCTTTTTTTCAAGGCTACGCAAGCGCTAAAAAACCCGACGCCGTGGTGCTGACGCCGGCACTGGTGGCGCGAAAGCGTTGCGCGCTTTGGCTTAAACAAGTCACCAACGCCACGCCAGAGGATTTAAGCCCGCAAGCTTTAGCCGATGAGAGCTTCCAGTTTTTGCGCGAATTTGGCGGCGTGAGCATCAGTGCCAGCCAGTTGGCCGGTGATGCGCTCGCGGCGGCTGGCTATGTTGGCCTGCATGGCGTGGGCCGTGGCTCCGTGCGCGGCGCGGTGCTGCTCAGCCTTGATTTTAACCCAACGGGTGATCCAGATGCGCCGGTCGCTGCGGCGCTGGTGGGCAAAGGGATTACTTTTGATTCCGGCGGCTATTCGATTAAAGAAAGTGCCGGCATGGTCACCATGAAGCACGATATGGGCGGTGCCGCGACGGTAACTGCTGCGTTGGCGCTCGCGATTGCGGGCGGGCTGAACAAACGTGTGAAGATGTTTTTATGCTGCGCGGAAAATTTAATTAGCGGCCACGCTTACAAGTTGGGCGATATTTTGCGCTATCGCAATGGCGTTAGCGTCGAAGTGGTTAACACCGATGCCGAAGGCCGATTGGTATTAGCCGATGGCTTGCTGGATGCCGCAGCCACCGGCGCACCCTGGATTTTTGACGCAGCGACGTTGACCGGTGCCGCCGTAGTTGCCACGGGCGGCGACTACAACGCGGTTTTTAGCACCAGCCGCGAAGCCAGCGCGCAGTATTTGCAGTGGGCTGAGGCTTGTGATGAGCCGCACTGGCCGTTGCCGCTGGCCGCGTTTCATCAGTTCAAATGCCCAAGCCCGTATGCCGATACCGCAAATTCCCGCGCCGTTAAAGGCGGCGGGCCGGGCGGCGCCAGCAATGCGGCCGGGTTTTTGTCGCGCTTTGTACCGCCAGATCGCCAATGGATTCACTTGGATCTAGCCGCTTCATTTGCGGAAAGCGACGGCCCGATGTTTGCCGCCGGTGCCACCGGCATCGGCATGCGGACTTTGGCGCATGCGCTGCTGCAGGTATAGAGATTTTGCTATTGCGTCCGCTTACAGGTAAAAATCGGCCCATCACCGTACTGCAAATCGTGCCCAAGCTTGATACCGGTGGCGCAGAACGCAGCGCGATCGAAATCGCCGAGGCGCTAGTCGCCGCTGGCCATCGCGCCATTATCGTTGCTAAGCCTGGGCGCTGGAGCAGTTGGGCACAGCGCGTGGGTGCTGAGCTGATCGCGCTTGATCTGGGTCGGAAAAGCCCGCTGGTGTTACTCAGCTTGTACAAACTGCGGCGTATATTGCTGGCAGTGCAGCCCGATATTGTCCACACGCGCTCGCGTTTGCCCAGCTGGCTCACTTGGTTAACGCTCAAAAGCTTAGCCAAATCCAAACGCCCGCATTGGGCCACCACCGTACACGGACTGCATTCGGTCAGCCGCTACAGCGCCATTCAGCATGCCGGCACGCTGGCAATTGCGGTTAGTGAAACCGCCAAAAACTACGTGCTTAAGTATTATCCCAACGTGCGCAGCATGGATTTAACCGTGATTGAGCGGGGTGCCGACACCAAACTTTTTTACCCGGCGCAAAACACCGCCGCATGGCAAAGCGCTTTTCAGGCCCAGTTTCCGGGCTTAATAGGCAAAAAACTGTTGCTGTTGGCGGGGCGCGGCACACGCTTAAAAGGCCATAGCGACGCGCTGCATTTACTCGCCAATTTGCGCCAGCACGGCGTGGATGCCGCGCTTTTTTTTGCCGGCATTGTGGAAGCCGAGCGCAGCGCTTATCTGAGTGAAATCAAGCAGCTTTGTGCTGATTTAGACTTAACCAACGTAACCGTTTTTAGTGCATCGCGGACGGATCTGCCCGCATTGTATGCACACGCAGCGTTGGTGTTGCAGCTATCAAATCGCCCGGAAAGCTTTGGCCGTACCGTCGCCGAAGCGTTGCTGTGCGGCGCACCGGTGCTGGGTTTTGATCACGGCGGCGTGGGCGAGCAATTACGCGCCGCCTTTCCCGCTGGCCTAGTGCCGCTCGGGGATCGCGCGCAACTGGTGGAACGCGCGCGCGCGCTGCTGCAAACGCCCGCTCATGATTTCGCCGTCGATTTAGCAAAAGTGCCGACCTTGACGCAAATGCAGGGTAAAACGCTTAGCTGCTATCAAGCCCTGCTGCAACGTCAAGTTGAAAAAAGCTAGACATGACGGAATTCCCTACACTCCTCACACCCCGGCTGATGCTGCGTCAAATCATACCCAGTGACGCCCCTGCCCTATTCGCCAACCACAGCAACGCTGCCGCCATGCCGCTGTTTGGTAGCGACCCTTTGACCGAATTAGCGCAGGCGCAAAAGCTCATTGAAACCTTCGAAGCTGCGCGCAACTGGCCCAATCCCGGCATGCGCTTTGCCATCGCGCTGAAAACCCAGCCTGAGCTGATGCTCGGCAGCTGCGGAATATTTAAGCAAAACCGTGCTTGGCACAGCGCAATTTTAGGCTATGACGTGGCCTTGAATATGCGTGGCTGCGGCATAGGTAACGAAGCCGTCAGCGCCGTACTCGATTGGGCCTTTGCCGCCCTCAAGCTCAACCGCATTGAGGCGCAAGTACACCCAGAAAATATCGCCTCGATGCGCCTGCTCACCCGCTTGGGTTTCGTGCGCGAAGCGCTGCAGCGCGAGGCCGGTTTTTGGGGCGGACGCCATCAGGATTTGGTGCTGATGGGGTTATTGCGTAAGGAGTGGCGACGACAGCCCTTTTGAAAACCAGACTGACACAGTGGAGCGGAGTCTTTCAGCCACTCGAATCAGCCCATCGCAGAGCGCGCTGCTTGTGCTAAAAACCCTGAGCGGGTTGCGCCATGTGACTTGGCGTAGTCATCGATTTTTGCCAGCAGCAATCGCGGCAAAGTAATGTTGATTTTTTCGGCAGGCCCAAAATAGCGCTCTATATCGACCTCGACCACCGCCCAAACCCACTTTACACACTCCGGGTCAGATTGATGCACTGAAAGCGGTTGCGCCAAAGGTATGTCTAAGCCATCTTCAATTAAAGTTTCACAGTGAAAATCAATCGCCGCCTTAGCGTTATCCAAAGCCTCATCAAGCGTGTCTCCAGCGGCAAAACACCCTGGCAAGTCGGGGACCAAAACGCCAAACGCAGTCGATTCAGTGCCGGGTTCAATTGCTAAAACAAATTTCATAGTGATCCTCTATTTTATCCCGGCCTGTTTCAACAATTTGTGCGTAATCCCAATTCCTAAGGATTTTGGGTGCGGCACACTAATATGCCCCGGCTTTTCTGGGTGCTTATAGATATGGTGACTGCCACGGACGCCCCGCAATACCCAACCTGCCGCCAAAAGAAGTTGAATGATCTGCTTACTATTCATTGGTCTATTGTAGCAATCCACAAAGCCGATAAAATACGCTGCAGGCCAAATTATAGCGTCTTGTGTTTGCACAAAGCTCCGCTTCATTCCATACACAGCCAAGCTGACGCATACTTGCCACCTGATAGATTAGAACCGCAGAAATTATGAGCTATAGCCGTAGCAGCGAACCCGTGCGCTTTGAGCGCAACTGCAAAGCGATTTTGGTGCCCGCTGGCGATGAAGTGGAGTTACCCGTGGGCAGCATTGGCTACATTACCCAAGCTTTGGGCGGTAGTTTTACCGTATATGTCGAAGGCAATTTGTTTCGGATCGCCAATGATGATGCGGATGCGATTGGCAAAGAGCCTATGGCGGCACCGGAGCTGCCGGAAAATGCCAGTGACGATGATGTCGAAAAAGTGGTCTGGCAGCAGTTGAAAACTTGTTTCGACCCGGAAATACCGGTCAACATCGTCGAATTAGGTTTGGTCTATGAGGTACAGCTCACCCCGACAAGTGATGGCAAACGCAATGTTGCGGTCAAATTGACGCTCACCGCACCCGGCTGCGGCATGGGTGAAACGCTCACGAACGACGTGACGCGCGTATTAGAGCTGATTCCGACCATCCATCAAGCCGATGTCGAGCTGACCTTCGACCCGCCGTGGAATCGCGACATGATGAGCGATGTCGCCAAGCTTGAAACTGGCATGCTTTGATTAAGTTATTGTGGATTTAGGGTTTGTTGTTGCCGTTCGCCCTGAGCCTGTCGAAGGGCCCTTCGACAGGCTCAGG
>JAYUUS010000068.1:0-5574 GCA_043754435.1 Rhodanobacteraceae bacterium
CCAAGCCGCGTTTGTCAAAGGCGGCACCGACAGCCAAATTGAAACGCAGAGTTTGTTCTGGCGTGAACTATTGCCCGCGCAAAAGCTGACGATGCACGCAGAACACGAATTCGCCGAGCAAATTAAGCCCTTGGGGGCCATTACACATATTCGCCTGAATGTGTTCCCGGACGGTGGCGTCAGCCGTTTGCGGCTGTTCGGCAGACTCGCTAAATGACAATTCTTGCTAGACTGCCATGCGCACACTGCTAATTGAGCCGCTGACTAAACACGCGTTTGCGCCCTTTGGCGATGTCATCGAAACCGACGGTAGCGCGCATTTTATGATTAATAGCGGCTCCACCCGGCGCTATCACAAGCTGGCAGCCGTGGAAACCGCTGCGCCTGAAGATCAGGCGATCATCAGCATCTTTAGCGTGCAGGCGCTGGCTATGCCGATGCGCATCCGCATGCTGGAGCGCCACCCGCTCGGCAGCCAAGCCTTTATACCGCTGCTCGGGCATCCGTTTTTGATTGTGGTGGCACCCATCAGCGATTCGCCAGACATTAACTCAGTGCGCGCGTTTCGCAGCAATGGCCGACAAGGTGTGAACTATCATCGCGGCGTTTGGCACCACCCGGTATTGGCGCTGGCAACCCATGACGATTTTCTTGTAATTGATCGCAGCGGTGCGGGCAATAACTGTGATGAATACTTTTTCAATGAGGAGGTTTATTTGCGCCTCGATCCCAACCGCTAAAAATCGCGCACCTATTTTGGCAGCAGAAACTACAGCTCCCAAAGATCCCCCATCACAAAGGGCAATGCATCAAAGGGCTCGGCAAATACGGGTTCGCTGCCCGCAAAGGTATGCTGCAATACCCATTTCGCGGGTTGCTGCTGGCCCAATATGAATACTTCTAGGGTCTGCTCGGATGGATCAATCAGCCAGGCATAGCGCACTCCAGCACTGGCATAGCGCGGCATTTTCACGCCGCGATCAAAGCGGGCGTTACCGGGCGAAAGCACTTCGCAAATCCAATCGGGTGCGACGTCTATATAGGCCGTGTCCGGTAACTTGGGCATGCGTTCACGCCGCCACGCCGCCAAATCCGGGACTAGCACATCGCCCAACAAATGCAGTTCAGGCTCTATCAAAAAAACCCAGCCGCCGGGGCCGCTTCTGCCACGTCCAAACGGTGAACGCAACGCGTCACTGACGCCACCAATTGCAAGCGAATGTTTAGGTGCGGGCCTTGGCTGAGTGTAGAGCACGCCTTGAATCAACTCCGCAACCAAATGCGGCGGCGCATCAAGCACATCGTTATAAGTCGCAAATTTTCTGGCAGTGTTCATGGCGAAAGCATACCTCTAATGCTGATGGGTTTTCGCTACTCGTTAGTCACTAAGTCTTTGTAATTCTCAGCGCATTCTTCAAATGAGACCGCAATCATTGCTTGTTTAGACTTAGCAGTGGTTAAACTCCGCGACGAACCGGCATTCCCGCCAACGCTCCGATGACGAGCGATGCACTCATAGATCGCAATTGCGCGACCGCAACGAGGTAAGAACTTGGAAGCACATCTTTTTGAATGGCTAAACTTAAGTATTCGCTGGATTCATATGATCACCGGTGTGGCCTGGATTGGTGCCTCGTTTTATTTTGTGTGGCTGGAAAACAATCTCAACCGCGTCAACCCAGGTGACGGCTTGGCCGGTGATTTGTGGGCGATCCACGGCGGCGGCATCTATCACCTGCAAAAATACAAGTTAGCGCCCCCAAGCATGCCGGAACACCTACATTGGTTTAAGTGGGAAGCCTATTTCACCTGGATGTCGGGCATTACGCTAATGATGCTGGTGTTCTATTTACATCCCACGCTGTACTTAATCACGCCGGGCAGCGATATGGCACCGGAAGCCGCGATTATCATCGGCGCATCATCGCTGGTTTTAGGCTACATGGTGTATCACTTGCTTTGTGACTCACCGCTCGGCAAAGCGCCGGTATTGCTTAGCCTAGTGCTGTTTATGCTGCTGGTTGCCGCTGGCTATGGCTTTAGCACCATTTTTAGCGGGCGCGCGGCGTATTTGCATGTGGGTGCGATTATCGGCACGATCATGGTCGGCAATGTGTTTTTCACGATTATGCCGGCACAGCGCGCCTTGGTAAAAGCCATTGAAGAAGGCCGCACACCCGATCCGGCACTGCCCGCCAAAGGATTGTTACGCTCGCGGCACAATAATTATTTCACCTTGCCGGTGCTGTTTATCATGATCAGCAACCACTTCCCCAGCACCTACGGCAACCAATATAACTGGTTAATTCTGGCCGGAATTGCGGTGATTGCGGTGATGGTGCGGCATTATTTCAACACCCGCCAAAAAAGTCAGCAATACGCCTGGACGCTACCCGCCGCCGCATTAGGCATGATTTGCCTCGCCTATGTCACTGGGCCAAAGCCTACAGCCGCCGTCGCCGCACCAGCGCCAACGACCGATGCAGTTGCAGTGCCACTGACGGCAGCCGCCACGTCAACGAACGCCAGCGTTACGCCCGTCGCCAGCGTCGTTTCCTTTGCAGCGGTCGAAAAAGTGATTCATGAGCGCTGCAGCGTCTGCCACGCCGCCAAACCGAGCAGCCCGCTATTCACCGCCGCACCTGCGGGCCTTAAGTTTGATACGCCACAGCAAATTCAGGCGTCGGCACCGCGCATATACGCGCAAGCCGTCGCCACGCAAATTATGCCCTTGGGCAACTTGACCCAGATGACCCCTGCTGAGCGCGAATTGGTCGGTGCTTGGATTAGTGCGGGTGCGAAACTGGATTGACGACGCCGCCAAGCGATAACATCACGACTTTACAAAACCGGACTGCGCCGAAATGACCACCATCCACGCCCCGCTTGCCCCCAAACCCGTCGGCCATTATCCGCATGCAAAACGCGTCGGCGAGCTGCTATTTTTATCCGGCATCGGCCCGCGCGAAGCAGGTAGTAATGCCATTCCAGGCAATGTTTATGCCGCCGATGGCAGCCTGCAAAGCTATGACATTGCGGCGCAGTGCCGGAGTGTATTCGCCAACGTCAAAGCGGTTTTGCAGGCGGCTGGGGCTGACTGGACTGACCTCGTGGATGTGACTGTCTATCTGACTGACATGAAAGCTGATTTCGCCACCTATAACGGCATCTGGGCCGAGTATTTCCATACCAACCCACCGTGCCGCACCACTTTGGGCATTACCGCGCTGCCGACACCCATTGCCATTGAGCTGAAGTGCACTGCGATACATCGCCAAGCTTAGTTTTTTGTGAGGCTGAACAAACGCAATCGAATTGCAACGCACGAGTTCACTTTAATGAATTTTTTGACAAACAGCGAAAAATTCGCGAGGATCGGGCTGCAAATTAACTATTTTTAACAATGGGTATTTTTATGAAATTTATTATGCCGATTAGCGCTTTATGTCTTGCTTAACTCAGCGGCGCTTGCGCGACGATTATTCGGGGAACGAGCCAAGATTGGACGGTCACTACCGACCCGTCTGGAGCCACGATATCGCTCAGCAACGGTGAACGGTGTACATCACCGTGCGCGCTGAAGCTCAAGCGCAAGTTCCCCTTCACAGTCGAAATTTGCAAGCCAAATTTCGAGCCAATTGTTACCGACGTGCAGAGTTCCGTGAAAGGCGCTGGGGCTGCAGGCATGGCGGGCAATGTATTAATAGGCGGATTGATTGGAATTGGTGTGGATGTCGGGACAGGGGCAAACAAAGACCTTATCCCCAACCCTTTAGCGGTCAAACTGGTTCCGGCAGCGCCGGGTTGCATTACTCCAAAATTTCCAGAGGTTCCTATGAAGGGCCAAACACCTGCAGAACGTACTAAGCAAGCCGGGCCCACAATGCACTAGATTTCAAATAAACGTGGGTTAAGCTATCTTAATTGCTGGCATAGCACGCTCTTTAATGAAGGCAATTTCTAAGAAGTTTTCGTATAACAACCGTAAAGCGTAATTGTTGCGTCATTCAAGCCTGCTTTTATCGGGAATCCAGATGGTTTTTTACTGAATTCCCGCCAAAAGCAGGCTGGAATAACGAAGTTTTTTGTGGTTTTCATCGCCGACTGGCTCAAGCCCTCTGCTTACTGTAAAAAGCGCGTATTGATTTTAGGAGTTTTGCGTGCGCCCATTTTTAATTGACACTGACCCAGGCGTTGATGACGCTTTGGCGATTTTAATGTGCTTTGCAGCGCCCGATATTGAAGTGCATGCGCTGACCGTGTTGGGTGGCAATGTTGCTTTGCACGACACCGTTCGCAACGCCTGCCGCTTAGCGGATCATGCGCGTAGAAAAACCCCCAGCCATCCCGTCAAGGTGTATGCGGGCGTCGGCCGGCCGTTTATAGGTGCGGCACCTGATGCTGCATTTGTACACGGTGCAGATGGTTTTGGCGGTGCCGACTTAGCCGCGCCCACGACAAAGCCAGAACCCTTGCACGCAGCGCTAGCGATTATTGAGGCGACGAACCGCTTCGCAGGTGAGCTTGAAATTTTGGCGCTCGGGCCGCTAACGAATATCGCCTTGGCTTTAGCGCTTGATCCGGCCCTGCCTAGCAAAGTCAAACGCCTAATTATTATGGGTGGTGCGGTGACCGGCAAAGGCAATATCACCGCATTTGCTGAGTTTAATATCGCGGTTGACCCTGAGTCTGCGCAGTCGGTACTCACCGGCTGGCCGAATGCCGAGTTAGTCGATTGGGAGGCAACGCTAGACAACGCGCCTAGCATTGCTGAAACGGAAAGCTGGCTAGCCTCAAGTGCCGTAAACGCCCAGTTGATGCACGCGATATCCCGAAAGACGCTGGCTTTTCATCTCTCAATCGCGGAGGCCGGTTTGCATGATGCAGCAGCGTGGACCTGGGCCGATCCACTCGCGGCTTTTGTAGCGATTCGCCCGGACCGTTGCAGCTTCAAACGCTTTGGCGTTGAAGTGGTTATGCAGGGCGCGGCACGCGGTGCGACCCTGCTGGATCAGCGGAAAAGTGACGTGCAAATTGCCACGAAGCTACCCAAGCTTGAATTTCACGCACTGATGAAGGCTTGCTTACGCAGTTGAGGGCGCTGCCTAATCCAAAGGCAGCGCCAAAAGTTCACCAGCGGCAACCTGGGTGACAACGCCGCCAACCGCAATTTCACCCGTTTCAGAGACGATCATTTGCAGCCTGCCATCGCGGCCTAAGGCCCGGCCTTGACGCGCCCTATAGCTTCTGGGCAAGCCGTTAAAGTCTTGATTGATATGCAAAAACGCGGCAATGGCGGCGTTGCCGCTACCGGTAACGGGATCTTCAGAAATGCCGTCCAATGGCACAAAGCAACGCACCTCCAGGTATTCACCTTGCGCATCAACGCCGCGTGCGAATGCTGCCAGCCCAATATTACCGTGCGCTAAATTCCAAGCCGCCAAGGCGGAAAAGTCTGGCTGCGCTGCCAGTAGCGCCTCGCTTGAGCAAAATTCCGCCACCGCCCAGCGCGGCCCTAATGCAATAACCGCAGGCGCGCATCCGCGCAGTGCCAGTCCGCAAATTTTCGCTAAT
>JAYUUS010000069.1:0-53995 GCA_043754435.1 Rhodanobacteraceae bacterium
CTACATCCAAATACATACTGCTGCCGTTACCCAGCGTATAGATCGGATCGTCGAGTGTGACGGTGAACGCGTAGCTGTTGGCGTTAGGTAGAAAAAAGCGACAGCGCTTGGCTGCTTGAATTTCTACGGCGCTCAGAAAACAGGGAATTCCAAAGTTTGAGATCCTGGCGCTACCGGTGAAGGTGGCACCTGGGAGAGCATCCAGAGCAATTCCAATGCTGACTTCAGGCCCGGTGCTTGGATTCGCTACCAGCCAACGAAATGTCGGGGTCACTTTGCTGAAATTGGCGCTGCGAGTGCCTTGACTAGTTCCGTAACGGCGATCACCCAAATAGCTTGCGGTAAGTGATAACGCTAACGTTGAGCTAACACTTCCCGAACTGCGAAGGCGTGTGTAAAGCCCCTGCGCATTCGGCAATAGCCGACAGCGCGCAATCGCAAGCTCGCCTTGCGCGATCAATTCGCCGTCGCACTGTGCGCCGTTTCCGTCATCAAAACGCACGATGCCGCTCGGGGCTGGGTCAGACTCTTTGTGGCTAACCACGGCTTCGACCAGGAAGTCCTGCGCTAAATTAGGCAGTGAAGGCACCGTACGCACGATGCTGGTGTAGCTGGGCAGCTTGAAGTACGGATTCTCTCGAATCGTGACACCGCCTGTTGGAGTGCCGTTGTAGCTTGTCCAGGCAATCTTGCTGGCATCACCGGAAAATTCAAAGGCGTTGTCGAGCACACTGGCTATTTGCTCGCTGATTAGCCCACGCGCTAGATCAAGCACAAACAGCCTGCGCGGCATAATTGGCGGTGGAGGGCTTACTGGAAATGGTAACAATATTGTCCTGCGCGAGCCTATGAGCGCGTGACGCCCATCCGGCGAAATTTTAACGGCGACATCTTCTTCCAAGGTTTGAAACAAAGTCTGGACGCTGCCGTTCGGGATATTGAGCAGGCGAACTTCACTTCGGCCGTTCAAGTTGACGCTGGCGATCACAAGCTGACCATCATCAGAAATAGCGGCGCTTCCCACGCTCTCAAGTGGAGCTTGATTCAAACCGTTAAGCGAACTAGATGCGCCGCTTTGGGAATCTATGCGTGTTGCGCCATTTGGCCCTTTTACTATTGCCCAGCGGCCATTGCGACTGCTGCCAACTACATATGAGGCGCTCAGGCCCATGTTTGGCGTTGGTGTGACGACGCCCGTGGCCAAGTTAATGCGCCCAATGTTTAAGCCGGTATTGGGTATCGGCAAATCAGCGCCGTCGAGTGTGACGAGCGCGATACCCTCGCGGCGCGAGTAGGCCAGCAATTCAGTGGCCCGCGTTGTTTCTGCACCATCAATGCGGCGACTTAAACGGCGCAGTTGCGTACTGGTTTGATCCCATTCGTAAACGTCTAACGTTTGATTAGTGTCCTCTGGAAGCAGGGCGGCATAGCTGGAAAACGCGCTGTAACGCGCGTCGTCATCCATACGTATCGCTTGTACTTGAGGGGCGGTAAGCGCGTTGCGGCCGGTGCCATCGGAATTAAGCGACAAAAGCCCTGGCCCAAACGCGGTGAGCAAACTGCTGCCAGCGTTATTCAAAGAAAGACTTGATGACTTCAAGAGCGCCTCATCGCCCACGACTTGCCCTACGGCCAGCTGCTCAGCACCGGTATTTAAGTCAACCAACAGGCGCCGACTGCCCTGAGCGCTGCCAAAAAATAGCGCTTGCCCGGCATTGGTAACGCTATTTAACCTGAGGCCGAATGTTGTTGCTGCGGACAGCACGAATTGTCGTCGTGGCCCGGCAAGTGGTTGCACCACCAAGGTGTTAGTAGTGCCGTCGAAAAACACGACGTCCCCGTTCGGTGCAAAGTATATACCTTCCGCAAATCGCGCCTCGGGTAGGCGCCGAAAAGTCGCCGTCGTGATATCGAACAAATAAACGTCAGGCTGAGTATCAAGATCGTCGGCAGTTAATCGGAGTGCGGTGTAGCAAAGCAACTGATCTGAATTGGCGTTGAGGCGCAGTGCGCTAGGTGCTTGCGTACGACTTGCTGGCAATGGCAGTCGAATGGTAGATAAGCCCGCACGCGCAATAAATGTGTCTGGCAGCCCATCTTGATCGCCACTGACGATGTTATTTTCATCGCTGACAAATGCGATTGCTTTGCTGTTAAATGCGGCGAACGGTACGCCCGAACTTATCGCGCTACCGTCGGATTTTTTACTTAACCATTCGATTGCATTGGGTTCTGGCGCTTGCAGATACCAATCGCTATTTTGATTGGTATCCGATGCTACAAGCGGCTGCTGGGTTTGCAGCAAAACCCGGCGCATTGGATCAACCGATTGCACCACACTGCCTGGGGCATTGAATGATGCGTATAGCTCGCCCCGAGGGGTTGCTAATGCGTGGGTGCTCTGACCGCTGAATTGATTACCAAAAATACTGCTAAGGCCAACGAAACCTTGGCTGTAAATGCTGGCGTTAAAGAGCGGAATTTGTGCGCCGACGTTAAAGTCAATCGGGCCGCGCTGTGGAAACAAAAGCCAATTGCCGCTTGCATCAAAATTGGCCGGATATGCCGTGTACAGGTAAGTGGTGTCCCCAGCAACCGGCCGCAGCGGCAGTTCATTCGCGTAAATGCCGTAATCCAACGTAGGATTGGTCACGCGTATTTCGGTCGTTGCACTGGTTAGCGCCGGATAGCTAGCGTCGCCCGAATAGCTCGCCTTTAGGGCAAAGCGTCCAGCTTGGCTAAACAAAATCTGGCAGTACGTTTGCTGCGGCAACTGAATGCTGCACTGGTGTGTGCCGTCCAGGGTCGCGATTTGGATTTGCCCCTGCGGTTGCGGCACGGCGGCGGGGTGAAAGTAATCCAGTTTGGCGAAAATGATGGCGGATCGCCCCGCTTGCACTGTCTGCGGCTGGAACTTCACGATGCGCAAACCGCCTGATAGAGCTTGCTGGGTGCTAGTGCTTTGGCCGCCGTTTGCGTCACGAAAACGCAGCTTATAATTAAAGCGTCCACCGTGCGGCACGTTAAACGCGCAGCTGAAATAGTCATGTTCGAGAACGGCTTGGCATTGCTCGACAGCGTCGACCCAAACGCTGGCCGCACCAATAGGCGTAGTACCGTCAACTTGAAAGTGGGCGGTGACTAAATCACCGGGCAGGGGGTTGTTCGGAGTAATGCCGAAACTGCTGATCGTGGCAGCTTGCAGTGGGTTTATCAGCAATCCGCATGCGATTATGGGAATTAATAACCTAGTGGTATACATGACTATCTTTTTATGTGTGTTATTGCACACTGTAACTGGATGTGGGTGGGCAAGCAAGGACGAAGATTGAATCTTTCGCGCATAACGACTATTGCGGCGAATTTGCTTTTTGAGGTCCCACTTTCGTTAAACTAAGTTCTTCAACCTGATTCGACTGCACTCCATGAAGCACGCGTTTTCCGTACTTGTTTTAACTTTAACTCTAGGCGCGTGCAGCTTTTTTGCGGAACCACCCGTGCCTGAGCCGGTAGTCGTTGTGCCAAAGCGCGATCTAGTCGCCGAAATTCGTATGGAAGCCGCAAAAGCCGGGGATGTATTGGTGATTGAGCCGGTACAAAACCCGGCGGTCACGGTTTTGCTGCATCGAATCCAAGAAGCAGACGCCGCCGGCGCACATGCGCAGGCGCAGGCGTTAACTTTGGAAGCGGAGCAAATCGAGCCGAATAATCCGGTCGTTATTCAGTTCAAAGCCGAGGTGCAACTGCATACGAGCGGTTTTGCGATGGCGGAAGTTTTGGCGCAAAAATCCTTTGATGCCAGTGCGCAAACCGGGCCACTGTGTGTGCGCAATTGGTTGACCATCGCCGAAGCACGGCTAGCGCGCGAAAATGCTGAGGGTGCCGCACTGGCGCGGGCGCGGGCGAAAGAATGTCCCTTTAAAGCGGTAGAACGACTATGAAAGCAGGTTTAGGATGGATAGCTATGGGGATCGCGCTGCTGCTTTCAGGCTGCCCAAAATTGAGCGATAGTGTGGAATTAAGAGAGCAGCGATTTGGTGTCGAACTAGCCACCGATGATGCCACGCGCGCTAGGGGCTTAATGTTTCGCGAAACGTTGGCACCCGATGCCGGTATGCTATTTATTTTTGACGATGAGCAACCGCGTGCTTTTTGGATGCACAATTGCAAAATCTCGCTCGATATTTTGTATTTTGATCACAATTTTAAGTTAGTCAACAGCGCGCTTTCGGTGCCGCCGTGTTCACTAGATCCTTCGCAATGCCCAAGCTATGCAAGTGAGAAACCGGCAAAATATGTGCTTGAGCTTGCCGCAGGCCGCGCCACTGAAATTGGTGCCGTGGTGGGTGATAAGTTAAGTGTTGACCTGCGCTAGTTCCCCATCAAAAATGGCCCAAACCCCAATGCCCCAGGCACAAATTTTCGTGCAGCCTGACCCGTGGCGTTGGCTGTGCGAGGCGCAAGATGACGAAATATCGCTCTTGGATGCGTCGTTGTTAATTGCGATGGATGAATATCCACGGCTTGACGTTGCTGCTGTACGCCGCCAATTCGCCGAACTTGCGCAAGCGGCCGATGCGGCGGCAGGTGGCCAGAGCGAGCCACTGGCGCGGCTGAAATCGTTGAACCATTTTTTATTTGAAACGCACGGTTTTACCGGTAACTTTTTAGATTATTACAACCCGCGCAATAGCTATCTGAATGATGTGCTGGAGCGCAAAACCGGTATACCGATTAGTTTGGCGGTGATTTATATTGAACTTGGGCGCAGTTTAGGCGTGGACTTATCAGGGGTTAGTTTCCCAGGGCATTTTTTGGTGCGCGTGCCGGTTGAAGGCGGCTTAATCATTATTGACCCTTTTAATCGCGGCAAAAGCATCGGCGCAGATGAACTCAAATTTCGCGCCAGTGGTTCCGGCGAAGTCGATGCCCCGAGTGAGGACGAGCTGTTTCGGATGTTGACGCCTTGCGACAATAAAACCGTGCTGATCCGCATGTTGAATAATTTAAAGTCCCTGTATCGCGGCGAAAAAGATCATGTGCGGGCTTTGCGGGTGGTGCATCGCTTGGTGCAAATGACGGATTCGCTGTATGAGCGACGTGATCGCGGTTTGCTCTATATTGAAGTGGGCGCGCACTACGCGGCGCGCGCCGATTTAGCAGCTTATTTGGCAGCACACCCGAATGCTGCAGACGCGGCAGAGGTAAGACTGGCGTTGGTGGCCGCGCAAAGTGGCCCTCAAGTTAATTGAACTTCAATAAACGCGAGGCTTTTAGCGTCGGCCACCCGTGGCTGCCGAACTTTTTAACGCCTGGCGCGCTGCTGATGTTGATGGCGGCAGCGGAATTGATCGTGTTGATTGCACTCTTAGCGAGCGTTAGCGCGGCTGATTTCTGGCAGCGCTTTGGGCTGGCCAGCCTGTTGGCGCAGTGGCTAGCAATTTGTGTCGCGTTTGGCTTGAGCCTGTTGGCACCCAGACTGGCGAAACAAAGCAATAGCGTTAGCGCGTCGGCAGCGCTTGCGTTGGTTGGGATTATTGCGTTTTTGTGTGTACTGCTTGCTGCGGGCGCGCAGTCCATTATTTCCCCCGCCGATGCGCAAATGCTAACGCCCGCATTTGCCCTGCGCATTGCCTTCATTGCGGTTTTAGTCAGTGCCGCTGCGCTGCGATACGCTTACGTCCAGCGCCAATGGGCGCTAGAAATACAGGCGAACGCGCGGGTGAAAGTCGAAGCCTTGACAGCGCGCATTCGGCCACATTTTTTGTTCAACAGCATGAACACTTTGGCCTCCTTGATCGCTATTGATCCCGTACGCGCCGAGCAAGTGGTGGAAGATTTATCCGAGCTGTTTCGTGCGGCACTAAAAGCGGGCGACTTTGACATCCCTTTGGAAGAGGAGCTGGCGCTGGCGCAGCACTACTTGCGTATTGAGCAGCTGCGTTTGGGGGATAGGCTGCACGTTGAATATGACCTAGTGGATTTGCCCGTGCAGCTCAAGCTGCCGTCGCTGCTGCTACAGCCGCTAGTGGAAAATGCCGTGTATCACGGGATTCAGCCGCTTAGCGCGGGCGGAACGGTGCGTTTGAGCGCGAAAGTTGACGCGAGTTTGCTCAAAATAACGGTCGAAAACCCATTTGATGCGCGGCTGTGCAAGCCCGGAAACGGCATGGCGCAGGCGAATATCATGGCGCGTTTGCGGCTTGCCTTTGGCGCGCGCGCAAATTTGCAAACGCACACCAACCAAGGCCGCTATGTGGCAATCTTGACGCTACCGTTGGATGCAAAGGCGCACACCCATGAAAGCCCTGATCGTAGACGATGAGCCGCTCGCCCGCGCCCGCCTGCGTGAGTTATTGAAAGCGCATGATGATATTGAAGAAGTGTTTGAAGCCGAACACGGCGCGCGCGCGCTGGAAATTGCGGTGGCGACTGCGATTGATTTGGTGCTGCTTGATATCCGCATGCCGGTCATGGACGGATTAGAGACGGCACTGCACTTTGCCCGCTTTGACCCAGCACCGGCGGTGGTTTTTTGCACGGCCTATGAAGAACACGCGCTGGCCGCTTTTGAGGCACATGCAGTGGATTATTTGCTCAAGCCTGTTAAACGCGAGCGCTTAAGTGCCGCCCTTGAGCGCGCCCGCAAGTTTGTCGGCGCGCCGCTTGAGCCGGCACCCATCCTTGCCGCCGTTGCGTCGTTAAAAACCAAGCGCACCCAGCTTGCCGCGCGGGTGCGCGGTGAATTGCGCCTGATCCCAATAGCGGATGTGCTGTATTTGCAGGCGGATACAAAATATGTCGAAGTGCATTCCGTCAAAGAAATGCTGCTGATTGAAGACTCTTTGGTGCAGCTGGAGGAAGAGTTCAGTGACATTTTTGTGCGTATCCACCGCAACTGTTTAGTTGCAAAAGCAGCGATTTCAGGCTTGGCAAAATCTGCCCAGGGTGAAGTGGCGATTACCTTGCGGCTGCGCCCAGAAAAGCTTGAAGTCAGTCGGCGTAATGTGGCGCAGGTGCGCAAGCTAATAAAAGGGCTGTGAGAGTGGATAAGAAAATTGAACGCGTAACGCTGCTGCACCGCGTCCTCAAGACAGCGCGCATGGGGCGCACGATTGACGAGCTGGAAGCAGAAATGGGCGTATCACGGGCCACGGTGTATCGCGATTTGGATTTTTTGCGCGATGTACTGGGCGCACCGTTGAATGTTGATGAGCAGCGGCGCTGGCGCTACGCCCGTGACGAAAACGCACCTTTTGAGTTGCCGGGCCTATGGTTGAACGCAGAAGAGCTGTATGCCCTAGTTTTGACGCGGCAAATTGTTGAAGGCAACCAAAAAACGGCAGATGCAGCACACGACGACGGCCCTGATGAGTCTTTATTGGGGGCCAGTTTGGCGGCGGCGCAAGACCGCATCGAAAAATTGCTGGGTGAAAAAGCGGTCAATTTAAAGCGTTTGCGGGTATTGCGGCATAACCATAGACGGGTTGATGAGCGCGTTTTTCGCAGTATTGCCGCCGCCACCTTAGAGCGGCGCATACTGCGCTTTGGTTACCGAGCGCGCTCGACCGATGAACCCACGATGCGCACCGTCCATCCGCAGCGGCTGGTGCACTATCGCGATAATTGGTATCTGGACGCGTTTGATGAAACCCGCGATGCGCTGCGAAGCTTTGCCCTGGATCGCATCAGTAACGTCAAGCTGCTAGAAGGCGCGGCAAAAGAACTTGCAGATGCCGATTTAGACGCTACGCTAACCACCGGCTACGGCATCTTTTCGGGTGCCGCGCGCAATAACGCCACCATCGTTTTTAGCGCCCATGCGGCGCGCTGGGCGGCAGAAGAGCGCTGGCACGACGCGCAAACGGGTAAATTTTTGCCGGATGGCCGTTTTGAGCTGAAAGTGCCGTATTCCAATGGCCGCGAGCTATTGATGGACGTATTGCGCTATGGCCCGGATGCGGAAATTACCGCACCTATTGCCCTGCGCGAGCAGATGCGCTCGTTGCTGACGTTGACCAGTGAAAGCTACGGATTGCCGAGTTAGACGAATTTGTTAGCTGCGTTTTCGCATCACCGAAGCAGGCAGCTCAATCAAGCGCCTCCCGATTAGGGCACGGACAGGGCTTTTTACGCTCATGGCCTGCGCACTTCCTTCTGTTTTAGGCGTCTTTCAGCCATATTTTGCCAGTTAACGACGTTGCGCATAAAAAACTGAACCGCGACTTTGTTAAAAATAAGCATCAGATTGGAAACGAATGCGTATCTACGCTTGAACGTCATTTCCACGGAAAACGTATCAGCTATAGTCCGTGCAATTACTGTTTCGTGACGGAGTCCTCAAATGAACAAATTGAAGCTCGTATTCTTTTTTGCGCCTTTTGGCATCTGCTTTCGGGTCAAACGAGTTGAAATTTTGGAGATGTCCTCATGATTCGCACCTACTTACGCTCGTTTCTTGCACTTTTATTCGGTACCTTACTTACAAGTGCCGCCAATGCAGCCATTTCCGTGACACCGATCACATGGAACGTCGTGGGCCTGGACAGCAACAACGTCATGGTGGGCCCCAACCGCTTTCCCGGCGGGATGCGCGTCTGTACCGACGCCACGCCCAGCAATGGCAACATTACCGTCACCTGGAACTGGACCACGGCTGACTCGTTCATCAACCTGCGTACGGGATCGCAAAACCCGGTCGTGCTGTCAGCGCTCGCTGCCAATAGCTGTGCAGATGCCTACTTCGAGATCGAAGTCACTCGCAACGCTAGCGCTTACAACCATACTCGGCGCTATCGCGTCGATGCCGGCGATTCGAATCCAGGGCTAGTTTCCTCGCCGGTGCCGCGCGAAATCTTCGTTGAGAAGCTGATCTCGCAAAACCGCAATTCGGTGAACAACATCCAGTTCGGTACTACGCTCGCTGGCCTGACTTCGGTAGCACCCGGCGGGGCGATGAACTTGGTAGTCGGCAATACCTACTTTATCCGTCTGATCGGTGGTACCGCCACCCAGGGCTATGAGCAGCTGGAAACCTTTATTGGTTTCTCGAATACGGTCTTTCGAGTACTGAACGTCGATTCGCAGTTTCCGGCCGATACCTCGCCCAATGTTGCAAGCCCAGCCAGCACGCTTTATTTAGATGCTTGCCGGTGGGAAAACGACCCGAATAGTCCTAATTATCGCGCCTGCTTAGGCGTAGGAAAGGCTGGCGGTGCGCCGGTACAAATTACCTACCAAGTGCAGATTATTAGCGGTGGCGGCACGTCGGAATCACTAAATTCGCTGTTTTATGATTTTTCCGGCAGCAGCTATCACTATAATTCCGATTATTCAGTCGGTGGGCGCATTGCCAATATCATTGATCCAGCTGGATCGACGATCAGCAAGAGCTTTACCCCGAATGCCATACCTGTCAATGGCACCTCGACTTTGTCGATTGTGATCAATAACCCCAATGCCTCAGCGGTCAGCGGCTACAGCGTAATCGACAACCTGCCATCTGGTGTTGTGGTTGCCACACCACCCTCGGCAACCACGACTGGTTGCGGCACGCCTACCTTCGCCCCCACTGCGGGCGCAACCACGCTCACTTTCTCCAATGGCACGATAGGCGCAACCAGCAGTTGCACTTTTAGTGTCAAAGTGACCAGTGCCGCGGTTAATACTTATAACAACACCACCAATGCTTTGCTGATCGATGGAGTTACAACTGGGCAAACCGCCTCGGCATCTCTTATGGTAAGCAATGCGCCAGCACCGCCTGCGTGCACCAATGGACTGGAGCTGGCGACCTGGACTATGCCAACTGCGGCTGGAACGACAACGCCACCGGCTTTTACCTTCAAAAGCGGTCGCGTGACTACAGCTGCGGCCACCTTTACCGCCAGGGCAGGAACCGGAACTAACACCATCGACACCACGACGATCGGATCGACCTCCGGGGTAAATTCCTGGTCAGGCGTGGGCTGGAACTCAGCAACAGGAGCACCGGCCTTCAATGTGGCGTCATTTTTCAAATTTCAGCTCAGCACGAACAACTTTACCAATGTTTCCATGCAGCTGCGTGCCAACCCCATCGGCGGTGGCAGCGCTTGGGCCAGCCCTGGCAATAATGAGTTGTATTTCCGTTCAAGTACCGACGACACCAACTATACCGGAGCCACTTTTACCCAAATCTCCCGTGACACATGGAACACACCTGCGGCATTTCTTGCGGCTCCAACAGGCGGGACAGACACCTATTTTAGGATAACAGCGGCAGGTGTTAGCGGCGGCGGCGGCGGCTCGAGTGCGCAACTGCTTCTGGATGACGTCGTTTTCACCGGCTGCGGTGTGCCGGAACATCCCCTTCTCACGAAGGCTTTTAATCCAACCACCATTGGTGTGAATGGCATTTCCACGCTGACCTTCACGCTCAACAACGAAAACAATATCGCGCTGACTGGCGCGGCATTCACCGATGCGCTGCCCGCGGGCATCCAAGTCGCCGCGACTCCAGCGGTTAGCTCTACCTGTGGTACCTGGACCCCGGCACCAGTAGCCGGTAACACCACCCTCACCTTCACCGGCGGGACGATCCCGGCGCGCGTCGGCACCACCAATGGCAGTTGCACGCTTTCCGTGAATGTCACAGCAACTTCGGCCGGCGCGCGCACCAATGTCAGCGGCCCGATCTCCACCACGCAGACCGGCACCAACTCCGGGCCAACCGGGTCGGCCACGGCCTCGCTTAATGCGATCCTGCCACCGGTGCTTTCCAAGCAGTTTGCGCCGAGTGGAATTATCATCGGCGGGGTCAGCACCTTGACCTTTACGATCACCAATCCGAATCCCAGCGATGCGCTGGCCAGCGTGGCGTTTTCCGATACCTTCCCTGTGGCACCAGGTGCGATGGTGGTGGCATCCCCTGCCTCACCAACCAATACCTGTAGTCCTGCGGGCACCTGGACCACCACGGTCGGTGCAGGATCGGTCTCATTGACCGGTGCTGGGGTTCCGGCAGGCGGCAGTTGTACCGTGAGCGTCAATGTCACGGCGCCCAACATTGGCACCTATAACAACACCAGCGGCAATGTCTCGCACATCGTCAATGGGGTAACCGTCAATGGCAACACAGCGAGCGCGGCCTTGCTGGTCAAAACGGCTACCCCCGCCATTTCGCTACTGAAGCAAGTCAGCATCAGCGCCTCAGGCCCTTGGTTCTCGTATCTTGCGGTACCGCTGAACACACCTCTTTTCTACCAGTTCACCGTGGAAAACACCGGCGATGTTGCTTTGGTCAGGCCGGCCACTCCCGGCTTCGTCACGGACTCAAGTGTGCCCGGACCGAATGTCAACACCACCAGTTGCTTTGCCGGTTGGTCTAATCCGCTGCCGGTGGCCGCACCAGGTAACAACAACCACATCAATGCCTGCGTCGTCGGACCAATCAATGCCGTGGCCTCAGGTGTGGTTAACACCGGCACGGCGAGCAGCCCGACCGGCCCCTCGACCGCTACCTCGGTCGCCAGGTATGGGATCACCGGGCTAACCTTGGTCAAGAGCGCTGGGGTAAGCGTCTACGGCTATGCCGGGCAGGTGATCAGCTACAGCTTTTTAGTCACCAATAGCGGCAACGCTATCTTGAGCGGCCCGGTGCTGATTAACGATAACCTTACAACGAACGAAAGCTGCCCGGCATTGAGCACCGTCGGCGATTTTGATAATTTCTTTGATCCAGGCGAGTCGATTACCTGTAGTGCGACTTACACCATTTTGGCGGCGGATCTCGTTGCGGGGACAGTCAATAATATTGCTTCCGCTTCCGCCGGCGGCGCTAACTCGCCCACCGCTAACGTTACCATCACCTACACCGCAGATTTTGGCGATCTGCCGGACTCCGGGGTTGGCGTTGGCGCCGCAAATTATCGAACTTTGCGGGCAGACAGTGGCCCGAGTCATGTCGTTATTGCAGGGCTGTTCTTGGGTTCCCTCATTGATGCGGAAACCCAAGCGCAGCAAAATACGGCTGCAGATGGCGATGACTCTAACGTGTCGGACGATGAAGATGGGCTGGTGAGTGTGACTTTTGCGACGGTTGGGAGTAGCTGCTCGGCGGTCACGCTACGATTCAATGCCACGGCCCCTAACGGCGCATCGACGATTTTAAATGTATTCGTTGACCGCAATGGTGATGGTGATTTTGAAGATGTGGCAGAAACCGGTTCGACGACCTTCACCGGCACCGCCGCCTCTGGCGGGATCAATGTCGTCTTGCCAGCGCGTGCCACGGTCGATTGCTTCGGGCCTTTCACTCCCGGCGGTATTGTCGGAATTCGCGCACGCTTGGCGCTGGCGAGCGACACGAGTGCGGTAACGCAGGCCAATGCAGCAACTTTGCAAGGCGGCGCAGTCGCAAGCGGTGAGGTCGAAGATTACAGCACGGCCACTTTTGGCACCGTCCCCGTCACCCTATCCAACGTTGAAGTCAAAGAATCCGGCAGCGAATTAGTCGTGAACTTCAACACCGCAACTGAAGCCGGCACCTTGGGCTATCGCGTCCTGGCCGATATTGGCAAAGGCGTGCAAGCCCGCGTCGAAATTGGCAGTGTCGCCTCTAAAGCCATTGACAGCTTGCGCGAGCAGTCCTATTCCGTGCGTGCGCGCAATCCGGGTGCGGATCAAGTCTGGATCGAAGAAAGCGCGGTGGATGGCAAAGCGACTCTGTACGGCCCTTATAAGGTGGGCAGTTCGGTGGGTGAAATCGGTCTAGCGAAGCCTTTGGACTGGGTGGCGGTCAACTCTGAACAACGTAGCTTCCGTGCTGCGCGCGAAACGCTGTTGCGTGGCTTGAGTGAAAAGTCCGCAGAAATACGCGTCAGCAGCGATGGCTGGGTGCGCATCACGCAGGCGCAACTGGCTGCGGCTGGGGTGGATTTGTCCGGCCAGCAGGCGAATAACATTGCGGTACGTTTGGGCAGTGAAACGCTGCCAGCGCGGGTGAATTTGGCGGACAAGACGTTTGGCCCAGGCAGCACGATTGAGTTTTTTGCGAAAGCGGTGAAAAACAGCCTGTACACGACGACGGCGGTGTATCGCATTGAAATTGGTCGAGCTTTGGCGTTGGCGGAAGTGGATGCACGCACGACCGGTTTGAGCGTGGGCCCTGAAGTGCCGGCTGTGGCGGATACGTTAGTGTTGAACAACAACACCACCTATAGCTTCAGCTCGCCAATTGAAGACCCGTGGTTTAGCTTCCGCGCCCTGCGCAGTGGCGGTGCGGCTGTAGGTGTGGGCAGTATCAACTTCACCTTGACAGATCGCGTGGCACCAGCTCCGGTTGCAGGTAACGGCGCGCCTAAGCCCAGTGTGTCGGCCCTGCTAACGGCCGATGAAACGCTAGAAGTCAGCTTCTGGGGTGGCTTGGATTATGCCGGTAGCACGCCAGATCACTTGGCGGTATTCAAGCTCAATGGCACGGTTTTAGGGCAAGCACAATTTGACGGTTTTGCCGCGCGCACCCAGCGGTTTAAGCTACCCCAAGGCAGCTTGTTGAGCGGCGCCAATACTTTCACGGTGGAATTGCCAAACAGCACGGGCTATGCGGCGGATATCGTGAATGTGGAATCGGTTTCTGTGGGCTACACGCGCAAGCTGAGCCCGCAAGCGGATCGCCTGAGCGTGGTGTTACCGGAAACGCCGATCGCAGCACTCATTCGCGGCGGCGGTGCCGATCAGCTCAACGCCAGCACTTTTGTCGTAACCGGTCTCAGCGGTGCGCCCATGGTTGCGGTGCTAGAGCGTGCTGGTGCGCAAAGCCTGCTGAAAACCGATGCAGTCAGTGCCGGTAGTTTGCGCATTGAACTGGCAGCACAGGCGGGCGACCGCTTGAGCCTGATGCCGATTGAGAATGGCGTGCTGCCAACGGCGGCGATTGCGCTGACAGATCCGATTGCGGGCACAAAAGCCAGCTATTTGATTATCAGCCACCCGAGCTTTATCGCGAACTTGAGCCCGCTGGTCTTGGCCAAGCAGAGCCAAGGTTTTAGCGTCAAAGTGGTGGATGTGGAAGCGATTTATCGCTACTACAGCGCCGGTGTGGTTGACCCAGCGGCGATCCAGCTGGCGATCCGACGTGCGCAGCAGCAGTTGGGAACCACGCACGTCTTGTTAGTGGGTGGTGATACCTACGACTATCAAAACGTGCTGGGCATTAACTCGGTCAGCTTCATTCCGACCAACTACCGCCGCTCTGGACCAATCATTGCGTTTATGCCTAGCGATGCGGTGTATGCCGATACAGACGGTAATGGCGTGCCGAACGTGGCGATTGGCCGCTGGCCGGTGCGCACGCTGGCTGAGTTGAACGCTCTGTTGGGAAAAAGTTTGAGCTATCAAAACACGCATAAAGCCTTGTTTATCAGTGATCGCAGCTTGAATGGCACAAGCTACGCCAGCCAAGCGGCACCACTGGCGAATTTGCTGGGGCAAAACTGGACAACAGGCCAGCTGAGCTTGGACAGCTATGCCAGTGGTCAAGCGGCCACCGCTAGGGCGGACATCGTTAGTAATTTGGAAGGCGGCACGAGCCTATTGAGCTACTACGGCCACAGCGCGCCAGCGAGCTGGAGCCGCGAAGGTCTGGTTACCGCAAATCAAGTCAGCGGCGGCCTGTTCAACACGGTAAATCAGCCGTTTGCGACGGTTCAGCTAGGCTGCTGGGGCACGTATTTTGTCGAGCCAACTAGCACGACGGTGGCGCATCAGATGTTGCTGATGCCCAAGGGTGCGGCAGCGGTGTTGGGGTCGACCAGCCTGACCGAATCCAGCAGTGATATTGCCCTGGCGAACAACCTGCTGCCGCGTTTGAACAGCAACAGCTTAGGCGATGCCCTACTGCAAGCACAGCAAGCGGTGGCGAATGAGTTGCCGGGTGCGAAGGATGTGATTCTGGGTGGCGCGTTGCTTGGGGATCCGGCGTTGAAATAGGTTCAGTTACACGCTGATATAGATTGTAAAAAGGCCCGCCAAATTATTTGGCGGGCCTTTTTATTCCATATCTAATTCAAAACCGTAATCGCCGCTGGTTTAACCTAGAAAACTCAGTTGGACGTGCCCGAGTGTGCTTTTTTCGGCTTGTCCGGCGAGGCGTGACGACGCGGCATAGTCATTCTCTGCAAGGAGGAAACAACGAAGGTGGACGAGTCGAAAAAGGTGCAATCGGGTGCGTAGCGCTTATCCCCCATTTGGTGCGGTTCGAAAAAGCCCAGAAATCCATACTCAGCATAACTTTTCTAGCGCTAGGGCGCGGTCAACTGAGTTTTTTAGGTTTAACGCGCAACGCCAAATTTGGTCCATATTGAAACAGATCCGGCCTTTGCGTCATTGGCGAGCCCGGATACATCGCAGCAGCGCCTAAGAACTGCTGCGCAATCGCGCTGGCGGCGTTCATGCCGGTCTGAAAGGCGCTTTCAATCCAGCCGCCGCACCAACCGATACTATCCCCAGCTAGATAGATGCCGTTGCCAGTTAAAAAATGCGAGTACAGGCGCTGGTTGTAGCTATCTTGCCCGGGCAGATTGAGTTTAAACGCGCCGTAGTAGTTCGGCTGCAGCTGCCAATCGATCATCTGCGTCAGCCCGGGCACTAGGTTTGCCTCCAAGGCCGCGACAAATTCGGGCTGCGTGCTGCGAATCGACTGCAAACAGAGGCCTAAGCGCTGCATCGGATCGCCAATCGCCAGCAATTTAGTCGAATCGTCACCCCAGGTGTAGCTAATCAAGACCACTCCGTAACCCACGCCCGGTGTTTCCGGGGTGTAATCCAGGCAATACAGGCCGCGCACCAGTGTGTCGGATTGAATATTCGACGGCAGCGGGGAACCCGTTTGCCAAAATTTCGATTTCGTCACCACGAAGAGCTTGGAAGAATTCATCAAATGCAGCTGGCGCACCGCTGAGGATACCGCCTGCGGCAGCACTTGTTGCTCGCCATCCGTTAGGTTCATATCAACCTGCATGGCGCGATTCGTGGTGGCAACGACCACGGCATCAAATTGAAAAGTGCCAGAATCGGTAAAGACTTGCACGGGTAGGGGCAGCGTGGAATTTTTGCGAATTTGCCGCACCATTTGTTCAAACTGAACACAGCCGCCGAGCGTCAAACCGGGCCGATTTGGATCCGGCTGGGCATTTAAGAAGCCATCCACCAAGCTGGCGATGCCGCCCGGATAGAACTGCTGATCGGACTCCAAGCCATTGATAATCAGGCGCGCAATCTCGGCAAAATTGACGCCGTAGAGCGGCCCAAAACCGCCTGACCCCACGCCAAGCGCGCCGAACAGTTCAAAATCATCACCCGACCAGGGCTGCGTTAAGCCATAGGCCGCATAGTTTTCGACAAATGCTTGCACTAGGCCTTGATAGAAAGAAATTGTGCTGTAGCCCTGTTCGGGGTCAAAGCCAACGCTGCTGTAAACCAACGATTGCCAGCTTGCTTGCGCGGTAGCAAAATCTTGCGGGGTTGCGTTGGTCAACAAGGTACTTAGGCCGCTGAGCTTGTTCGCGAGCGCATTCCAGCCGGTCGACACATTATCAAAAATAGCCGGCGGGTTGCCGCCTGCGGGCCAGTTGTAGGCAGCGTTGCGATAGATAATTTGCGTGTCGACTTTGCCCGGGTCGGGAAACTGGCCGCCGGGCTGCACGCCGAATAGTGCGCAGTAGTAGTTAAACAGCTGTTCGCACGGCGGCACCCGCATCGCGCCCATCTCAAATGCAATGGGCTGCCCGGGGATTGGGTACTGAGTATACAAACGGCCACCGGCCCTGTTGCTGGCCTCAAAAATACTCACGTTCGCACCCAACTGCAGCAATTGATACGCAGCAATCAAGCCCGCCGCGCCAGAGCCGACAATGCCAATGCTGCGCCCTTGCAAAGAGCCGGACGCGATGCGGCCGTGATTAGCGTTGAGATAGCCGACAAAGTTATACAGCAAGTCAATATAGGTTTTGGGTGCGCTGGCTGGGCTGGGTGCGGCAGCGGTTAGGGTGTTGCCGATGGAAACTTTGCTGATGAATGACATGGGTGCGCCTTTAGAATGGAGCTAGATTGACAAATGAGCGCGGTTGCGCCCCGCGTTTTTAGCTTGATACAGCGCGCCATCGGCCGCGTTAATGAGGGACTCAATTTTGTCCGGGTGCAGCCGCAACGTATGGGCGATACCTAAGCTCATCGTCACCTGCGGCGCAGCACGCGCTTGTGTGTGCGGCAGCGCCAATGCGTACACGGCTTGATTGGCGATCTCGGCACAGCGCAGCGCCGCTTGCGCGTCGGTGTCGGGCAAGACAATGACAAATTCCTCGCCGCCGTAGCGCGCCACTAGGCCTAGCGCGCGCGCGGCAAAGGGCAGTGCGAGCGACGCTAAACATGCGCCAATTTTGCGCAGCACCTCATCGCCCGCTGGGTGGCCATAATGGTCGTTGTAAGCTTTGAAATCATCGACATCGCACAAAATGAAGGCCACCTCTGCGCCTATCGCGGCCAATTCTGCGCAGCGTTGATCAAAGTTGCGGCGGTTCGGAATTTGGGTCAAGCCATCAATATCGGCCAGCCGTGCTAAGGCTTGATTTGCATGCTCTAGCGCTCGCGTGCGTTCCGACACCCGCTGCTCTAACTCCTCCGTGTAGCGCTGGCGCGCCCGGTACAGCTCGGCGTTTTCCAGTGCGATCGCAGCTGAACCCAGCAGCATGCTGACCATCTCCACGCGCTGAAAGCCAAACACGCCCGCAGCACTGTTGTTTTCCAAATAAATCACGCCGCGCAGCGTGCCGAGTCGCACAATCGGGCACGCCAACACCGAGCGCGTTGCGTGCCGCAGAAAATACGGATCTTCACGAAATGCGGTACGGCGCGGGCCGTCTTCCATCGTGGTGGCTAGGCTTGAGCGTGCGACGTACAGAATCATTTGTTCCGGGCAGCGGTTAGAGTGGCTAAGCAGCTCATGTACGCGTCCCTCACGACTGTCGGCTTCCACATAAAACTGATCATCTTGCTTAAGCACCAGCACGCCGCGCTGCGCACCCGCGTTTTCCACCGCAATTGACAGCAAGCGCAGCAGCAGCTTGTCAAAATCAATTTCTGACGCGATCACTTCATTGGCTTTGAGCACGCTCAGCAAATCAACCGAGTGCGCGCCGCCGGTTGAGGTACTGGCGTGCGTCGTTTCTGACAGGCGCGTTGGGCGCGTATCACTTTCGTTGACTTTGATTAAGCAGCCAGCACGTCGGTACAGCTGCTGTGCGTCCGCTTCGACGCCGTGCGCAAAATGCAGCCCGTGCGCGCGCAGCAATTCGGCTAAATATTGCGTCGCCTGCGCCTGCAACAGCGTGTATCTCATGCGCTGCGCATGCCGAATGGCGGCTAAGTAGCTGCTGTTTGCCAGATCAAATTCATCGCGCAGCACCGCACCCTCTGCCTGCACCAAAAATTGATAGCCCGCAAAATTATCGCCGTGCAGGGTGCTTAAATATTCGATGCGCTGAGCAGCAGCGGCAAACTGCGTTGCTAAGCGTGTTGCCTCCGGCCCCTCGGCAAGCCTAGCGCAGCGCGCGCTGCTGATGGCTAGCTGCACTAAGTTCGAAAAGTTCAGCAGCAGCGTACCCGCAGCCCCGGCTGCGAACAGCGGTTGCGCGCGCTCACACAGCGCTAAACAGCTGGCAAAATCATCCGTTATCAGCGCCAGCCGCGCCATTTCCGTTAGCGACTCGCAGACGTCCGTATGATTATTTTGCTGCGCATATTCATTAACGATTGCCGCGCAATCCAGAAACTCTGGCATCTGCCCCATCATGCGCTTCAAACAATACCGGCGGATGCGCGCTTGCCCTAGTTCCAAGGGCACATAACGCTCGCAATAATCCGCCCAACGCTCACAGCTTTGCAGCATTAGCGTGCAGTCGGACGCCTCTACAATGGTCACAATATGCTGGGTGATTAAGCCATAGCTGGCGAACTGTAGATTGCCGCTTTGGTGCAGCAGCGCCGCACTTTCGCCGGCATCGGCGTACACTTGTGCGTAGGGCCTAGTCCAGCTGAGCGCCATCGCGGTAGCCACCATTTTTGCGCCGCCGCCATAATAGTCATTACCAAATCGCGCGTGCGTACTGCACGCCATTTCGGCATATTCTGTCGCCTGCGCATGCTTGTCCAGCATGCACAAAATCATCGACCACCAGGCAAACGCTAACCCGGCTTGCGGCGTCAGCCCGGTTTTTTTGACGTGCTGCACGCTGCGCGCGGTGACAAATGCCAGCATATCGGGGCGGCAAAAATACACGCTGATGATCGCTTTATCGTACAGCCCGCTTAACCGAGCCGCAGCGACATCGGCATTTTCCAAGCCCGCCAGAGTGCTCAGCGCTGCGGGCGCGCACAGCGCTGCAACCAATGCCGATTGCTCTTGCTGCATACGCGCAAACGCTTCCGATTGCTCCGCCGTTGGCAGCAATAATTCATGCCCCAGCAGTTTCAGCGCCTCTTGCACCGTGCTGAGCGCCTGCATCGGCTGCCCAGAGCTTTGCAGCGCATCGCACATACGTTCCAAAACGCGCGCCTTGCTGACCGCGCTTTCCGCCATGAATTTGGCGTGCTCAAACACGTCAATCGCCAATTTCAACTGCCCAGCACTAGCCTGAGCATCGGCAAGCAGCAAATACCATTCCAAGGTTTGCGCGGGTTCGCGCTGTTGAAAATCCCCAGGCAGCAAGCCCACGGCAAAACTGGCGTATTCCAGCGCCGATTCGTAGGCGGTTTGCGCACGCGACTCGAATGCCGCTTTGGCGTTTAAGCGCGCCAGCATTTCGCGTTCGGCATCCGTTTCCAGCAGCGCCACGCCGCGGTTCAGCTGATTGACGACATCAAACAGCCCGCGCGCCTGCGTATCATGCCAAAAGCGCCCGATCTGCAAATGCATCAAGGCACGTTCTTGCTCGGGCCGTTCGCGCAGGCTGGCTTCACGGATACGCTCATGGATAAAACGATAGTTTTGCTCGGCGTCTTTAGCGCCGACACTGCGGTTTGCATTCGCGAACATCCCCGCTTTGACCAACGCCGCCAAATCCTCAGGGCTAAGCGTAATGCCGACATTTTCCAGCACCGCGCTCAGCGTATTAAAGTCAAACCGCTGACCGATGCAGGCGGCATATTCCAATATCAGCCGCTGGCGCTCAGGCAGCAGTGCAATGCCGTTGCCTAAAAACTCGAGTACGTTTTCAGAATAATTCAACTCCGATGCCTTGTCCGCATCCAAGCGCCACATACGGCTGCCCCCGCTTGTGACGGGCTGCAGCACCTCACTTTGCACCAAATTTTTCAGCAGTTGCCGAGCAAAAAATGGATTGCCCAAGGTTTTTTCAGCCAGCACCATTACCACCGAAGCGCGCTCCGCATCGCCGCCGACAAACTCGCCTAGCAAGTCGTCAACCATGCGGCCTAACTGTGTGGCATCCAGCGGCAATAGCGCAAGCGCTTGCTCCTTAACCTGTGCCGCGCGCAGGCGTTCGCGCCACTGCGCTAACTGCGGTATAGCTAACTCGGTGCGCTCCGTGCTCAGCAACAAGCAGTTCGCTAGATCGCCTGCTAGCAGCTTTTCTAAAAAATTTAAGGTTGCGCTATCGGCCCATTGCAGATCATCCAGCAACAAAATCAGCGGCTTTTGCTGGCGACAAGCCACCTGCATGAAGGCGCGCGTCGCCAGCACAAACCGCGTTTGCTCGGCACTCGTACCCAGCGGTAACAGCGGCGGCATTGCGCCGACGAATTTCCAAAGCTCTGGCAACAGCGGCAACAGCACCGCGATATTGACGCCTAGCGCCTGCTTTAGCTCGGTGCGCAACGCGCTGGAATGGGCCTCGGAAAGGCTCAGCCAATAGCGCAACAGCCGCATAAAAGCATGTTGCAAACTGGAAAATGGTGTCGATTGCTCCAGGCGTTCGGCACGGCCTTGGCATAAAACGCGCTGTGCGCTCAAGCGCTCGGCAAAACTGCTCATCACGCTGGACTTACCGGAACCGGCTCCGCCTTTGAGCGCAATCCAGACCGGCTTGCTTGCGGCACTGGCGATTTCAACGGCGGCGTCCAGCTCAGCTAACACGCTGTCGCGTCCGTATAAATTGTCTGACTGCATCAAACCAAAAGCGTGGTCTGATTGGCCCAGCGCAAAGGCGTCTAGCTGTCCGCTTTGCTGCCCGGTTTTTTGCAATTGAGCCTGCATTCGCTGCAAATCGTCCAGCAAACCCGCTGCCGATTGGTAGCGATCTGAGGGCGATTTCATCAACAGTTTGGCGATCAATGCGCAAAGCACCGCCGGAATCGCAGGGTTGATCTGCGCTACATTCGGCGCTTCAATCGCCAAATGTGCGTGCAGCAGCCCGGCGTCATCAACGCCAGTAAACACCGCGCGGCCGGTGCTGAGCTCAAATAAAGTGGCGCCTAGCGAATACAAATCGCTGCGATAGTCTGGCTTGGCGCTGGTGCGGCCGGTTTGTTCGGGCGCGATATAATTCAGTGTTCCTAGCGTGCGCGTGGCAGGTTGGGCCGCGTGCGGTTCGCTCGCCAGTTCTAAGTCGGTTAGTTTGATTTCGCCGGTGCTGAGATTGACTAAAATGTTGGCGGGGTTAATGTCGTTATGTAGCAACTTCTTGCGGTGCAGCTCATCAACGGCGCGCACGATGCCGATCGCATAATCCAGCAATTGCGACACTGCCAGATTGCGCCCACCCACAGCGCGGCGCAAACTTAAACTGTCGTCGTCAGCGTAGAGCAAATAGCTGCGGTGTCCGGCGCGCTCAAGCCCTAATAGATGCACGGTATGCTGCAATTTAAGCGGCGCACTGACCTGAAATTCGCGCTCATAACGCACAAGCTCTTGCGCCGTGGGGAACTCGTTTTTAAGTGCTTTAATCACCACCCGCGCATTGTCAATCAAGCGCGTCGCCCGAAATACCAGCGAGGTTTGCCCCTGATGTAACTCTGACTCAAGTCGAAACCCGCTAATTTGCACTGCGCACAACCTAAATTTACGATAGCTTGAGTTTAACGAGCGATTCGAGTGTGCAGGGAAGCAATTGCCTACTTTCTACGATTTGTGATGTTTTGTTTACTTAAGTACTATGCCCCGCAATCACCCCCGCCAATGCCGAAGCCGCCGCAGTCGCGGGGCTTGCCAGTACAGTGCGTGCACCTTTGCCTTGGCGGCCTTCAAAGTTGCGATTGCTGGTTGATACCGCAAGCTGACCCGGCGCTACCAGATCGCCATTCATCGCGATGCACATCGAACAGCCCGCTTCGCGCCATTCGGCACCGGCGTTGAGGAAAATTTGATCTAAGCCTTCCGCCTGCGCGTCGCGTTTGATTTGTTCGGACCCAGGCACGACCAGCATGCGCACATTGGCGGCGATTTTTTTACCTGCCAATATGTGCGCTGCGGCGCGCAAATCGCTCAAGCGGGAGTTGGTGCAGCTGCCGATAAACACGACATCGACCTTGGTGCCCGCAATTGGCGCATTTGCTGTCAAACCCATGTACGCCAAGGATTTTTCATTGTCAGCGCCACCCGGAAGCGGCGCATTTAGGGTGGTGACTTGCCCAGGGTTGGTGCCATAGGTCAAGGTGGTATCAATTTTACTGGCGTCGATAGTGATCTCGCGATCAAAAATCGCACCTGGGTCGCTGACGAATTCGCGCCACTGGCTGACCGCCGTCTCGAAAGCATCGCCCTTAGGCACTTTTGCACGGCCACGCAAATACTCAAACGTCACCGCATCGGGTGCTACCAAACCAGCGCGCGCACCGGCTTCAATCGACATATTGCACAGCGTCATGCGCGCTTCCATGTCCATCGCACTGACGGTGCTGCCGCGATATTCCAGCACATAGCCGGTGCCGCCTGCCATGCCGATTTGGCCGATCACGTGCAGGATTACGTCTTTCGCGCTAATGCCGGGCTTGAGTGCACCGTCAATATTAATCGCCATGGTTTTGGCTTTGGTTTGCAGCAAGCACTGCGTGGCAAACACGTGCCCGACCTCAGTCGAGCCGATGCCAAACGCCAACGCGCCGAACGCACCGTGCGTGCTGGTATGACTATCGCCGCAGACGATCACTTGCCCCGGCTGTGTCGCACCGACCTCCGGCCCAATGACGTGCACAATGCCGCGCCGCGCGTCGCCAAAGCCGTACAGCTCAACGCCAAATTCGGCGCAATTGGCCACTAGCGTATCGACCTGCTTTTTGGCCTGCGGCGTGAAGTAGCTCAACTCGCCAGCGGCGTTTGGCGGTAAGGTAGGCGTGGAGTGATCCAGCGTCGCCAAGACGCGATCTGGGCGGCGCAAAGTCAAGCCGCGCTCGCGCAGTTCCGTGAACGCTTGCGGGCTGGTGACTTCGTGGATCAAATGTAAATCGACATAGATAACCGCTGGAGTGGACGCGGTTTGTGCCACCACGACATGACTGTCCCAGATTTTTTCATACGCGGTGCGCGGCGCGTGAGCAACAGAACTCATGCTGCCTCCGCAACTAATTTGTCGGCAGTATCATTTACTGGAACCAACGCAACCGCGCGCTGCTTTTGCCGTTCAATGCGATTGATTACCTCTAAAAATGCGCGCGCGCTCGCCTCAATAATGTCAGTGGAAATCGCGTGCCCGCGCAGCGTTTGCCCTTGATAGTGCGTCACAATCGTCGCTTGCCCCTGTGCGTCCTCACCACTGGTCAGCGCGCGAATTTGATAGTCGACTAAGGTCACATCAATGCCAGTGGCGCGTTCAATGGCGCGAAACACCGCGTGCACCGGGCCATCACCAATCGCCGCTTCGGCGATGCTTTGCTGATCCGGGCCAATTAACTGCACGCTGGCAGTCGGCAGCGCGGATTCGCCAACGGACGAGCTCAAATGCAGCCGCTGCAAAATCCACGGGCCTGGGCTATGGCCGTCTTCACCGGCGGCAATGGCTTCCAAATCGGCATCGAACACTTCTTTCTTTTTGTCCGCCAACGCTTTGAAGCGCGCAAACACCACGTCCATTTCCGATTCCGGCACATGCAGGCCCAGCACCACCAAGCGATCCCGCAGCGCATGCCTGCCGCTGTGTTTGCCCAGCACCAGCGAGCTGACACTCACGCCCACATCTTCGGGCTTCATGATTTCGTAGGTCGCGCGGTTTTGCAGCATGCCGTGCTGATGAATGCCCGCCTCGTGCGCGAAGGCGTTGTCGCCCACAATCGCTTTGTTACGCGCCACCGCCATGCCGGTGAGCGTCGAAAATAAGCGGCTGGTCGGCTGCAAACGGCGCGTATCAATATTTGTTGTAACCGGGAATAAGCTGGAACGCGTGCGAATTGCCATGACCAGCTCTTCCAAGCTGGCATTGCCCGCACGTTCGCCGACGCCATTGATGGTGCACTCGACTTGGCGCGCACCGGCCTGCACTGCGGCTAAAGAATTCGCGACTGCAAGCCCCAAATCATCGTGGCAGTGTGTGCTTAACACCGCGCGTTCAATACCTTTCACGCGTTCGCGCAAAAACCGAAACAGCGCGCCGTATTCTTCCGGCGTGGTGTAACCCACGGTGTCCGGGATATTGAGCGTGGTAGCACCCGCTTCTAGCACTGCCGTGAATACTTCAACCAAAAATTCCGGTTCCGTGCGGGACGCATCTTCAGCAGAAAACTCCACATCACCGCACAAACTGCGCGCCAGTTTCACCGCATTGACGGCATTGCTGAGCACCTGATCGGTGCTCATTTTCAGCTTGTGTTCGCGGTGAATCGGGCTGGTTGCCAAAAACGTGTGAATGCGCGGGCGTTCCGCATGTTTAACCGCTTCCCAGCAGCGCGTGATATCGCCCGCTTGCGCACGCGCCAAACCCGCAATAATCGGCCCGCGCACCTCAGCGGCAATTCGCGAAACCGAATCAAAATCGCCAATCGAAGCCTGCGGAAAGCCAGCTTCGATCACGTCGACTTTAAGCTCAGCTAAAGCAAAAGCAAAACGCAGCTTTTGCGCCTGCGTCATGGAGCAGCCCGGGCTTTGCTCGCCGTCGCGCAAAGTCGTGTCAAAAATTTTTAAATGTTCGCTCATCTGGAAACCCTCAATTGGTTATGCATTCAATTTGGTGAAACATTATTTTCAGCAATTAAAAATTAAAAAACCCCGCAGCGGTCGCCCGGTGCGGGGTTCGGAAGTTCCAGGTTTGACTGACCTAGCCCAATCCGACCGCACCGGGCGGTCTAAGGAGTAGGCAAAGCGCTAACGCAGCGTGTGCGCGGCGAATGGAGGAATGAATAAAGTTATGGGTCGACATTTGCTTAGCCTGACGCAAAAGGGCTGGAGCGGTCAAGGGTTGATCTTAAGAATTTTGGTTTTGCGGGCAATTTCCCAAATATTGCTAGAAACGGTGTATGCGCAGCGCCGCAAACGGCTCCTTCTCCCCAAACGGCTCTTTCTCCCCACTATTGCATTTCTTGGGAGCTAAACCGCACGATGGGGAGAGCAATGGGATACGGGGTGGGCTTTTTACGCCGAATCATTAAAGCAAAAAAATTCGATGCTCACTGTTGGGCGGTCTAGGCGTGAATTCACCGCCTAAAATACGCGCAAGCTCGCTGAGTTCGCATGCCAGCAGGATAGGATCAACAGCTTCAGGTAGCGCGAACGCTGGGATATTGCTTCCGGTAAAGCCGTCGTATAAGTCTTTTTTAGTTGGAGTCACTTATTGCTTCCTTAAACGCCCGATTGCATAAGTTCGTCATAAAGATCGGCTTTGTCAAAGAGTAAAAAGTAATCGTAAATCTGCGCCAGATTTAAGTTTGCACGATGCTTCTGGATTAAGTTGCGAATATCTATTAAGTCTTGCAGCCGTCTTGGGTCGTTGGTGAGCGCCTGAAGTTTGAGCCCAATGATGCCTTCAACAGTCACCACGTTAAGCGATTGCGCGCCGATTTGCCGGGTTTGTGCCGTTTCTATGAGTGCTAGCGCGCGCGGGCGGTAGGCGTAGATAAAGTCTATAGCAGCCATACCACGTCGGTAATTTGCCGCATCTTCGCTGCGATGGATGCACAGGTAGCCGAGCGAAGTCAGCAACGCGTCAACCCGATCTGCATCTAAGCGATTCAATAAAAAATCGATGTCTTGCGTTGCCCTGGGAATTTGATGCGCGCTCAGCGCCAAACCACCAATCAGCGCGTAGCGTGCGCCGCAATCAATTAGGCGCGCATTAAATTCTTTAAGCTCGTTGAGTAGGGCATTCACAATATAAGACCTGTGCCCCTCATCCCAACCTTCTCCTCGTAGTTCGGTTTCGCTTCGAACTTAATCTATAGCGGGGAGAAGGAGCGGTTTGAGGCACTGCCCGTTGTTTTAGGCAACCACCGCCGCCAAAGCCGCATTAAAAGTAGCACTAGGCCGCATCACTGCATCGGCTTTTGCTAAATCTAGCTTGTAGTAGCCGCCAATATCCGCCGCCTGACCTTGCACTGCTGCCAGCTCAGCGATAATCGTTTGCTCGTTTTCCGTCAGCGATTTCGCCAGCCCCTTAAATTGCGCCTGCAGCTCAAGATCGTCAGTTTGCTCAGCTAGCGCTTGCGCCCAATACATCGCCAGATAGAAATGGCTGCCGCGATTATCCAGCTCGCCCGTGGTCGCAACCGGGGATTTGTTGTTATCCAGCAGCTTGCCGGTGGCGGTATCGAGTGTTTGGGCAAGTACGGTAGCTTTCTTGTTGCCGGTTTTGATGCCTAAATCTTCCAAAGACACTTCTAGCGCCAGGAATTCGCCGAGGGAATCCCAGCGCAGGTGGTTCTCTTCGACCAATTGTTTGACGTGCCGGGGTGCCGAGCCGCCAGCACCCGTTTCAAATAGCGCGCCACCCGCCATTAGCGGCACAATCGAGAGCATTTTGGCGCTGGTGCCGACTTCGATGATCGGGAATAGATCGGTCAGATAATCACGCAAGATATTGCCGGTGACGGCGATGGTATCTTTGCCGCGAATAATGCGCTCCAGCGAAAAGCGCATCGAACGCATGTAGGACATGATCTGGATGTCTAAGCCGTCCAAGTCGTATTCTTTCAGGTAAGTGCGCACTTTTTTGATGAGCTCGGCGTCGTGCGGGCGATATTCGTCCAGCCAAAACACCGCTGGCGTGTCGGACAAGCGGGCGCGGGTGACGGCGAGTTTGACCCAGTCGCGAATGGCTAAATCTTTCACTTGGCACATGCGCCAAATATCGCCTTGCTCGACATTTTGCTCGATTAGCACCTTGCCGTCTTGATCGACAAAGCGCGCCACGCCGTCTTCTGGAATCTCGAAAGTTTTGTCGTGCGAGCCATATTCTTCGGCCTGCTGCGCCATTAGCCCGACGTTGGGAACGGTGCCAAGTGTGGTTGGGTCAAACGCGCCGTTGGATTTACAGAAATTGATGATTTCTTGATAGATGCGGGCGTAGGTGCTTTCTGGCATCACCGCTTTGGTGTCTTTGAGCTTGCCGTCTGGCCCAAACATTTTGCCGCCGACGCGAATCATCGCGGGCATGGAGGCATCGACAATCACGTCGTTGGGCGCATGTAGATTAGAAATGCCTTTGACCGAATCGACCATCGCCAATTCCGGCTGCGTGGCATAACAGGCGTGCATGTCTCGTTCGATTTGCTCGCGTTGGGCGGTCGGTAGGTCTTTGATTTTTTCATACACGCTGCTGACGCCGTTATTTGGGTTAACGCCAAGCTTCTCGAACAGCGCGCCGTGTTTGGCAAAGGCATCTTTATAGAAAACCTTGACCGCATGGCCGAACACGATTGGGTGCGACACCTTCATCATCGTGGCTTTGACGTGCAGGGAAAACATCACGCCGGTGCTTTTCGCGTCTTCTAGGGCGTCTTCATAGAATTTGCACAGCGCTTTTTTGCTCATGAACATGCTGTCGATAATTTCGCCTTCCTGCAGCGAAACCTTCTTTTTCAGCACAATCACCGCGCCGCTTTTGGTGACTAAATCCATCGTCACATCGCAAGCGCGCGGCATGGTCATACATTTTTCGCTGGAGTAAAAATCACCGCCGCGCATATGCGCCACATGCGTGCGCGACGCTGGGCTCCACGGTGCCATCGAATGTGGGTTTTTGCGTGCGTAACGTTTCACGGCAGCAGGTGCGCGGCGGTCGGAATTGCCTTCGCGCAAAACCGGATTCACCGCACTGCCGACGATTTTGCCGTAGCGTTCACGCAACGCTTTTTCTGCGTCGGTTTTGGGTTGTTCTGGGAAATCCGGCAGCGCATAGCCTTGGCCCTGCAGTTCACGAATGGCTGCCACCAACTGCGGCACCGAGGCGCTGATATTGGGCAGCTTGATGATGTTGGTGTCCGGGTTTTGCGTCAGGTGCCCGAGTTCGGCCAGATTGTTCGGAACTTTTTGATCCTCTTTTAAATGATCCGAAAATTCCGCCAAAATCCGCGCTGACACCGAAATATCGCTCCCAGCAATTTCAATGCCGGCGGGTGCGGCAAAGGTGCGAATAATCGGTAGGAACGAACAGCTGGCCAGCAGTGGCGCTTCATCGGTCAGTGTGTAGATGATTTTTGCGGGTTTGACGAGCATATCGGTGCCTAGGTTGGGTGCGGTTGGATAACGAATATTGTGCTCTACGCTAGCCCCAAAGCCCGGTTCAATCAAGCCCGCAAATCAAGGTCGCGAATTAACTCTGGCGTGCGCTGATCCACATGGTAATCACCGCCGACACCACGACCACATTATTGCGGTCGTATACGTTGATGTGCATTCCCAGATCACCGGGCTGTATTTGCTCAGGTGCCGGGATTTCGCAAACCGCGCGCAAGTCTGTTGCGGCTTTTTTGAGATAGTTAATCGTCATGCTTTTGGGAATCCAGCGCAAATGCTTAGGCAGGCTGGCTTCAATCAAGGTTCCCGCAGCCAGCTCGCATAAGTTACCGATTGCAAGCGCATGCACGGTGCCAATGTGGTTATGCACTTTGCGTCGATTTTTCAAATGCACTTCGACAAAGCCTGCGCGCAATTCCTTGAATACGCCGCCAATGCTGGCGAAGTAGGGCGCACGCCAGCTGACCAGTCTTGAGAATAGCCATTTGCCAGCAGGATAGCGGGCTAGCTGGTTGTACAGTTTCAGGGCATCGGGTGCGGGCTTGTTTGACATCGTCACAGGCGCGAAGTAATCTAGAATTATATTCTAGAACGATAATCTAATCATGGCAACTGCATCGCAGGCTCAAGAAGCTTTAAAACCGCAAGCGCACCCAAAAATGACCAAGCAAGGTTTTCTATCGAAGAAAATGCCGTCTTCGCGGATGCTGCGCTGGATATTTAATCTATGGCCGACCTTTCGCTTCGCCGGTGTGCGCGTGCGCGCTATTGCTACCGATTTCACCACCGCATCAGTCGAGCTGCGTCTGGGGCTATTGAATCGCAATTATGTTGGTACTGCCTTTGGCGGTACGCTTTATGCGATGACCGATCCGTTTTTTATGCTGATGATGATGCGCCAACTAGGGCCGGGCTACATCGTGTGGGATCGTGCAGGTGCGGTGCGGTATCTAGCGCCCGGCAAAGGCGTGATTACCGCAAATTTTGCGCTGCCCGCAGCTGAAGTGGCGCGCGTACGCGGCTTATTGGGCGACTCAGGAAAGCTGGATCAAACCTACACCGTAGACTTGCGCGATGCCGCGAATCAGCTGATTGCGCAAGTTGAAAAGACTTTATATATCCGTAAGCTAGAGGCCGATTGAAATCAAATCAGACCATACGCGTATGAGTGACACCCAAAGTGTAGCTATCGCTTCAGCGCGCGCGCTATTTTTAACGCGCGGATTAGAAGCGACGCGGATTGAAGATGTGCGCGATGCCAGCGGTATTAGCACGGGCAGTCTTTATCACCATTTTGGCAGCAAGTTTGGGCTGTTGGAGGCGGTGGTGATTGCCGCCTTGACTGATCACAAACGCGCGCTGTTGGAAAATTTTAGCGAGAATTTATCCGCATTTGAGGCCGTGCAGACTTTGATTGCGACCACCGCTGACTGGATCAGCGCAAACCCCGACGCCGCGCGCTGCATTTTTAGGTTTCGCGGCGCCTTGGAGTCCGCTGGCAGCAGTGCGCTAAAAGAGCATAATCGTAACGAATTGAGTCCACTATTAAAGCGGCTAACCGGCTGGATTGAAAATGGCGACATTCGCGCCTTGCCGATGGCGTTGTTACTGCCGCTTTTGCACGGGCCGATGCATGAATACGCTCGAGCTTGGTTAGCCGGGCGTGCGCCAGTGCCGCCAAGCGCCTATGTTGAGGTCTTTGTGGCTTCGGCTTGGGCGGCGTTGAGGCCTTGAAATTTGCTGTTGTCATTCATAGTGCGACCACATGCGTAGAATTTTGACCGTGCGATCAGATGCCAACACTTGATAAACAAGCCGATGTTGAATATTAATGCGCCACGAGTACGCGCCAGCCAAGTCTCCAACCAATTTTTCGTACCTTGGCGGTGTTTGAAATGGATCGGTGGCGACTATGGCTAAAAGCGCGCTGGCCTTTTCTTTGAGGCCTGATGCAGCAAGGTTGCGTGCGTCTTTTTGCGCTTGTTTGGTGTAGACAAGCTGCCAATTCACCAGTTTAGCGCCGTGGCGCAGGAAGCTAGAGGTTCAGACATGCCAGCCTTAACAGCTTCGCGCATGCCGGGGATGGATAGCAAGTACAGCGTCTCTTGAATGGCCTCCCAATCCTCTTCTGCGATCAGTACGGAATTACTGCGTTTGCCAGAAATCACCATAGGCTGATGTGACTCATGCACTTGATCCATCAAGCGATAGAGATTGGCGCGGGCTTCGCTAGCGGAAAGTACGACCATTGTTTGCCCCTTAATATGTCGCCTGTAACGTACGCTAAGACGTACAAAAGCGCAATAATTTATAGCTGTCGTTGTTATCGCTTTAACGGGGTACAACTAGTGAAACCGTTAAAACCCCTCAGTCAAATCCTCGCCGTAAGCTAAAAGTGCATCCAAAACATGCTGTTTACCGATTGCCAGAGGATTAGTTCTCGCGGCGGTAATTTCTTCTAGATAGCGGCTTTTAGTCATGGGTGCGCCATCCATTAGCCAATTCCTGCAGTGACGTTGCCATTGCGCGCGCTGCTCGGCGCTCAGTGTTTCCGGGAATTGTCGGGCTTGATAGCGTGTCAGTAGTTCCGGCATGCGGGCATCGCGAAATTGCTTGGCCATGCCAGTAAAAGCGCTTGGCTCAGCTGCCCGGAGGCGCGGCAGCAGATAGCTGTCCGCATCAGTTAAAAAGCCGGCGTATAGCGAGGTATCAACACCTGCAATTTTTGTTTGGAGGGCATTGTTTTGCGCGTCGTTGAAGGCAAAAGCGGCGCGTAGTTTGTTTGCAACTTTTGGCTCCGCGCGCAACTGCTGGGCGCGCTGCAATTGCACGTCTAGCGGGTTTTCCGCGCCATCATGTAGCGCCAGCCGGGTTAAATTGGCGCTGCGCAACACGCTTAATTTAGCCAGCATTGGTGCGCGATTCAGATGCAGTGTTTTTACGCCGATTCGGCTTTCGCCCTCGGGTAAGTCGTCTTGACGTACAAATATGCGTTCGGCGATTTCATCGGCCTCAAGCTGCAGCAGTGCCTCCACGGGTGCGGATAAATCCAGCCCAATGATTTCGTTGGCGCGCGCCGGATGCGCGCAAATCGGTAGCCACAGCGCTAAACAACCCTTCTCGGCGGAAAAGCGCTGGGAAACGTGAACCAATGGCTTGCTGCTGGCGTAGTCAATTAATTCCAGCACCGCCGCTTTGCGGCGCAGCGAAAAAGCGTAGTCCCAAAGCTTAGGTTGTACGGTTTTAAGCTTGCGCGCCAACGCAATCAGCACTTCAACATCACTCAAGGCATCGTGTGCGCTGCGATGTGAAAGGGCGTTTGCCTGTGCAAGTAGCTCTAGTTTGAAGCTGGGTCTACCATCCACACTTGGCCAGTGCAGACCGTCTGGGCGCAAAGCATAAGCCATGCGCATGACATCAATCAGATCAAAGCGAGCATTGCCGTGCTGAAATTCCCGCGCGTAGGCAGGGAAAAAATTGCGCCAAAAAAGCTGGCGGCTAAACTCATCGTCAAAACGCATGGAGTTATAGCCAAGCGTGGTGGTGTTGGCCGCCGCCATCTCAAAATGGATGCGTGCGGCAAATTCGCGTTCAACTAGACCCTGCGCTAGACAAAATTGCGGCGTGATGCCAGTAATCAGGCAAGCAATTGGATGCGGCAAATAATCTGGCGGCGGCTGGCAGTAAATCGAGAGCGGTTCGCCAATAATTTCGAGTGCGGCGTTGGTGCGAATCGCGGCAAACTGCGCCGGAAAATCCTGCGCAGGATTGGCACCAAAAGTTTCGTAGTCGTGCCAAAGCAAACTGAGCGCTGGGGTGGATGGGTTCAAGCCTTAGCCGCTGCCCAGACGATCATTTAAAAGCAATTGCGGCAAGATCAGTGTGGCTAAGTCCAAGTCGCCGCCGAATGTATCCGGTTCCGCGAGTTCAGCCGCTTCGCTTGGCGTAGGGAAAGTGAGGATTTGAGGGGTAGCAGTGGGCGTAGAATTAATAAGTTCTGGCTTTGCTATCAATGCTAGGGCGGGTTGGGCAACATGTTCAGCATCAATAAGGGTCGGTTCCAATAATGCTGTATGGCTTACCGTGAGTTTTTGTGGCGTTGTTAGCACCACGGCTTGCCGCAAATTTTCAAGTGGTCGCCCGATATAATACCCCTGCAGAAAATCTACGCCTGCCGCCTTTAATGCAGCGATGAGCTCGGGCCGGTCAACATATTCGGCCGTCGTGCGCTTGCCGACAGAGTGGGCGATTGAATTAATAGCCTGAATAACGGCGCGATCAACGGAGTCATCTAAAATCCCTTGCGTAAAGGCGCCATCAATTTTGAGAAAGTCGACGTCTAGCCGTTTTAAGTGCGAAAAAGAGGAAAAACCACTGCCAAAATCGTCTAACGCAAAGCGGCAGCCGAGCGCGCGCAATTGCTGAATTAATTCAGCGGTTGCTTCAATATTATTAAGCGCCCGGGTTTCAGTAATTTCAAAAGTAATGTTGGAGCCGTCGATATTAAATTCAATGAGCTTGTCTTGAACATATTTGCCAATGCCATTGATGCCCAGAGATTGCGCGGACAAATTGATGGATAAACCGATAACTTGCCCAACAAAACTGGCCTCTCGTAATGATTTCAGGGCGTTGTGTACCACCCATTTGTCAATGTCAAGCATCAAATTGTAGCGTTCTGCGGTCGGCAAAAAGGCATTTGGTGCGACCAATTCACCATCACTGGCACGCAGACGCAACAGCACTTCAAAATATTGCGGACGTTTTGGCATCATTGCCAAATGCGCGGCCCAAAGCTCCCCTTCCTTATCCGGCAGGGCGTTCACATCGACCGAGCGCGCGGGCAATATCGGTTGGTAACACAGCACAAACAAATCGCTTTTTAGCGCGTCATCAATGCGGCTAGACCAATTTAATTCAACGTCCATATTGGCGCGTTCAGTGGTATCTGTGCTGTAAACATACACCTGATTTCTACCGCGATTTTTCGCGACGTGGCAGGCAATATCAGCGTTTTGCATGGCTTCAGAGGGTGAGGCAGTATTGCGATTGATGCACGCGACCCCGATTGAGGCGGTAATTCGGTAAGATTTATCCCCATAGATGAAAATCTGGTTAGAAAGTGCTCGACGGAACTCTTCTGCCACGCGCTCAGCATCGCCAACCGCCACATTGCGCAAAATCATCGCGTATTCGTCGCCACCCATGCGCGCAATGGTATCGGACACTCGCAAGCGTTGTTTTAGTCGGTGGCTGGCCTCCACTAAAAGCTGATCGCCCGCCGCATGGCCGGCTGTGTCATTAATGTATTTAAAACGATCCACATCAACAAATAGCAGCAGGCTTTCTTGCTCGCCCCGACGTAATCGCAATACTTCTTGCTGTAATTGCGACTCAAAGTGCGCGCGGTTATGCAGTTTGGTCAAGCTGTCATGGCTTGCCTGCCAGCGCAATTCGTCTTCCAACAGCCGCCGCTGTGACACATCGCGAAACGCCACGACCGAACCTTCGCGCTTGCCGTCGATATCCAGTGGATAGACCGTACACTCTACCGGAATCGGGGTTTTAGCTTCCGACCAAAACACCGTTTGCCAACCGCCCACTTCGCGTGAGTCCGAATAGCACTGCGATAAAAAGCAAGCCTGCGGCGGAATGGGCGTGCCGTCTTCAAAAGCGGGATGCAATGCTGCTGCTGCACTTTTACCCACGATATTCGCTTCGTGCGGAAAGCCGAGCAAATCTAGCGCAGCTGGATTGATAAATTGGATAATGCCGTGACTGTCAACGCCGTAAACGCCATCGCCCACTGAACTCAAAATGCCATGTAGCCGCCGTCTTTCATTGTCGATCGCCTTGCGGTCCAAGACCATGCGGGCGAGCGATTTCATCCGTGCCAAAAACAATTCGCGCGCTTCTGACTTGAACATACATTCAACCGCGCCCGCAGCCAGGGACTCAGTGATCACGCGATCCGAATAGGTACCGGTAATAATGGCTGAAATAATGCCTCGGGTTTTGTCCAACTCGCGCAACTTGCGCACCATAGTGGCCCCGTTATCGCCCGGCATGAAGTAATCCACGATGGCAATGTCAAACTGGCCGGTTGCAGCGCGCTCTAAACCTTCTTCGGCACTAGAAGCCACGTCAACTTGATAACCCTCCGAAAGTAATAGCCGCCGGAACGCGACACGTACCGTGGGCGAGTCATCGACAAAAAGAATTTTCAAGGATGCGCGCCCATCGCCCGGCGTTTTTGCCGGTAGCTGAGCGGTTGGACTCAAAAGCTTGTTAATGGCTTCCGGCGTGTCTGAATAATCCGTCCAAAGCAACAGCGAGGTTAGCGGGCGTTTCATCAACCACGCCACGCCTCCGGCATCAGTGGAGTCAGCAAGCACCAAGACCGGCACGCCTTGCCATTCCCGCATGCGCAGCATTGCAAAAATTTCGTTTGCCCGCTGATCGGCGTATTCGGGCCAGCTGACGACAACTACTGCGGGTGCTATCCCAGCGCCCGTGATGACGCTCAAACCGTCCGAGTAGCTGGTTGCGGGTGCTAATTCATGGCCTTTAGCCTGCAACATCGTCATCAACGCGCGTCGCCGCGTTGCTGAGGGTTCGATGAGCAGAATTTTAGCCATTAAACAGAATTATGCCTTTAAAAATAGTCTTTTACAGTGTGCAAGTCGTTAAAAACACGATTTAAAAAACTGAAAAGATGTTGGAAGTCTAAAACGAATTCAAAAAAAACGGGTTATTCGACGCTTTTCAAAGTGTGCAATTTAGACGGCTGACTTGCTACATAGTGCGCCAAAGCCTTTATTTCAGCATCCGTCAATTTTTCAGCAAACCCAGCCATGATGACGTTTTTCCGGGTGCCGCCACGGTATGCTTTAAGAGCAAACTCAATGTAGCTGGCATATTGACCGGCCAGAACAGGGTATTGCGGGTCGGTTTTACCCGCTACAACGACGCCGTTACCCTCTTTACCATGACAGCCAATACAGCCTTTTGCTTCGAGCAGTTTGCCACCGTCTAGTGTTGCCACACTGGCTTCATTACTGAATGCTGAGCTAGAAATCGCTGCGGCAAATACTAACAAAATTGCTCGTTTAAGATGAATTGGACGCATCACTGGTGGGCCTCGGTCACGCTAGAAAGATAAGCTGCAATATTTTCAATATCAGCGTCGCTGAAGCTCTTGGCCTGCGCCCGCATCGTCGGATGTGCACGTTCATCAGCCTTATAGCCCTTTAACGCCGCAACCAGATACTCGTAATTTTGCCCGGCGATCTTTGGCACATTATATTGTGGATACGCATTTTTATACTGCTCAATCCCGTGGCAGCCAGAACAGGTATAGGTTAAATTCTTTCCAATCGCGGCATCGCCTTGAGCAACTGCGCTTGTAGTAGCACTTGTTAGCGCCATGGTTAGCCCCAAATATAGAGCCCTGTGCGAAAAACTCATCACAGCTTCCTTCTTATTATGATTTATCGATCATAGCGGCATCTGCGTCTAATTGGCAGTTGTCCAAACTGTCATTTTGCATGTTGTTTGCATGGGCAAAAAAATCAGCGGGAAAGTTTTGCTCACCCCGATTCGCTCCGCGATAAGCATTAAAAAATGGATCGGGGGTGTGTACTTGCCCGGCACCAATGCTCAACGCATGTTTAAGCGCCCGGCGCAGCATCGTGATCGCTTGTGTAGTAGCCGCATCCAAATTTAAGCCACGCGCCAGAAATGCGGTGATAAGAGAGGCCAGCGTGCAGCCGGTGCCGTGTCCTTGAATATTTAGCCTTTGGGTGGTGAACCAGCGCGCTTTAGTGCCGTTAACCGTTTGTGTCAGCAGTAAATCGGCAATTTGGTCACTTTTGCCAGATCGGCTCCTTCCAACCGGCGCATGTCCGCCCTTGAGCAAGACCGCTTGGCAGCCAAAATCTAGCAGTTGATGGGCGGCCGATAGCATCTCGTCAGGCGTGTTGATCGCGTCACTGTTCAATAATGCCTGCGCTTCTGGCAAATTAGGCGTCAGTAAGGTGGCACGAGCAATTAAAGGGCGATATGCGCCGATAGCGGTTCGATTTAGCAGATGGGCACCGCTCGTGGCGATCATGACCGGGTCAACAACGAGCGGCGCTTGCAATGTTGCCAGGCTTACGATGACGGCTTCAATTGTGCGGGCATCAAACAACATGCCGGTTTTAACGGCATCAATTGGAAAGTCACCTATAAGCGCGTTTAATTGCGCGGTAACGGCCTCTGCACCGCTGGGATAAATAGCTTTAACACCGCACGTGTTTTGCGCCGTGATTGCCGTGATTGCGCTCAGTCCAAAAGCGCCAACTGCAGCGAAAGCCTTTAAGTCCGCTTGAATACCGGCGCCACCGCCGGAATCTGAACCGGCGATGGTCAGGGCAAAGGGATAACGAGTGTTGTTTTTTTGCGACATCTGTTTTTTTATTGCGACAGGGCGTTGACAGGGGTGTTGTTTTTACGCACTATAACAGTCACTAGAGGGCTTCCTTTGGTTGATTAGGGCGATGGTGACAAAAAATTTCTTTGCTAATGCAACGCGAACAGCTCCCCGCTTCGTTAAAACCAAGCGTCTGCCGTTCGCGCTTTTTTGTGCCTTTGTTTCATTAACTTCAATGGCGGCAGAAGCTATTGACTCGGATTTTAGCCCAAGTTCAACAGCAGCACTCAGCGCGCAATGGCAGTCCTATATTGCGCAAGAATTTCAGCGCGCTGTCGGGGTCGAACCCACGAATCTAGACACTGCATCCTATACAGGCAGCATCTCTAGCAGTATTCGCAGTGCGCTTCAGCGCGAAATCAGTACGGCCTTGAAACTTTCAAGCACGAGTGCTTTAAAAATTGAGCTGCGTGATGGCAGTTCAGGCCTCTACGATATGCCCGGCCTTGGATTAGTACGCCAGATCGGCGGTTTTGCCGAGGGCAATCAGGTCTCTCCTACGCTCGTCACCAAGCTGGGCAACGGTGAGTTCCATATTGGGGGAATTTTCACTTACGAAAATTTTTCCGCATCAGGTTTTGGCTCCACGCAACGTAACTCAGGCTTAGGCTCTGAGAGCTCAGCGGGTAGTGCGTTAGTGCTGGGCTGGAATGGCGCACTCACAAATCGAGTTGAAGGCTTCGCTTCCCTGCAAACGGTCACTCGCATGGATGAGTATCGCAGTTATCGTGGTTTGTTCGCGAAGGCTGGGCGCTTTGATCAGCCAGCACGTATGCGCGCAGGCATTAATTATGCCGTTATGCCGACTGCTAAATTGGCTTTATCGGTCGAGCGGGTGGATTATTCTGCCGTACAACCTTTTGCATCGCGCTTATTACCGGATCGATTTGTATCGCTGCTTGGCGATAGCGCCAGTCCAACATTTGCTTGGCAGGATTTGACGATTTACCGTGTTGGTTTCGATCAGCGTGTCGGTGAGCACTCGTTATTTTCGGTTGCGGTCTCTTCAACTTTACAGCCTAACCCAACAGACGCTAGGCTTGCGCGCGCACTTGCACCAAGTTCGACTGACTACACGGTTTCATTGGGTTTTGAGCAAGCTTTCTTTAACACCGCGCGCCTTCGGTTGGGCGCAAGCTATATGCCCTTTTCATATTTTTTCGGGCCTTCGCTGCTGAGTACGGCGCGCGACTACTCGGGTGCAAGATTGGAAGCAGAAGCGCTCTTTGAAGTGCTGTTTTAAAAAAGGTCGCAGCGTTTCCTCGCGCTGATCCAAGTTTAAATGCTGCTTTCCGCGATCCTTGCGTTTTTCCTTGTTATTGAAGCGCTGCTGCTCGGTTTACTGGGCAGCTGGTGGATTTCTTTAGGCGCATCTTTTTATCTGGTACTGAGCCTGCTGGCGTTGGTAGCATGCGCCTGGCGTTCGACGTTGGTGGCGGTAACTTTTGCGCTAAGTGGTGGCTTGCGTGATGAATCGCGGGCCAAAAAAGGGATTCACCCCTTCAAAACGATAGCGGGTGAAATTTTAGTTGTGCTCTATTTGTACAGCTATGCTCAAGTTTTTCTTCCAACCGTTTATAAAATACGAACGTGGCAGCGTTTTAGAGCGGGCTCCAATTTAGTTGCGCCCCGCACTGGCCCCATTATTCTATTAGTGCATGGTTTTGTTTGTAATGCCGGGCTTTGGGGGCCGATGTTGAGGCATTTACGCAATTTAGGATTTGCTCGTGTTCACGCTGTTAATTTAGACCCGTTTTATCATTCGATGCCGAAAAGCCTAGCTGCGTTTGAAACCCAGTTAAATAAGATAATGCATCTGGAAAAGACAAGTGAAGAAGTGATTCTCATCGGGCATAGCATGGGAGGCGTTTTGGCGCGCGTGTTTCAAAACCGGCATCCCGAACGCGTACTTGCTGCGATCAGTATCGGTGCGCCCCATGCGGGCACTGATTTAGCAAAGCTTGTCAGCACGATAGATGCGGGGCCGGCGCGCCCCGATACGCGCTGGCTATTAGAATTTAATGCCGCTATTGCGGCAGAGCGTGATGTCAAGCTGCTGCCAGCGTTAAATATTTGGAGTGACACTGACAACATTGTTTACCCGCAGGGAAACGCCGCCCTCAGTGCCGCCGTTGATTGTCAGCTGAATGGGTTAGGGCACCTGCATCTTGCATTTTCCAAGCGCGTCCTTAACCCTATTACTGAGTTTCTTCGCAAGTTTGATGCTCAAAGTGAAGTGTCAAATAAAGGTGACGCGTCAAATAAATAAGGCAATCGTTAAAACCTATGAGTATTGATATAAATAATGCAGCACCCGATTTTTCGCTTCCCACCGATGATGGCAGTGTATTTAGCCTTAGCGGGTTTTTAGGGGCTGCTAAACGGGCGGGAAATTCAAAGGTGCGGGTTTTGTTAGTATTTTACCCAGCCGATGAATCGCCCGTATGTAGCGCACAGCTTTGCGAATATCGGGATGAAATTGACGAGTTTAAAGGCTTGAACGCTACTATTATTGGCATCAGTGCTCAAGATAGTGCCAGTCACCTAAAATTTAAGCAAAAACGCCAGCTGCCTTTTACGCTGCTTTCTGATATTGGCTTGCATGTGGCAAAATTGTATGGCGCAAAAGGCTTGCTCGGAATGAAACGTGCGACGTTTTTAATTGATGCGAACGGTATCTTGCGCTATCAACATATTGAGGCAACCGCGCTGTTCCGTCGAACCGCAGAGGAGCTGGTTGGCGTGTTAAAGCGGCTGGATTTAGCCCAGAGCAAGGAGTGAGTTTTATATGGCAGCTCAAGTAGGCAGCATAATTAGTAAAGTCACTGGCGCAGCGGCGCTCAAGACCCAGCTTGAACGGGTGCGCCGCGCCCGCGATCCGCTTGATTTGCGTAACAGTGACCCACGTCTGAAAAACCTGCAAACATGGCAGGCGGCGCGTTTGGAGCGCGATTATACCGATGTGCGTAAAGTGCCGAAAAACTTGCTTGCCTGTAATTTTTTTCTGTACGAACTTTATGGTGACGCGGATTTTGCCCGTCGTGACAATGATGTTGAGCGTATTTATCCGATTATGGTCAAGGTTTTGCCGGGGGCGGTACTTGGAACGGTTAGTCGTGCGGTCGAGCTGAACGCGCTGAGCCATGAGTTAGATCTTGCGATGTTGGCGTATTTGCCGAAGGGTGCGTTAACTGAAGCCGATTACGCGCGGGCTTATCGTTTGAGTGTTCCAGTGGATCAACGCCGTTACCAGCTGTCGCTCATTTTGCGTCTCGGGCGCGAACTAGCGCGCGTCGTTAGAATTCCGCTCATGTATCGCTTGCTGCAATTATGTCGCTGGCCCGCAAAAATGGCTGGGCTAGGTGCGCTTCAGTTGTTTTTGGAGCGTGGCTTTGCAGCATTTGTAGCCCTAGATGGCGCAAAGCCGTTCCTAGGCGAAATTCGTACGCGTGAAGTGGCTTTTTTGAAGCGCTGTATTGCTGCCTAAAACTAGGTCAATTACCGGATTTTAGGAGCGCCACCAATCGAGGCCCTGTAGCCACCAGTATTTCGTTTGCGCTGCCGCTAATCCCAATGCGCCAAAAGTCCGCGTCAAGCCAAATTGTTTGAGCTCTAAATAGCTCAGATCACCCGCCGCAATCGCGCTTGCAAGCGTTTCGCCCGCCACGCAGCAGGGCGCAAGGCCATGTCCGCCAAACGCCTGCGCGTGCCACAAACCCGGCTGGGTTTGCCCAATTTGCGGCATTTCGTGGGTTGCGTAGCTCATCAGCCCGCTCCAGGCATATTCGATTTTTACGTCCTTGAGCTGTGGATAAACGCGAACCATATCGGCGCGAAGCATTTTCGTTACTTGCGTAGGTGCGGCATCTCTAACGTTGATGCGCCCGCCCCAAACGATTCGGCGTTCCGGTGTTGCTCGGTAATAATCAAATGCGAAACGGGTGTCGTAAACGGCAGCATCGGTATTAATGATTTCCTTTAAACGCGCGCCTAATGGTTCGGTGGCGATGACATAGGTGGCGATGGGCAGCACGGCATGACGCAGTGTCGGCTGATTTTGTGCAAGTTTGCCTGCTAAATAACCACCGCAGGCCAGTACCACGTGACCACACTCAACGGTGCCGTGATTAGTCGTTACCCGCCAGCGCTTACCACTATCAGGGGTATTCCCAATTGCCGTTATGCTTTCGACCTGTACTTGCTCGACAATTTTTGCGCCCTGCGCTCTTGCCGCTTCCGCCAAGCCACGGATGAGCCTCAGTGGGTTTAGGTGCAAGGCATTGCGCTCAAAAAGCGCGCCATTATAGTGTGTGGTGTTAAGCATCGTTGCTAGCTCTGCTTTAGTCACCGTGCGCCAGTCGCTGGCAAAATGTTCGCGTAGCAAGTTTTGGCGCGCGCTGAGCACCTCGGCATTAGCAAACCAATTCGCCCAAAGCACGCCCGCATCAACAGCTTCACACGAAATTGCATAGCGATGGATGCGCTCCCGAATTAAATTGACCGCCGCTTGCGTGCGCTGATACCAAGCCTTCGCTAAATTTGCGCCGAGCGCATCTAACAAAGCCCGCTCGCCTAAGGAATAGCCGGCAAATACAAAACCACCATTACGCCCGGAGGCACCGAAGCCGACGCTGTTTTGTTCTAAAACGAGCGCAGAAATGCCGCGTTCGGCCAGCCCAAGCGCGGTATTTATGCCAGCGAAGCCACCGCCCACAATCACGGTGTGAACATGTGTAGGGGTTTCCCAGGCATTAAAGCTGGGTGTCGCTGGGCTAGTGCAGTGGTAGAGACTTTCAAGGGTGCGTGTTTTCATTAGCTTTGTAGTTTGCCAGCTGTACGCGTACTGCAAAAGCTCAAGCCAACTCCTGACGTTCATCCAATTCACCGTTACACTTCGCGGCGACTATCGAATCAACACTAGCAAATCGACACTAGCAAATCGACACTACGGAACGAACAATGAGCCAACTGATAGGCAGCTATGAAGTTTTATCCGAACTCGGTCGAGGCGGCATGGGGGTGGTGTACAAAGCGTTTGAGCCAAAGCTCAAGCGGGTCGTCGCGTTAAAAATGTTGAACGAAGGTATTGCGCATCAACCTGGGTTAGTGGAGCGCTTTTACCGTGAAGCGCATGCAATGGCGACTTTGAGCGACCCGCATGTGGTGCAGATTTATGCCGTCGGTGAACACCAAGGCCAGCCGTTTTTTGTCATGGAATATATTGACGGCGAATCTTTGGGTGGGCGTCTAAAGCGCGAGCGAATGAGGGTGCGCGAGGCGCGTAAGGTTCTGATGCAGGCGGCGAGTGGCTTGCAGTCGGCGCATGAGCAAGGCTTGATCCATCGCGATATCAAGCCAGGGAACTTGATGCTGACGCAAAAAGGCAGCGTCAAAGTGACCGATTTTGGTATTGCCCTGGCAGAGGGCACTGGCGAGCGACTAACCGGAACGGGCGGCATTATTGGTACGCCGGGCTATTTATCCCCGGAAGCCTGTTTGGGTGAGCCTTTAGATGCGCGCACCGATATTTTTGCGTTGGGCGTGGTGTTTTATGAAATGTTGACCGGGCGTTTGCCTTTCGATGATAAGTCGCCTTACGCGCTTATGGCGGCTGTCGTGCAGGCGCAGATTCCAGATGTCACCCTACTCAATAGCGAGATTGACCCAAATACCTTGGCAATCCTGACCAAGATGCTGGCGCGCAGGCCGGCGGAGCGCTATCAAACCTGCGCTGAAGTGGTTAGCGCATTAGAGGCAGGTATGAACGCATCGCCCGTGCCACCACCGCGTCCTGCGGGAAATATACCTGTGCTACCGCCGATAAGAATGCCAACGCCGGTGCCGGTGGGAAACTATCCAACGCCGCCATACAGCGCACCCGTGCAGCATACTGGCCCTATTTATTCCAGCCCACCGAATACTGGCCCCAATCAAGCGCTGCCTAATTACCCGCCTGCCAGTTATGCCCCTCAAGCGAATGCGATGCCGGGATATGCAGCGCATTCGCAAATGCCCCAAAACTACGCACCGACGCAAACAATTATGCCGACGCAAAAATCCAGCCTGCTCCCGTGGGTTTTGGGGGGTGTAGGTGCGCTTGTTGTGGTAGGTTGGTTCGTACTTGCGCAGGGCCCATCCTCTAATTCTGATGTGACGCCCCCCGAGCTTGTTCCTGCGCCGACGCCGACGCCGACGCCGACGCCAATACCAGAACCAGCACCAGCTCCGCCGATTAGTGCCGGAAGCATGCAAACATTGCTGGGTACATACAAAGGTAAAATTGGCGAAGCAGAATTCGTGTTAGCGCTGCAGCAGGAATCAAACGGCGAGATTACCGGCTATAATCTTAGCGATGGTAAGCGCCGCTCCGTTACGGGCAAAGTCGAGGCTTTCAATGAAGATATTGATGCCGATGGCGATACTTGGAGCGTATACAGCGTTGTTTTAGAACAGCCCAGCGATGATGACAGCAACGGCAAATTTCGCTTGGAAATTAAACACACGCAAAAATATGTTAGCGGCAGCGGCAGTTGGACCAGTTTTTCCGGCGCGCAGCAATTTGATATTGCCATCAGCGGTTATAGCTCAACGAGGGAATGATGCCGTCGCGTTTATGGGGTTTGAGGGTTTGTATCGTGGCGGTGGTTTGAAAATCGCGGTCGTTAATCGCACGGCACCGGAAAGTTATCCGCCCACGCTAAACGCCATTAGTCGCTGGTGCAGCGACGCGAGCGTGACGACAGTGTTAGTGCTTGCGCCGAATATTACGTTTAGCAGTTGGTTATATCCTAGCAAGGTGCGTCGAATGGTGTGTAATGCGCCGCAATTGGACATTGACGCGCTCATGCGTTTGTCCGCGTTCGAAAAATTGCGTCGTTTTCTAAGCTTTGCGGGCCTGCTGTTGCGTGTATTGAAAGCTGAGCGCCCAGAAGTGATTATGTTGATTGACGAAGGTCCGGTTTTAGCCTATCGCTGGATTCGATGGCTGCTACCAAAAGCTTATCAGCCGGTACTTTGGTACCATAATCACGATGTCGTGGAAAATCCAGGACGCTTCAATTTGACCGGGCAGGGCGTGCGTGCGCAGTCTTGGTTGTTCCCCAAACTAGCCGCATTCACACTGCCCGCGAACGAGCGCCAACGCTTTTTCCCGATGCACAGTTTGCGCGGTATTTACGCTGAAATTCCCAACTGCCCTGAGCGAGAGTTCTATGCGCGCTTTTTCCGCGCAGAAATGCAGCCAGGGGATAGAGTTGGGGATGATTTTCGGCTCGTATTTCAGGGCGCGATCGGCCCTGGGCATGGTTTGGAAGCGCTGCTTGAGCTGGCCCACAGCGGGCGCTTCGAGCGCCGATTGGTTTTGGTACTTAAAGGTTGGGCACAACCCGAATACGAAGCGCAGATTAAACAGAAAGTTGCTGATCTAGGCTTGCATAATCAGTTTGAATGGCACGGTTTCGGCCCCTATAGCGAGGTGCCAAAGTTGGCGTCTGGCTGTCACGCGGGTATTGCGATCCATAGCGGTACCGATGCCATGAATACTTCACTCGGCCGCGCTTCGAACAAAATCTATGAATATGCCGCACTCGGCTTGCCGGTATTGCTGTTTGACTCACCGCATTTCCGTGAGCATTTAGGCGCGCAAAAATGGGCGTTGTTTACTGATATTTCGCAAGATTCCTTGCTTGCGTGCTTGCGGCAAATTTTAGCCAATTATGTTGAACTTAAAAGTGCTGCACGCGAAGACTTTTTGCACACTTACAACTTCGGACATTTTTTTGACCCATTTTGGGAAAAGCTGAAGTCACTTCATCAGCTAGTTTGATTTAGGCGTTTCACAGGCTAAAGGCGCGAACGGGTTTTCACGACTTGGAGACCCGTTCGCCCTGAGTTATCCGTTTAAAGGGCAAAACTCCACACAATCTATGAACCTCGTCTTTGCGAGCGCAGCGAAGCAATCTAGCTTTAAACGACGAGATTGCTTCACTGCGTTCGCAATGACTATTAGGTGTTACTGAGGATTGACGCTAATCAAAAAAAACGATTGACCAATAAAAAACCCCGCCGAAGCGGGGTTTTTTTGAAAACAATTTGCGATTAAGCAGATTGAATGTTTGAGGCTTGTTTGCCTTTTGCGCCGTCAGTGATATCGAAGGAGACGCGTTGGCCTTCCTTCAAGCTCTTAAAGCCGGGCATATTGATTGCGGAGAAGTGCGCGAAGAGATCTTCGCCGCCTGCTTCTGGGGTCACAAAGCCGAAGCCTTTGGAATCGTTGAACCACTTTACTGTACCTAATGCCATTTTGAGTCTTACCTATTCATTTGTATGTTATGAACTGTTTTGAAGCAGTGTTGCGCGGTTTGAGGCTTAAAACTAGCAAAACGGTCAAATCCATATTTCAGGACTTGATCAGCGCAGTAGAAATTCGGACTACGAAACTCGCACGCGCATTGTAACTGACTCTTTTGTCTTTTGGAAAAAAATATTCAATGGCGGTGAAGTAATTCAGCTTTGCTTTACATCGCGCAACCAACGGGCAGCATCGACTGCAAAGTAGCTCAAAATGGCGTCCGCACCAGCACGCTTAAATGCTAGTAATGACTCCATCACCACCGCACGCTCATCCAACCAGCCATTGAGCGCTGCAGCTTTAAGCATCGCGTATTCGCCGCTGACTTGGTAAACCGCGAGCGGCGCACCAAATTTGTCCTTTGCGCGACGCACAATATCTAGATAGGGCATTCCAGGCTTGACCATCACAATATCGGCACCTTCCGCCAAATCGAGCTCAATCTCGCGCAGCGCCTCATCACTATTGGCTGGGTCCATTTGATAGCTGTATTTGTTGGACTTGCCAAGCGCGCTGGCAGAACCGACCGCATCCCGAAACGGGCCATAAAATGCGCTCGCATATTTGGCCGAGTACGCCATGATGCGGGTGTTGTGATGATTCTCGGCTTCAAGCGCTTCGCGGATGCGCAACACGCGTCCGTCCATCATATCGGACGGCGCCACAATATCGCAGCCAGCTTCGGCGTGGCTCAGCGCTTGACGTACCAACACGGCATTGGTTGCATCGTTTTCAACATAGCCGGTCGCGTCAATCAAGCCATCTTGCCCGTGACTGGTATACGGGTCCAGCGCAACGTCGGTAATGACGCCTAGATCCGGCAGACTTGCTTTTAGCGCACGCACCGATTGTTGCACTAACCCGTTAGGATTAAATGCTTCAGCGGCGTCAAGGCTTTTCAAGTGCTCGTCAATAACCGGAAACAGGGCGATTGCGGGGATGCCGAGTTCAAAGGCTTGCGCGGCGCGGGTAATCAGTATGTCTATGCTGACGCGATCTACTCCGGGCATCGAGGCAATCGGCTCAACACGGTTTTTCCCCGGCAACACAAACACTGGCCAGATTAAGTCATTGCTGGTCAGCAGGTTTTCGCGCATTAGGCGGCGGGAAAACGCGTCTTTGCGCATCCTCCGCATACGGGTGATGGGAAAGCTCATGATGTTTTTTTGACCACGTTCGCCGCAGCTTTTTTCGCGACAGGCTTTTTTAGGGGGGCATCCACGCCACCTGCAAGATAAGCTAGCACTTGTTCGGCATGCCCCGCTGGCGTTACTTTTTCCCAAAGTTTTTCTATTTTCCCATTAGAATCTACTACAAACGTGGCGCGCGCGATGCCCATGTATTTTTTTCCGTACATGCTTTTTTCGACCCATACCCCCATGCCTTCAATTAGCACCCGGTTTGGGTCGCTAATGAGCGGAAAGTTGAGGCTGAATTTTTTAACGAATTTATCGTGTGCTGAACCGGTGTCAGCGCTAACGCCAAATATGGCGACCGATTTGGCGTTAAAAGCAGGCAAGTTGTCGCGAAAGCTACAGGCTTCGGTGGTGCAGCCCGGCGTGTCATCTTTAGGATAAAAATACAATACATAGCGCCCGCCTTTGAGGCTGTCGCTACTGACGGTTTTTTCGCCATCCGTCTTTAAAGAAAATTCTGGAACTTGGTCGCCGATTTGAAGCATCGTTTAGCCTTTAAAATTTAGTGATTGAATTTTTGCAAATTAAAGCCCGAGCAAGGCAAGCTCCAATTCACTCAGCAACTTGTCGGTAAGCTTTTTCCGCATTTCTAAAACGGCGAAGTTTTCTTCCAATTGCGCGCGGTTCGATGCCCCTAAAATAACGCTGGATACGTTTGGGTTGCGTAAACACCATGCCAGCGCCAGTTGCGAGAGTGGAATGCCAGCAGCGTCAGAAATTTTGTTGAGGCGCTCGATCTGGCTAAATTTTTGCTCTGGCCGGTCGCCGAGCGCAAATTTTTGCAGCCATTCCAGCCCGGGCAGAGCAAAGCGATTGGTTTTTGCAAACGCTTCGCGAGTGCGGTATTTGCCGCTCAAAATGCCAGAAGCGAGCGGTGACCAAATGGTGGTGCCGAGACCTATATTCTCGTAAAGCGGCAAATATTCACGCTCAACCCGCTCACGATGCAGTAAGTTGTATTGCGGCTGTTCCATTTGTGGGCCGATCAGATTGTGTTTGATTGCGTAGTCATGCGCCGCCATAATTTCCTTGGCTGACCACTCTGAAGTGCCCCAATACAGCACCTTGCCCGCCATGATGAGCTGGTGCATGGTCCAACAAATTTCGCTAATCGGTGTCTCCGGTTCAGGTCGATGGCAAAAAAACAGATCTAGATAGTCAACTTTGAGCCGCAGCAATGCCTGATTGCAGGCATCGTGGATATGTTTGCGGCTTAAACCTTTTTGCGTCGGCTTGGGATTTTGTGCGCTACCAAAGTAGACTTTGGACGAGACGCACCAAGAATCACGCGGGTAGCCCAGTTCAGCAAAGGCTTGGCCCATAAGTTCCTCGGCTGCGCCGTTCGAGTACGACTCGGCATTGTCGAAAAAATTTACCCCAAAGTCATATGCGCAGCTAATTAAGTCTTTAACTTCGTTGATTTTTAGCTGGCTCCCAAAGGTAATCCATGCACCAAAAGACAAAGCAGAAATTTTTAAGCCAGAGCGGCCAAGCGATCGGTATTCCATGGTGGGCCTTTAAAGTTGGTATGTCAGGTGTCGTTAAAAAAGCTGGGTGAAGCAGACGCGAGTGCACTATAGGCGGCATTGATCGAATTTATTCGAACAAAGGCTTGGAATTACCCATTTTGCCCAAATACAATAGTGACGATGTGATGTTCGAGAAATATGGAACTAAAGCAATGTTCAGGTGTCAATATCGTTCGCTGGCGCACTGAATCCTCAACAAGATGAAGGGCAAAATGGAATCCTCAACAAGATGAAGGGCAAAATGATGGTCAAGCATCCAAGATTTAGCTTTCAACTCGCAACCCCTTATACTTCTACGCTGTTTGCGTAACGCTGTACTCACGTTTGAACGATGAACATACTTGAACAACAGAAAGGATACACAATGTTTAATACACAAATAGTCAATACGTTAAGGGCGGATCATTTCGGTTCGGGCGCAATGTCTACGGCAATGACCTTGCCGCGTCAGGCGATGGCCGGGCTTCCAACTTTTGCCAACTCGGCAATTGGCAGCCTTGACGCCTATATCGGCACAGTCAATGCCTATCCAATGCTGACCGTTGAGCATGAGCAATGGCTGGCGACCCGTTTGCGTAACGACAACGATTTGGAATCTGCACGCGAATTAATCATGGCGCATTTACGCTTTGTTGTGCACGTGGCGCGTGGTTATGCGGGCTATGGTTTGGGCGTGGGCGATTTGATTCAAGAAGGCAATATTGGCCTGATGAAAGCGGTCAAGCGTTTTGATCCCACGGTCGGCGTGCGTTTGGTGAGCTTTGCGGTGCACTGGATCAAGGCCGAAATTCACGAATTCATCTTGAAAAACTGGCGCATCGTCAAAATTGCGACCACCAAGTCGCAGCGAAAATTGTTTTTTAACCTGCGCCGCATGAAAAAGCGCCTGGGTTGGATGAATGCTAAGGAAGTTCAGGTCGTCGCCGATGAATTGGGTGTCGAGGCCGCAACCGTGCGCGAGATGGAAGCGCGTTTAAACGGCATGGATGTCGCCTTCGATGCGCCTGCCAATGATTCTGAAGATGCGCGGCCATCGCCGGTGGCGTTCTTGGTCGATCAAAATAATATCGACCCGTTCGATACCTTTGAAAGCGAGCAGCTGGAGTCCTCGAACTTGGACGTTTTGCATGAAGGCTTAGAAAAGTTGGATGAGCGTAGCCGCGATATCGTTTCACGTCGCTGGTTAGCGGAGCCAAAAGCAACTTTGCACGAGCTTGCTGCGGAATACAGCGTGTCAGCGGAGCGTATTCGTCAAATCGAAGCCAATGCCTTTAAGAAGATGCGCGCGCTGTTTGTTTCTTAATCTGTCAAGTTTTTAGCCAGTAGGCCGCGATGCCGCGTTACGCGCTGGCCGTCGAATATGACGGCACCGAATACGACGGCTGGCAGTCGCAGGCCGTTGGCGTGACCTTGCAGCAGAGTTTGCAAAAGGCGCTCAGCGTCGTTGCAAACTCGGCTATTGTGGTCAACTGCGCTGGGCGCACCGACGCGGGCGTGCATGCTAGCGGTCAAGTTGTGCATTTTGACTCGCCCGTTGAGCGCAGCGCGCGCGCGTGGATGCTCGGCACAAACTCAAATTTACCGAACAGCATGTCGGTGCATTGGGCGGGCCAGGTCGCGGATGATTTTCACGCGCGTTACAGTGCTTTAGCGCGCGAATATTGCTACAGCTTACTGAATCGCCAAGCGCGGCCGGGTTTAAGCGCACGCACGCTGGCCTGGGAGCGCAAACCGCTTGATGTTCCCGCGATGCAAGAAGCGGCAAACTCATTGCTGGGTCAACAAGACTTCACCAGTTTTCGCACTGTTGCTTGCCAAGCCAAGCGACCCTGGCGCAGGCTGGATCGCTTGGATATCGAGCGCGATGGCAACGTGTTGAATTTCCACGTGCAGGCGAACGCTTTTTTGCACCACATGGTGCGCAATTTGGTTGGCAGCCTGCTTGTCGTTGGGCGTGGTGAGCAAAAGCCCGAGTGGATTCGCGCGGTGCTAGCCGCCAAAGACCGCGCACTTGCAGGTGCCACGGCACCGGCGGGCGGTTTGGTGTTTATCGGCCCGAAATACCCGGCGGCGTCAGGTTTGCCAGAAGCGTTCTGGGCAGCGCCTGAATTGGAACTTTGGGACCCATCCAGTGGTTGGCCTGATGAATTCAGCTCCCTCTCCACGCCCGAAAATGCCAATTGAAACAAAGCGTTAATGCGGGGAGAGGGTGAGGTGAGGGGCAAAAAAAAACAAACCGAACGGCACCGCAAACTGCGGCTTTGCTGCTGCGTTTGCCCCTCACCCCAACCCTCTCCCCGCGCATATGACTGGGTGCTTATCAACACTGTTGGCGTGGAGAGGGAGTTTTTACTTTGGGCGTAGCGTAGAAGTGGTGCGCGTCGCGAACAGCTCCCTCTCCACGCCCATAAATATCAATTGAAACAAAGTGTTAATGCGGGGAGAGGGTTGGGGTGAGGGCAAAAATAACCGCGCCTTACAGCACGCACTCACCAAATCGCTAAGCAAAAGCAACGCCACTGAAATACCATCAGCCCGCGTTCCCGCTCGCAACCGCGCTCCACTCATGCTCAAAATCGCCACACCGTGAACGCCGTAGAAATTGAAGAAGCGATCTCCCAGCTTGCAACGCAGCCTTTTAACGCCGCTTAATTTCCCTATGAATTTTTAGCCGCCTTTGGCAATAAAGACACCACGCTCAAGCGCGTGCGGGCAATACCAATAAGTCTGATGTGGCTGGCGTGCTGCAGGTCAATAACATCCATATTCTTGTTGCTCAAGGTGATGTGGCTAAAGCACTCGCCGCGCTCAAAGCCAGCCCCACCACCGCTAAAGCCAAAGCACGTTTCATCCTAGCGACGGATGGCGTGGACTTTGAAGCCGAGGATTTAAGCAGCGGCGATACCGTAGCTTGCGCTTTTGCCGATTTTCCGAATCACTTTGGCTTCTTTTTGCCGCTGGCAGGTATTTCCACCGTCAAACAAGTCGCAGAAAACTCTTTTGATATTCGCGCCACCAGCCGCCTAAATCGGCTGTATCTAGAACTGCTGAAAGACAACGCCGATTGGGGCAGTGCCGCGCGCCGCAGTGAAATGAATCACTTTATGGCGCGCTTGATTTTCTGCTTTTTCGCCGAAGATACCGATATTTTCAACGGCGATAACTTATTTACTGACATCATCGCGCAGATGAGCGCGAAGGATTCGTCGAATACCCACAGCGTCATCAGCGAAATTTTTCGTGCGATGAATGTGGCAATTTATGAGCGCGCCAAAGCCGCCTTGCCGCGCTGGGCGGATGGCTTTCCCTACGTCAACGGCGGGCTATTTTCCGGCAGCAATGAAGTACCCCGCTTTAGCAAAATTGCGCGCACGTATTTGCTGCATATTGGTCAGTTGGATTGGACCAAAATCAACCCGGATATTTTTGGCTCGATGATTCAGGCCGTAGCCGACGATGAAGAACGCGGCGCTTTGGGCATGCATTACACCAGCGTGCCGAATATATTGAAGGTGCTGGACCCGCTGTTTTTGGATGATTTGCGCAGCCAACTGGAATCCGCAGGTGACAGTCCACGCACGCTGCTGAACTTACGCAAGCGCATGGCGAAAATTCGGGTGTTTGACCCGGCCTGCGGCTCGGGCAATTTCTTGGTGATTGCCTACAAGCATATGCGGGAAATTGAAAACACGATTAACGTGCGCCGCGACGAGAAAGGCCGCAAAAGCGATATTCCGCTGACCAACTTTCGCGGCATTGAACTACGCGAATTCCCCGCCGAAATTGCGCGCTTGGCGCTGATTATTGCCGAATATCAGTGCGATGTGCTGTATCGCGGCCAAAAAGAAGCGCTCGCAGAATTTTTGCCGCTGAACGCGCAAAATTGGATTACCCGCGGCAATGCGCTGCGTTTGGATTGGTTGAGTATTTGCCCGCCGACCGGTACAGGCGTGAAGTTTGCGGCAGATGATTTATTTTATAAGCCGCTGCAACAGGCCGAGATTGATTTTGAGAATGCCGGTGGCGAGACTTATATTTGTGGCAATCCGCCGTATTTGGGAGCGGCATTGCAGTCAGACGAGCAAAAGGCTGAACTAGGCGCGATTTTTGGCAAGCGCTGCAAAACCTGGAAGTCCCTCGATTACGTCGCGGGCTGGTTTATGAAAGCCGCCGACTACGGTAAGCACACGCCGACGGTTTCGGCGTTCGTATCAACCAATTCGATTTGCCAAGGCCAGCAGGTGCCGATTTTGTGGCCGATGATTTTTGAAAGCGGGCATTCCATCGCGTTTGCATACGGCAGCTTTAAATGGGCAAATTTGGCGAGCCATAACGCAGGTGTGACCGTAGCGATTGTGGGAATTGCAAATAATGCAGATGCACGGCGACGCTTATATACAGAAGCTGAGGATGGGCGCACGGCGGTAAAGGTTGTGGAAAACATTAATGCTTACTTGGTGCCAGGCATGAATGTTTCAATAGAAAAAAGCGCCGCACCAATCAGCGAAATAGCGCGAATGGATCGTGGCGACAGTCCAGTTGACGGGGGCAATTTGCTTGTTTCAAATGATGAGCGCGTCGCCCTTGGAATATCTAAATTTCAAAGTGATAAATTTGTAAGGCGCTTTTACGGATCCGCAGAATTTATTCGGGGGCTTGATCGTTATTGTCTGTGGATAGAGGAACACTATTTGGATGAGGCACTTCAAATATCGTCCATTCGGGAACGCGTCGAGGCAGTAAGACAGATGCGATTATCTAGTAAAAAACTGGCCACACAGCTTGGAGCCAAGCGTCCTCATAAATTTGAAGAAATTAGACGTTGCGAAAGTGAAATAATCATTATTGTGCCGACCGCATCGTCCGAAAGAAGACCAAATTTGCCATGCGGAATTTTATCGAAGGGCGCAATAGTGTCGAACCTAGCCTTCGCCCTCTACGACGCCCCACTCTGGAACCTAGCCCTAATTGCCTCACGCATCCATCTAGTCTGGATCGCTACCGTGTGCGGCAAACTGAAAACTGATTTCCGCTACTCCAACACCCTAGGCTGGAACACCTTCCCAGTGCCGGTGCTGACCGAGAAAAACAAAGCCAATCTGACCCGCTGTGCTGAGGACATCCTGCTGGCGCGCGAAGCGCATTTCCCGGCCACGATTGCAGATTTGTATGACCCGGAAACCATGCCCGAGAATTTACGCTTAGCGCATGCACGCAATGATGAAGTGCTGGAGCGCATCTATATTGGGCGTAGGTTTCGCAATGATACCGAGCGGCTGAAGAAGCTGTTTGAGTTGTATACGGTGATGGCGGGGGCGGCTAGGGTGGGCAAGGCAAAGCGATGATATTCGCGCTAGACTGCACCACAAGCGCGCTGAATTGCCCCTCACACTTACTCAATTGCCCCTCACACGTGTTCAATTGCCCTCACCCCAACCCTCTCCCCGCGCGAATTGTTTGGTTCCTGCCAAGCCTGCGGGCGTGGTGAGGGAGCCGTTTGCGCCGTACCCGCTCCCTCTCCACGCCCGAAAATATCAATTGAAACAAAGAGTTAATGCGGGGAGAGGGTTGGGGTGAGGGGCAAAAAAAATAAAAAAATAATCCGCCGACTTTGTTACTCGTACCAATTTTCCCCTCTCACACACCAATTTTCCCCTCACCCCAAGCCTCTCCCCGCGCGAATTGTTTGGTTCCTGCCAAGCCTGCGGGCGTGGAGAGGGAGCCGTTTGCGCCGTACCCGCTCCCTCTCCACGCCCGAAAATATCAATTGAAACAAAGAGTTAATGCGGGGAGAGG
>JAYUUS010000070.1:0-5511 GCA_043754435.1 Rhodanobacteraceae bacterium
GGAATGGCGCAACAGCATCGCACAGCTGGCGATGGTGGCAAGCGGGTTGGCAATACCGCGTCCGGCAATATCGGGTGCGGAGCCATGAATTGGCTCGAATAAGCCGCGTTTACCGGTGCCTAGGCTGGCTGACGGCAACAAGCCAAGTGATCCTGCCAGCATTGAGGCTTCGTCGGTCAAAATATCGCCAAACATATTTTCGGTCACGATTACATCGAAGCTGCTTGGGCGGCTAATCAACAGCATCGCCGCCGAATCCACGAGCTGATGCTCCAGTGTAATTTCCGGAAATTCCTGCGCAATCACGCGGGTGGTGACTTCGCGCCAAAGCCGCGAGGTTTCCAGCACGTTGGCCTTATCAATTTGCGTCAGTTTTTTACGCCGCAGCATCGCCAACTGCGCGGCAACACGCACAATGCGCTCGATTTCAAACGCTTCATAGCGACACAGATCGGTGGCGCTGGTTTCAGTGCGCGTGCGCTCACCAAAGTACACGCCGCCGGTAAGCTCGCGCACCACGATTAAATCCACGTCTTTCAAAATTTCTGGCTTGATCGGCGCAAATTGAATCGCGCTCGGGTGCGGTTTGACCGGGCGTAAATTTGCAAACAGCCCTAACGCTTGACGCAGCCGCAGCAAACCCTGTTCTGGGCGCACGGTTGCTTTTGGGTCAGACCATTTTGGCCCGCCGACCGCACCCAGCAAAATCGCATCGCTGCTTTCGCACAGCTGCAAAGTTGCATCGGGCAAAGCGGTTCCACTCGCGTCAATCGCCGCACCACCAATCGGGGCGAGGCGAAAGTCAAACTCATGGCCAAAACGCTGTGCAATGGCTTTCAGCGCTTTGACGCCCTCGGCACACACTTCTGGGCCTATACCATCGCCGGGCAAAACCGCAATTTGCGCTTTCATATGCGTGCCCCTGCAAAACGCGTCGCTTCAAAATGGGCAATGGCGTCCGCTTGCGCCAATAAATAGCCCAGCTCGTCGACGCCATTGAGCAAACAGTGTTTCGCAAAAGGCGCAATTTCAAACCCGGCGCGCGTACCGCTCGGGAAAATAACCTCAGCGTTTTCGACATCGATGCTGATTTGGCTGCCAGCGTCCAACGCCAGCTCCGCAAGCAGCTGCTGATGTAAATCCGGCGCAATCACACACGGCACTAGGCCATTTTTGAGCGAATTATTGCGGAAAATATCGGCAATTTCGGTCGCCACCACGGCGCGGAAACCGGCATCGAGCAGAGCCCAAGGCGCATGTTCGCGCGAGCTGCCGCAGCCAAAATTTTTGCCGGTGACCAATACTCGATCAATGGTTGACGCGTTGAGGGCAAAATCGCTTTTAGCTTTGCCATCCGCATCATAGCGCCAATCGTAAAAGGCAAACTTGCCCAAACCCGCGCGCGTCGTCGTGGTTAGAAAGCGCGCCGGTATGATTTGGTCGGTGTCGATATTTTCTTGGGCAAATACAAGTGCAGTAGCAGTTATTTTCATTGATAAACCAATATTTAGTTACAAATTATCTGTTCGCTGAACGATTTTCTTTGCCGTGACAAACAAAGCTACAGAAACGGGCCAAGCTCTTTTAAGAGCCGAAGATTGTAATGCCGATCGTTGTAAAAATACGACATTGTTGGATGTAGACAAGTTTGGACGCAATTTTTACGCTCAGTGATGAGCGGAAGTGAATCATCTTGCAAGTTCTGGGCTGCCGCTAGCTTTGGGCTCAAATTCGGCTAAAAATGCGTGTCCGGCGCTGAGCGAGCCACGCAGATACAGTCCAGCAATGCGGATCACGTTACGGCGTTTGAGTTCGGCGAGGAAATTCATCCCATCACCATGATGCCACGCACTCGGGCAAAGTCGCGATCATGCGTGACCAGTGCATCGGCGTTAATCGCTAGCGCACTCGCCAGCTGGATGGCGTCGGGCAGCTTGAGTCCATAGATTCCGCGCAGTCTTGCAGCACTTTCGGCAATGTCAACGGTGAAATCAACGACCTGCCAGCTTTCCAAAACCGCCCGATAGCGCTTGGCTAGAGCTTCTTCGCCCGCTTTGAGCGGGCCCGTTAGCACTTCGGCAATCGTAATTGTGGTGACCGCCAGCGCCAGTTCGCCTTGTGCATGCCGCTGAAACATTGGCGCAAAGCGCTCAGCAAAGCGAACATTACCTTCCAGGGTGTAGATAATTGGCGCGCTATCGACGAGCAATAACGCACCTGTTGGAAACGCACCGGCGTCGATTAGCTCCATTCGCCACGCAACGCGTTAATGGTTTTACGGCTGTCTTTGCCCCACAAATTTGCGCCGCTACCAGCCAGCGCCAGCAGCGAAATTGGCTTGACCGCCTTGATCGCAGAAGCCGGTATCACCGCAGCAATTTCGCGGCCATGTCGGGTAATTATCGTGGTTCGGCCTGCCACCGCCGCAGCAAGTATGGCAGGCAGCTGTTGGCGCGCTTCTTCGGCGCCTTTCGAGATAGTTTCGCTGGATGCTTTCACGATGAATACTGTACGGACTGTACTGAAAACTGTCAAGCCAGCTTAACGATAAAGATGCTGATCGCGAGCCAGTCTTGCGCTTTGAGCGATTGCGAAAATCGGCGCAGAATCATGGGTGTTTCCTCTATGGCGGTTTCAGGCTGTGAGCTGGCATTGTTATTTTCTGTCATATGAATTCACACGGTGTTTTCCGAGTTTGCCAGCCCAAGTTCTTCATCGACAATGCTGTTGATAGTTTGCGCGGAAACGCTACCTGACAAGCCTTCACTCATTCTTCACCCCAGCGCAGCCGTTACGAGCGAGTAAGTATTAAGGATTGCCTGCCAGATCTACCCCAATTAATCCAAATAGCCGTCCAATTTTGCTCTTTCACTGATTGCAAAAGACGGCGCAGAATCATGGGCGAGCCTCGATTAATTTTTTAGTGGCCAGTAATTCCGCACGCCATTTTTGCGCGATAACTGGCAAGTTGCCTTGCCTGCGCTCCCAATTGAAAAATGTCTTGATGAGCATGTTGTCATGGCAAGCCACGGTCAAGGGAACATCCAATTCCAGCCTTCTGCGGGTCACCGCCCAGTCAAAGCCGAGATATTTTGAAGAGTAAACATAAGCTGCGCCAATGCGCAGGACCGGGTTGTCTTCCATGCCGCGCTCTTGCGGTTGGCGCTCAAAGAAATCTGCTTGAGGCTGGAGGGATTCGAAGTAAAACAGCAATTCCGAAAACCGCTTTCGTTCCCGGGAAGTCTGTTGCGACAACAAGCGCGGATTCGATGTCATATCGAGAAGCGCGTTGCGCCGTAGTTGCAGGCCACTGGTGCCGCGAATTTCTTCAAGCCCGGCGTTGACGACGCGATGATTCTCCTCGTTATCGACGCACGATTGCAGCGCAGTCAAGGCATGCGATCCGATTTTGAGTGAATTCGCCATTTCTGGATCGAAGGCATTAAGTGCGGCAAGATTGGTATCTATTTCCGCTTGAAGTCGCTCTATCGCCGCTTCGTAATCTGCACGGTCGGAGCGCGCGGCGTTCCAATTTGATACCTGGATACCGAGAAAAACACCCGCCACCAACAAGATGAACTCGATCACGATGGCGGTCCAGTTTTGTTCTTTCAGTGATTCGGACAAGTGGCTTAGGATCATTTCGCGCGCTCGGCTAGTTCAGCGTTGAAGCGCGCCAAGTTTAGCGATTTGGCGTTTTCGGTTACGATCGCCTCAAGGTCTTTAATAAGTTTTAGCTGAAAAACATGGGTGCGCTCCCAGTTGTAGAAGAGGTTGAGAAATGATTGATTCTTGCAGGCCTGCTCCAGCGGCGCATTAAGCTGCGCGCGCCATATATCGATGCCGTTAAAAGTCGTTTTCGGATTGACTACGTCTGAAAAGCCGATCAGTGGATGCACCTCATAGGTCGCATTGCCAGCTCTTGTGCTGACGAATTCAGAGACACTATTGATTCCGTGAAGGCTGCTGTAATACTGGCGTAGCGCAACTCTCTGCGCATCGCTTTGTTGATTCAAAAGCCGTTCCTCGTCCACCAGTTGATCAACCGCGATGGTTACAGCCCCGGCGGCGCGCGTAGAGCGAATCGTATTCAATCACTTGTTCACGGTCGTTTCGGCGGCCGCACCCACGTCACAAGCGCGAAGCACATCAATGGTCGGCTGCACGTCAGACAACATCTTGTTGATCACTGTGCGCATTTCAGTCGCCGAGTGGAGCGTTTCGGCAGATTCCTCAGCCAACCTAGTCATGGCATCGCGATAAGCGCGCTGATCCCCTCGTGCCTCATTCCAATTGGCAACCTGTATACCCAGGAAAACACCGACTACCAGCAATACGAATTCGATACCGATGGCCATCCAGTTTTGTTCTTTCAGTAATTGCGACAAGCGGTGTAGGATCATCGGCCTTGCTCCTTTCAAAAATGAGAACTTGATCGACCGACGCATAGTAAGACTGTATGCCGCGCACCAGTGACTCATCGCGAATAACGCCAATGCCGTCATTGTTAACCATGGTGTCGTAGACCAGCCGGTTGCCATCGAGCGTGGTCAAAATAAACATGGCGATACCAATCGTTTTCGTGTCGTTTTCCGCGTAAGGCGTTACGTCGACGACCTTGATGATGCCGCGCGCCGAATCAAAGCCGGTCGGCAAGTCTTTTCCCGTTGCGTATTGAAGCAAAAAATTCATCGCGGACATCCGCTGGGCCGACACGCGATTGATTTCGTCAATCTCAAAAATATCGCTGCGTATATCTTCGGCGAGTCGCATCAAATATGTGGATTCCAGTGTGCGGTCTATGCGCCCAGAGTTCCAATTGCTGACTTAAATTCCTAAAAATACGCCGACCACCAACAAGACAAACTCGATGATGATGGCGGTCCATTCCTGTTCTTTCAAATGTTGCGCTAGCTGGCGCAAGATCATGGGGTACTCCTCTCGCCAGGTGCGGCAACCGTGAAGTCGACCTCGCGATAGTCGCGCCAATTGGCCAACGGCAAGCCTTGCGCCTTGCAGAACTGCACGGTGCCGGACTCATTCACAAAGGCTGCAACGTCTTCCAGTGTGTGTGCGCTGCCGTTCGTATCGATGGTCCGCATGAGTTGCGTTGCGACGAGGGTGGCCGACAGGGTTTGGCGGCGCAGGGATTCAATATCGACCAAAAATTCCCGCCGAACCCCAGGGTCGAGCGCGATGGGGTACGCCAGCGCGGACAAGCGCCCCAGCAAACGTTGAGATTCGACCCGAAACTCTCGCTGCGTTGCCGTTTGGCTTTGAATTCCGTTGTAATAGACCTGCTTGGCCGAATCGAAATGGGGCGCGGTGCCATCGGCAAGCAATGCCTCCCACACCGCGAATCGCCATGGCCGTGTGGGTATGCGAACCACGTAGGTCAAGGGGAGCGGCATACCAGGCTGTTGATTTTCTACCCAAAACATATAGGTAGTTACCTAATTATAGTGTACAATAGCTCATTGCTTTAGCGGTGTGACCATAATGCGCGGACGT
>JAYUUS010000071.1:0-16479 GCA_043754435.1 Rhodanobacteraceae bacterium
AAGAGCCGCGCTAGGTCTTTGCGAATTTTGCTGCCATCAAAGTTTGCCGGGTAGCGCATCATTGCGTTGCGCAGCGGGTCTAGCAGCACAACACCACCCTCGGTTAGGCCTAAACTCTGTAACAGGGCGGCGTGTTTTTGAGGATCCGAGCGACGCACGGTAAAGTTCGCTTCAGGGGGCAAAGTAAAAGCACTCGGGCTAATTAGCTCCAATTTGACGCGCCCTAGTTCGCGCCCCATAGCAAGGCGCACATGGGCAAGCAATGAAGTTTGCTCGACGCAGGCGCCGCACGCAGCAGGTGGAAAATAAAGCATTGTCCATTGCGCGTCGGCGTTGATGACGGCGGCGCTTTGGGTGGTGACTAAACCCGCGTCCGTGCCGTTAGGCTCGGGTAAGGCCACCACCGGGTTAATCAATTCGCCCAAGTTTTTAGTGGGTGCCGGGTGATAATTGAGCAGCGGCGATTGAAACAGCAGCGCTAGAAAAATCGGCGCGCCGAAACACAGCGCAATTAAAGCCAAAGTGAGTCGGCCACGTAACTTGCTGGGCGCGTTTACTGGGCTGTTCATGGCGTTATTGGGGATTGAGTTAGTAGAAATGGAGTTATTGGGCATCGGATTGTCGTTCGAGTTTAGGCGTGCGGTTGCGGTGCAGCAGCAGAAAAATAATCACTGAGGTGAAGGCAAAACCAAACCAAGTGGCGGCATAGCCGCGATGGCGTTCGGCGGGGAAGGTATTTGGATGCCAAGTGCGGGGCAGTTTAAGCACATCAATAGGTGTCGTGCTTCCAGCAGCAGTGGGTTCAGCAGCGGCGGCATCAAGCAAGAGCACGGCTTTAGCCAAGGGCATGCCAAAATATAGACTAAGTGCCTGCGGTTCTATGCGCGTTACCAACCAAGTGGGCGTGTTAGGCGCAGCACCGATTTCAGCCAGCTTTATGCCTGACGAGGGTGGCGCTGCCAGCAGCCCTTGCAAATGCTGCAATCCACGCGGCACTTCAGGGTTTGGAAAGCTAGAGCGATCCGGCGGAATCGGCATAAACCCCAAAGCCACCAATACTGCGCCGCCCTCATCACTTTGAAAGGCTTGAAACACCTGCACGCCGATGCGTCCGTTTGCGGTTTGCGAGTCGAGCAAAACGGTTTTGCCGGGAATAAATTGCCCAGAAATGTCGGTGCGAACGTAGGTTTGTGCGGGCCATTGGGCCAGCGCTTTCGATAAAGACATGCCTTTTGCGTGCGTGCTTTCCACAAAACTAGCGTAGAGCGCATCTTTAAAGCGCGCGCGCGTCAGCTGCCAGTTGCCAAGCGCAATAAAAAACGTCAGCCCGAATGCAAGCAGGCAAATGCTAGCGAAGTGCGGACGGTAAAAGAATTTTAGCAAGGTGGGGCGAGATTTCAAAAAGGCAGACTCAAGATTTAGGGGTTAGAATAACGCACGTCGCGAAAGCGTTTTGTGAGTGTTGGAGATGCAAAAGCTGGTCATTATCGGGTTCTTGTTGCTGATTGTTTATAATTTAGGTGCGGGCTGTTACTACATGATTTATGACAAAGGTGCGAGCACGCGCACCGTCAAGGCGTTGACTTGGCGCATCGGCTTGTCGCTGGCGCTGATTGTTTTGATTGGGATTGGCATTAAAACCGGCTATATCCAACCGCATGGGGTTAGCCAATGATGCGATTGACGCGCTTTGGCGCGGCCAAGCTTTTTGTTTTTGCGCTGAGTGCTTGGGTACTTGGTGCTTGTGTGCAAACGCCTGAGCCGATTAATTTTCAGCACATCAGCGTGACCGTTGGCCCCTGCAACGGGGTTTGCCCAGAGTATTCCTTGAGCGTAGATGAAAACGGTATCGTCGCCTTTCTGGGCAAACGCAACACCGTCATCCAAGGTGGGCGCTCTGCCAATTTGTCAGCAAAAAATTTTGCGGACTTAAAAACCGCGATTATCGCTGCGAATATTGCTGCGCTGCAAAGCGATTATACCCTTGAGGCCAATTGCCCAATGAAAAACAAAGGCCAAGCAGAGCTGCACTGGCAGATTGAAATTTCTGGCGTTAGCAAAGATATTCGGCAAAATTTAGGCTGTGCCAGCTCCCCCGGTGCGAATGGAATCAGCGCGCGCTTACCGCCGCAGTTGGACGCGCTGTTTAAGGTTCTGCTGGAAACGACGGCGGCGGATGTGTGGATTAAAGCGCCTGCGTTGACGCCGTAAGCTGTCCGGAATTTTTAACGCTGTTTGGCATTAAACGCCAGCTATAAACCCGACCTAACGCAAGAACCGCGTTATGTTGCGTTGCAACATATTGAAACGCTACCATCACACTACTTTCGGGAGGATGTATGCAAAAAGAATTCTTGGGCGCAATGCAGTCGGGCGCAGAGCAATATTGGAAAGGGCTTAATGAGCTCGGTGAAAAATTTATGGGGGCCAACGCCAGCTCAGGTAAAGGCCCTAGCTGGTCAGAAGGCATGGAGCAGTTTGCCAAACTGTACGGCGGCAGCAGCAGCAGCAACAACAGCGCGCACGAAGGTGTGTTCGATCAAGTGCTGAGCCAAGGTAAAGGCTTTGTCAGCATGCTGGAAAAAATGTATCAGTCCGCAAGCCAGGGCAATCAGGCCACCAGCGCGATTGACTTTGCCGCTTTGGGTCAGCAAATGCTGGCGGAATTAGCAAAAAATAATCCATTTAGCAATTTGCCAGGCCTGCAAATTCCGGGCATGCAAATTCCGGGAATGGGCAACACCGCAGGCTTTGGCGCAATGCCGAACTTTCCTGGCTTTGGCGGCGCAGGTTTGAGCGGCGCATTTGATCCAAAAACACTGAGCCTTGAAAACTTTCTAAATATGCCCGCATTTGGCTCGAACCGCGAAAGCCAAGAGCGTAAGCAAGCACTCATCAAACACATCGGCAGCTACATGCAAGCCATGCAGGGCTATCAGGCGCTGCAAATGAAGTCGATTCAAATGGCGATTGAGCGCATGCAGGGCAAGCTTGAAGAGCGCAACGAACCTGGTCGCCAGCTTGATTCGCTGAAAGCGGTTTATGACTTGTGGATTGACGCGCTCGAAGAGTCTTTTGCCGAAGTTGCACTGAGTAAAGAGTATCAAGGCGCTTACGGGCAATTGGTTGATGCGCAAATGCGCGTGCGTGCAAACGTACAAAAGCAAATTGAGCTAGCCACCGGCGAAATTGGCATGCCAACTCGGTCTGAGCTGGAAGGCGTGCATCAAAAATTGGCAGAAACCCGCCGCACTTTGCGCATGGAATTAAATGAACTAAAAGCTGAGATTGCCGAACTTAAGGCAAACCGGGTGGCAAAGCCCGCCAGCGTGCAGCCAGAAGCCGTGGCGGCGGATAAGAGTGAAGTCGCAGCAGTTGAAGCGGCAGCAAAAATTGCTAAACCGGCAAACGCAACTCAGCGAAATAGCGGCAATTTATTGAGCGCGGCGAAAGCCCTCGCAGCGAAAAAGTCAGCCGTCAAAACGCCAGCAGCGAAGTCAGCTGAGGCGCAATCAACCACGCAGCGTAAAAAATAAGGCAAAAAATCCATGACACCTTTCAAAATTACGCCAGAAAAAGCCCTCAATGAAGCGCTGAAGTTCAATGAAAAGCTGGCAGCGGGCTTAAAAACATTGGGCCAGCTTGATGACGTGCACTATGGCTGCACCGATAAAGAAGCCATATATAAAGAAGACAAACTGGTGCTTTACCGCTTCAAGTCCGAGCACAAAGTAACGGTCAAAACGCCACTCTTGATTAGCTATGCGCTGGTGAACCGCCCCTACATGGTCGACTTACAGGCGGATCGCTCGATTGTGCGCAATTTGCAAGCGATGGGGCATGAGGTTTATTTGATTGATTGGGGTTACCCAGACCGGTCTGACCGCTATTTAACGCTGGACGATTACATTAATGGCTATTTGAGCCGCTGTGTGGACGTTGTTGCCAAGCGCCACAAATTGCTGGCGATCAACTTGCTTGGTATTTGCCAAGGCGGCGTGTTTAGCCTGTGCTACGCGGCGTTGAACCCCGGCAAGATCAAAAACTTGATTACGATGGTTACACCGGTCGATTTCCATACGCCGGACAATATGCTCAGCCATTGGACTCAGTCGATGGACATTGATTTGTTCGTGGACACCTTAGGCAATGTGCCGGCAGATTTGATGAATCAATGTTATTTATCGCTAAAACCCTATCGTTTAAACGCGCAAAAATATATCGGTTTGGTCGACATTTTGGATAATAAAACCGAGTTAGAAAACTTCCTGCGCATGGAAAAATGGATTTTTGACAGTCCAGACCAAGCTGGTGAAGCCTTCCGTCAGTTCATCAAAAACTTCTACCAAGCCAATAAATTCGTCAATGGCGGCTTAGAAATTGACGGACGTGCGGTGAGCTTGAAAAACATCAAAGTGCCGGTGCTCAATATTTTTGCTGAGCAAGATCACTTGGTTCCGCCGAGTGCGTCTAAGCCACTGCAAGGCTTGATTGGCACCAAGGACTACACCCAGCTGGCATTTACCGGCGGCCACATTGGCATTTACGTCAGCGGCCGAGCCCAGCGCGAAGTGCCACCGGCGATCTCAAAGTGGTTGAAAGAACGCGACGCCTAGGCTGATACTGCGTGGATGTCTACTCTGATCCCCACCTTGGCGCCCAACCCGGCGTTAAACAATTTGCAAAACCTGCTCGCACGCGCGAATGCCGCGATTGCGCAGAATGATATGGAAGCGGCAGTCAGCGCGCTCAGCGAGGCGCGGCTGCTGACGCCAGAGCATCCAGGTGTGCTGCGTGCTTATATTCAAGCGCACGCCAATTTGGCCGCTAAAAGACTGAAAGCGGGCGATGCGGCAGGCGCTTTACGCGCCGCACTCGTCGCTTTAGAGCTGGATGCGCTGCATATGGACGCCCTGGTCAATGCTGGCTCGGCGAGTGTGGATTTGAAAAACACAAGCGATGCGCTGGCGTTTTTTGAGCGTGCGTTGAAACAAACGCCTTTTGATCCTGCGCTTAAAGCTTTGCGCGCACATGCCCGCCTCGTGCACAGCCGACGCTTGGATTTAGACAATGATGACCGGGCTGCGGTAGCGATTGCTCAGCTTGATGAAGGTGTTGCACACAGCTTGCGTGGGCTTTGCTTGCCTTATGTGTATCGTGATAACACGCATTTGGCTGAGGCGCGCACAGAATATGCGTTAGCGCTTAACCGACTTGAGCACGCACCTGCGCCGCTGCGTCTAGCGGATCTGGTACACGCGAATTTTTTGTTGGCTTATCAAGGTCAAAATGATCTCGAACTTCAGAGCCGCTATGGCCGCTGGCTTTGCACCCAAAGTGCGCGCTTTCAGCCGGTGCGTGCGCCGGTGGTGGCTAAGCGCATCGGGCTGCTGTCGAGTTTTTGGCGCACCTGCACGGTGGGAAGCTATTTTGCCAGTTGGATCACGGCACTCAAAGCAGCGGGGTTTTCGGTCGAGCTGTATCAGCTAGGGCCAGAGAGCGATGCGCTCACTGAGCGTTTAATCGCCGCCTGCGATACCGGTGCAGTACTTAATGGCACACTGGAGCAAATCGCAGAGACGATTGCCGCGCGTGGTTTGGAAGTCTTGATTTACCCGGAATTGGGGATGGATGGCCGCACCTTAACTTTGGCAAGTTTGGCGCTGGCGCGGGTGCAGCTGTGTGCTTGGGGGCATCCGGTTACTTCTGGTTTGCCAAGTATTGATGGCTATTTTAGCTGCGCTGCGATGGAGCCAGAAAATTCCGCGCTGCACTACAGTGAGCGGCAAATTTTGCTGCCAGGCTTAGGCACGCGCTATCTAAGGCCGACGCCACCGTCGGCTCGAACTGCCACTGAGCTCGGCTTGCCATTGGGCGGACGCGTGCTGGTGGCGCAATCGCCGTTTAAACTATTGCCGGATAATGATTTGCGGATGGTGGCGCTGGCGCACGCGGCGCCGACGGCGCAGTTCGTGCTTTTCGATACTTTTTATAGTGGCGTCAACGACGCGATTAAACTGCGTTTAGAAACGACCTTTGATGCCCATGATTTAAACCCAGAGCGCCTACATTGGCAACCTACGACTGACCGAGCGCGTTTTTTACAGATTGTGCGTGCTTGTGATGTAGCGCTTGATAGCTACGCTTTTAGTGGCGGGAACACCAGCCTTGATGCGTTAATCATGGGTTTGCCGTTAGTAACATCGCCGGGTGAGTTCATGCGTGGCCGCCAAAGTACCGCGATGTTGACCGCACTTGGGCTTGAGCATTGCGTCGTGGCAGCCGATGGCGTTGTGGACACGGCAGCGAACTTCTTGCTGCATCGGGAGGCACGCAAAGCCTATCAAGGTGTGCTGGCACAGCGCTTAGACGATTATTTAGCCGATGATGCACCGCTTAAGGCGCTGGTTGCGGCTATTGCTGAAATTTGCGGCTAAGCTGGCACAGGGATCGCCTGCGGATTGACTATGTTTGACGAGCGCAAGATCAACATGCACGAAATCGTGGGTACGCACGATGTGGTGCTTATTACCTTAGATACCTTGCGTTTTGATGTTGCGGAGCACGGGAAATTGCCGGTGCTCATTCCCCGGGAATTGGCGCGGCACCTGCGGGCGTCAAAGTAACTTCAGAGGCGACCAAATGATTTTCTCGGAGATATCGAAATACTGAATGTACCGTGCTCACGGGATATTTACCCGATAGCCGTGTGCTCAGGCTGTGATCGGTAAACACCACATTTGCGCGCGTTAAACCGCCCAGAATCCGCATGCTGTAGGGGATGTGGATTATGTCGGCCTGATACTGATTGGCTTGCAAGACCGCGCTGGCTTCAGTGCGCGAATCCGGCGCTGCGTTGCTTGCGGCCGCGATTACTTCCAGCATCCATCCGGTCGAATTTTGTCGGGTTTTGGAATAGGGCTTGGCGATTACGCTGTAACGCGGTTCAAACACTGCTTTGCCATGATGAGCGGTAAATGCGTGCAGGAGCTGTTGTTCAAGCTCAGGTTTCAGAAAAACAATTTTGCTTTGATAGCTGATCGGGCTATCAAGGTAAAAATTAAGCATGCCCTCGCGATACAAAGCGCCTCGGTCACTGCCGCAGTCATTGAGTAAGTGCGTCACCGGCCAAGCCGGCGGATGTGTGGCGTCATCGTCATCGGCGATTACGAAAGCCGCATGGCTGTACAGTAGCCCTTGGGCGCTTAAATCCTGACCAATGCGCGCGATCAGGGCGATCGGCCTTTGGTGTGCAGTTAGCTCCGCTAAAGCATGTGCGGCGGCGTCGGCGGCGCGCATATTTGCCTGCGGAGTTGCGAGTTGCTTATCACAGCGCTGCCCAGCAAAACCGCTCGTGCAAAGAGCGGCAAGCGCTGCTGCTAGCGTAATTTTGCCGAAAATCTTGCGGACATTGCGAAGCAAATTGGATGATTTCACAGTGCTTCACGTCCGCTAGAGCCGGTCTTTTCGACGGCGGGAATGTAGGCGACGAAATCATCACCGCATTGCAAACGGGTGCCGTTTTCATCTTTGATCGCTACAATTTTTTCGCCTGCGCGTTCAGCCAAACGTTCGGCCAGTGCGAGTGGTATTTCTAAGGTGTACTCCGCCGCCTCACTCGCGCCAGTTGCAGCGCTAACCACCGTTAAGTAAGCAGCGCTACCCGTCACCGCCACCGCCCCTGCCGTTAAGGCCGAACCTGCGCCGATTGCGCCGCCGATCAAGGTGCCGGTGGCTTCGCTGATGCCGCTTAACGCGCCCGCAACCGAGGCTTCACTTTGCGCTTTAACGTCGGTTACCGCCAAGCCAAAAAGAAATAAAACAGTGATTTTGCTTAACATTTGAAACCTCGCTTGATATTGGAATAGCAAGCGTTGCTCAAGCACACCTCGATTTGGCTTATGTCTAGGCGAGGTTGAGTTTTATGCGCCCTTCGGTGGCACTTATTTATGCCCAAGCATGCAGCTATTTTGGCGCAATTGACCCGCGCCTGCGAACGCTCGGTTATCCTTGTCGGATGACTGAAAAAATAAATTCAAATAAGTTTGCCGCAGCCCTGCCTGCGGACGGTGCCCCAGTGCTCTACTTGCTGGGCGGCGATGGCACGTTGCGATGGATGAGCGACAGCCTTTTGGATTTTTGTGGCATTGACCCGATGCAGCTTTTGGGGCAGCCGCTCAGCAGTTTGGTGCGTTTTAACGATGATGAATTTACGCCGCCGCTCAATGGCACACTTTTACGTACCGGTAAAATGCGTTTTGTCGATGGTGTCATGCGCTCGGTGCGGGTTTCCGAGGTCAGGCGCGAGGGTTTACCGGGTTTCGGCAGCATTAGCCCGAGCAGCAGTGGCTTTGACGGGTCGGTATTAGCGGCGGTCATGGGGCAAGTGGCGCTTTGGCGCTTAGATTTACGTACGCTACAGACCCGTTCTTATGGGCGTTTAGCGGAAGCGTTTGGCTACACAGGCAATGATATTTCGCCGCGCGGTTGGATCGAGTTAGTCCATCCGGAGGACAACCCAAGTTATCAAGCGCAGCTAGAAGCGATTGGGCGCGGCCAAAGCCATCACATTGAAGTCGAGGCCCGAGTCAAGCGCAAAGACGGGCGTTGGCTTTGGACGCTGACCCGTGGCGAAGTGAGCCGCCGCGATGACACCGGCTATCCGATTGAGCTAGCGGGCGTAACCTTTGCGATTGGCAAGCAAAAACAAGCGGAGATCGAGCTTCAGGGCCACCGCGCGCTATTGCGCCGCAGTTTGCGCTTAGCACGGGTGGCCGCATGGACTTACGATACCGCCAGTGCCGAGCAAATTTGGACCGATGAAGCCAGTGAGCTGCTTGCGGTGCCAACGGGCTATGTGCCCGATACTTTGCTGGGCTTGGAATTATTTGACGGCGAATCGCAAGTGCGCGTGCAAAAGGCGCTGTCCCGCGCACTGGATGAAGGGATCGGGTTTGATCAAGAGCTGTTGCGGATCACGCCGCAAGGGCGCGTGCTCTGGGTGCGAGCGGTTGCGAATCCAGAGTTTGAAAATGGCGTGATGATCCGGCTTTCGGGCTTGTTCCAAGACATTACCCGGCAACGGCGTATGGAGCAAGCAGTGCGTGATAGCGAACAATTATTGCGCCAACTCACGGCAGGTTTGCCAGACGCGATTTTTCAACTGCGACGCACGACGGACGGCGAATATCACCTGGATTTTTTGAGTGAAGGGATTCGGCGTTTGCTCTCACTTGCGCCCGATGCGCCGTTGCCTGATTTTTCGGGTTTGATGGACGTGGTTGAGCGCGTCGCTCGTCCGGGTATTTTGCGCAGCTTAGATGCAGCGGCAAATCGGCGCGAACTTTGGAATCAAGAGCTGACGTTGAATCCAGTGGGGGCACCAGAGCGCGTGCTTTTGGGGCGGGCGCAACCAGAGCCGCAGCTGGACGGCAGCTGCTTATATTTCGGGTTTTTTTCCGATGTTACCGAACAAAAACGTCAGGCTGTAGCGCTGAAAGACGCTGAACAAACGCAACAGCGCTTGACGCGCCTTGAAGCAGTCGGGCAACTTGCTGGCGGTATCGCCCATGATTTCAATAACTATTTGACCTCAATCGTCATGAGTTTATCCTTGCTTGAGGCGCAGCCCGAGCTTTCCAGAGATGCGATCCAACTGGTGCGTGAGGCATTGACCGCAACCTCCAGTGCCCAGGCCCTTACCCGACAACTGCTCACTTTTTCGCGCGGATCCGCACCTGTCAAACAAGTCGTTGATACTGAAGCCTTGGTGCGTGAGGCGGTTGCGTTTACCCTGCGCGGCAGCGCGGTTGAATGCCGTGTCCTTTCTGCGCAGAACGTTTGGCCGGTTGAAGTTGACCCAGGCCAGCTCCAGCAAGTGCTGCAAAACTTAGTGCTGAATGCCAGTCAAGCTATGAATGGTGTCGGCCAGATGCAAATTTGTATTGGCAATGTCGCCGCCGGGACGGTCGAAATTGCCGGTTTGGCACCGGGTCCGATGGTGCGAATCGAAGTGATCGACAAGGGGCTAGGCGTACCCTTGCATATTCGAGAAAAACTCTTTCAACCTTATGTCACCAGCAAAGATCAGGGTTCAGGACTAGGTCTAGCGAGTGCGTTTTCAATTGTGCGTAAACATGAGGGCCTGATTACCTATGAAAGCGGGGCGGGTGGCTCCACTTTCAGCGTATGGCTGCCTGCAGTACCCAAACGTTCGATCGAACAAACGGGCGAAGTGGCGCCTATGGCGCTCGGAAGTGGCCGCATTTTGGTGATGGATGACAATGAGGGCATCTTAAAAATGCTTTCAAGGGCTTTAATCCACTTGGGGTTTGAACCTACCACTGCGTTAGATGGTGTACAGGCGCGTAGCGCCCTACAGGCCGCGCTGCAATTGGGCCGGCCCTTTCGCGCCGTTATTTTGGATCAGACTATCCCCGGTGGCATCGGCGGGGCAGAAGCATTAAAGTTATTGCGTGCGGTGGATCCTAAAGTGCGTGCAGTGGCCACTAGTGGCTATACCGAAGGCGAAACGATGTCGAATTACCAGGAATTCGGTTTCGATGGCGTGCTTCGCAAACCTTTTAGAATTCAAGATTTAGCCCAGGTTTTAAGCCAAGTATTAGCACTACCCTAATGCGAAGCAGGAATTCATACGTATGGTTTCTGAACATAGAATTTTTTACCTGGAACCTTTAACCACCGGTTAACTCGATCTTGGCTAATCTGAAATAAATCAGGCGGTGCACTTGTCCACGCTTGACCAAAGTTGTGCGATGATGCACACTTCAATTCACGGCACTAGGCGCTGCTGGTTTGCTTTCACGTAAATTTCAGTGAGTTAACAACTCAACCTAGTTAGTAACAGCTGCTCCGATATAAAAGGATTCCTCATGAAAGCCCATAACAAAATTATTTTATCGATGCTCGGTTCTGCCTGTCTGGCAGGCTCGGTATCGGCGCAGAACTGGATGATCAACGGCACAACTCAACCCTTACCGCTCACAACGAGTAGTTCTGAAAGTGCTGTAGCCATTGACCCGCTCACCGGGGTTGCGAGCGTTAAGCTCGCAGCTCCTGCCGGTACGCCTGTTGTGTCGATCAGTGCGGCACCTGCTTCCGTTTCCGTAAATGGCGCAACAACGGTAACTTGGTCGACCTCAGGGTTTACGGATGGTGCAGGTAATGCAGTTACGCCAACTTGCATCCGCACCGGTGGATGGACTGGTTCTTCATCAGCTTCGGGTTCGTTAACAGTAACGATGCCCAGTACGCCGCAGACCGTGACTTTGACCCTTAGCTGCACTGCTGGCAATGGCACAGCGAGTAGTTCTGCGAATGTGTCGGTGTCCGGCAGTGGCGTTAATTGTTCAAATCGGCCGCCGAATGTTTTTGGCTCTCCACGTACAGTAGTCAGAAAAACGTTTTTTTCCATTTGGAACACCGATTTCCCGGGGGTTTTTGGGTCGTCTTTCGGTGGCTCTGCGCCGCCAATTGCCGATGGGACTGTGGTCGCTTATTCGTTCGTGGCACCGTCTAACAACGTTATTGAAGGCTTTCTTCAACTGTCATTTAGTCCCGACGGGGGCGGTCGAGGCACCTTGGCTGGAGGATTTTCTGAATGTGAGGGTGAAATTAATAACTTGCAGCCCACCTGTGAGGCGGCTACTTTTAAATTTAGAAACGAATGGACTACAACAGGGCGGCTACAAGCATGCAGCCTAATTCCGGGGCGTACATATTATTATAATATGTCCACTGAAGGCTCCTGCGTCGTTGGGCCAGATCCTGGTGTTCCAGGAGGACTTTGTTCTTTTAGGTTGAATTCAAGAAGGTATAATTAATGTATAAATGCTCTCAATGCCTATTGTTTTTACTCTTAAGTATATCCAGTGTCAGTATCAGCGCTCAGAGCGCAACAGATGATGCAGTGGTAGCACAACGCGGCGTTGTCAAATTGACACTGCAAGATATTGACTTGGCTCTGGAAAGCGTGCCAGCAGCAGATAGGTCTGCAGTTGTTGCTGGCTCGGATCGTCTGCAGCATATTCTTGATTCCGAGCTTCTAAACAAACAAATGGCGCAACGCGGGCGAGAGATGAAGCTTATGGAATCGCCTATGGTTCAGCGGTTGGTTGCCCGAGCGGCCGATCAGGAACTTGCAAAGATTACTCTTGATCAAATCGTCAAAAACGCTAAACGGCCAGATTTTGCACTCGTAGCAAAAGAGTATTACAAGGCGAATAGCGCCGAGTTTGCAACGCCAGTCACTTCTGTTGTGCAGCATATTTTGATTTCAAACACCGGAAAAACAGCTCCGGAGATTCGCGCAAAAGTGCAAGAAGTACTCAAAAAGGCGCAAGCGCCTGGAGTTAATTTTGAGTCTTTGGTTACTGAGTATTCTGACGATCCCTCAAAAAGCGATAACCAAGGTGTTATGACAGTTTCAGAACCCGGTCAATTTGTACCTACTTTTGAGGCTGCGGCGCAGGCGCTCAAAGCAGATGGCGATATTTCACAAGTTGATACTGAATATGGCACCCACGTTTTGCGATTAGTAAGTCGAAAAGCTGCAGGAATGAAGACGTTTGAATCAGTGCGCGAAGAGATCATTACAAAGCTGTCAGGTCAATTTGAAGACGGTATCCGCACAAAATTTTTCTCGGATCTACGTTCTGCCAATCCAGTCTTTCATGAAGATATGATTGAAGCCGTGCGAAAACGCTATGGGGAACTTCCAAAGATGGACGGCCAAGTTGCCCCCACTGCTCCAGCAGTCGAAGGTACAAAGTAAACTTGCTGCATGCGAAAGCTTCATCTTTGGGCTCAGTTCTATCAGCGGGAAATAAAAAATAGATACCTAGGCAGCCTCAGTGGGCTGCTTTGGGTTTTTATCCACCCGGTGCTTTTGCTTGCGCTGTACACTTTTTTAATTGCGGGCGTTTTGAAAGCCCGGATTCCAGAATTATCAGACGCGCAGTGGCTACCTTATGTTGCCTTTGGGCTTTGGCCCTGGATGTGTTTTTCTGAAGGATTGCAGCGTGGAACGGCCGCCGTGATGGAGCATGCTGGGCTTTTGGGTAAAATTGCGTTGCCCGCTGAGCTGCTAGTTGCGGCTTCCGTGGCCGCAACTTTTACGCTGCATTCAGTGGGCTTATTTGCAATTGTGTTGATATTGCCGCTCTTTGGTTATCCGGTGCTTTGGCAACATGTCTTGGCGCTCTTGCCGCTGCTGTCGCTGCTGTTTTTATTTACCTTAGGAATTGCCTGGATCGCGGCGGGACTACAAGTTTTCATACGCGACGTCGCGCAAATACTGGGCCAAAGTTTGAGCTTCTTGTTTTTTCTCACGCCTATTTTATACACGCCAAAAATGCTCCCCGAAGTAGTGCGCCCTTGGTTGACCGCCAATCCTGTGAGTATTTATTGCATCACCACGCGTGATTGGCTGATGTTTTCTAACACTACATTGACCCGCCAGCATGCGCTTGCAGTTTTAATCGCGGGCTTAAGTTTTGGGCTGGGTTTGTGGGTGTTTCGCAAGCTTGCACGCCACTTTGAGGACTTTTTGTGAGCGATTTGTTGCGCGCCACGGGCTTAAGCAAGGTCTACCCAAAGGTCAGTAAGAGTGGTGATCGAGTTAAAGTCATGATGCATCTGCTGTTAGGCCGAGCCTTGCCTAACAGCTTGGCGCATACGGTATTAAGTGATGTTTCTTTAGCAGTTCAGCCCGGCGAATCGCTGGGAGTGATTGGGGAAAACGGTGCTGGCAAATCGACTTTATTGAAACTTTTGACCGGTGTAATTCACCCTACACGTGGCTCAGTGGTCGTCAATGGTCAAATTGGCGCCCTGCTAGAGCTGGGGGCGGGTTTTCACCCGGAATACACGGGCCGCGAAAATTTAGAGTTAGCCGGTACACTTTATGGCTTTAGCGGTGATGAGCTAAAAGCCAAGCTTAGCGAAATTATTAGCTTTGCCGATATTGGGCACTATTTGGACGAGCCTGTTAAGCATTACTCCAGCGGCATGATTGTGCGGCTGGGTTTTGCGCTACTTGCCGCGCGGCGTCCAGAGCTACTAATTACTGATGAAGTGCTGGCCGTTGGCGATGAAAGCTTTCAAAAAAAGTGTGTGCGCTGGATTGAAGATTATTTAAAAGGCGGCGGCACACTGCTTTTGGTGTCGCACAGTATGTACCACGTCCAGAAGCTGTGTCGACAAGCCATGTGGCTACACAAAGGCCGAGTTGCCGCAAGTGGCGATGTATTTGATGTGACCCAAGCGTATCTTGCGCACCATGAAAAAAAATCGGCAGCGGACGCGCTCACCACGGGCAGGGCTATTTCGCATGACGCGTATCGCGTGACGCAAGTATTATTCAATGGCGATTTGGCTGAATCTGGGTTTTTCTTAGAACAGCAGGCAACGCTTGCAATAGAGATCAGTTTGCACTCCCCGGATGGCCGCGCGCCCGTGGTGTTGGTCGGTATCGTGCGCGCCGACGGTACGCCGGTTTATGGAATCACCACGGATGCCGATAAAATTGAACCCGCCCGCATCGTGGATCACACGTTTCAAATTAGCCTGCACTACCCAGAGCTGCCTTTACTGCCGGGTGTTTATGCGCTGCGGGTGCATGCGCTTGACCCGGAAGGCGTGCGCTTGTTCGACACGGTTACCCGGGATTTTACCGTGCGCGGTGAGAGTCGCGAACTTGGCCTTGTGCGGATCGCGCATTCGTGGCAGTTACCGAATAAGTCTGCGTTAACGGATACGGCAATTATATGAAAGCGATAGACATTATCGTGCCGATTTTCAATGCGGCATCAGATGTCGATAAATGCCTCCTAGCGCTTGAACAGCACACGCCAGCGTTTGCCCGAGTTTGGCTGGTTGATGACGCATCGACCGACTTTGCGATCGCCGGTTTGCTTCAGGCGTTTAAGGCGCGCGCCCAGTTCGACGTGCAGATCGTCAGGAATGCCAAAAATTTGGGCTTTGTGGGCAGCGTCAATCGCGCCCTCGCACAAGTTAAAGGCGATGTGTTGTTGTTAAATTCGGATGCCATCATCACTCAAGATTCGGTTTTGGCGATTGCGCGTGCCGCTGAGTTAGTACCAAACGCCGCGTCTATTACTCCGTGGTCCAATAACGCGGAGATTTGCTCCTTCCCCAATTTTTGCGTCAATAATGCCGTGCCTGAAAACCTAGACGACATTGCCAGCGCCTGTGCGACGTTGCCGCCGAGCTACCCGGAATTGCCGACCGGGGTTGGCTTTTGTATGTTCATGAGCCAAGGTGCGCTGCGCCGAATAGGGCTATTTGACGCCGCGACTTTTGGCCGTGGCTATGGCGAGGAAAATGACTGGTGTCGCCGGGCGTTAGGGTTTGGCATGCGCAACATTTTGTGTGACAACGCTTTCGTTGCCCACACCGGCGGGCGCTCCTTTGCGGCAACGGGCGAAAAAGCAGGGGGCGAGAATTTGCGCCGACTGCTGGCACGCTATCCCAGCTATCAGAAAAGCGTTGCAGACTTTATCGAAGCGGATCCAATAGCCGAAAACCGCGCGCAGCTAAGTGCGGCGATAACCTCTTTAACCATCCCGTTAATAAGGGCAATTCAATGAGTACTCTTGCGCCGTTGGAGTTTACCGGCGAACGCTACACGCCCGAATGCCCGCGTGAAATGCTGTACGAGCATTTTGCGCGTTATGCTATGGCGCTTGAGTTCGTAGCTGGCAAGCGGGTGTTGGACTGCGCCTGTGGTGAAGGCTATGGCAGTAACCTACTGGCTGAGCGCGCACTTTCCGTGTTGGGTTTAGACTGCTCAGATAAAGCGGTTGAGCATGCGCGCGAGCGCTACCGGAAAAGCAATGTGCGTTTTGATGTCGCTGACGCCACGGCTTTGAGCCTGGAAAATTGTGTAGATGTAGTGGTGAGTTTTGAAACCTTGGAACATCTTGCTGCACAGGATGCGATGTTGGCTGGCTTCAAACGCGCTTTGGCGAGCGACGGTTTGCTGATGCTGTCCAGCCCAGACAAACTCAACTACAGCGATATTCCGCGTTATAACAACGAGTTTCATGTCAAAGAGCTGTATCGGCCTGAACTGGAAGCGCTGCTGGCACGGCATTTTAAACACGTGCGTTTGTACGCGCAAAAGCTCAAATTTCAATCAGTCATTTGGGATGTTAATGCCCATTCTGCGCGTGCTGACGGCGTTTGTAGTGCGAGCTTACAGAGTGACGGCCGCTTAACGTCTGGGTGGCAAGATGCGCCGCTGTACTACATCGCACTTGCCAGTGACAGCGCTGAAGCCGTGGCGGCGCACAGCGCGGCGCTTTTTTTGTTTGCCGATCAAGCGCAATCGCTTTATCAGCATTATCAAGCCGAAATTCGCAATGGCATTTATGGCGCAAAAATCATTGCTGAATTGCGCGCTGAGATCGCTCGCTTACGTGCCAGCTCATTAGTAGC
>JAYUUS010000072.1:0-5429 GCA_043754435.1 Rhodanobacteraceae bacterium
CACGGCAAAATTTGACGCTGAGTACGCAGCGCTCGAAGCATTGCCATTCATCGCTAAACGCAGCCAGCATTCACGAGATTACTGGGCACCGCCAAGCATCCGGGAAGTGACGTTCGAGGAACAACAAATTGCCCATGACTACGGCGCTTGCTACGCGCAAATGCTGGCGCTGCATTGCCGTAATTACAAAACCGACGCCTTCATCATCAGGCGAATCATGGCCTCCGCACTTGAGTACGGCGCGAAGCATCCGCGCAAAGGTGGCTGGCTTAGACAAGGCTTTCTGCAGGCGCTTTCAGAATATGCGATTGCCGGGATGCACATTCGAAAACACTAATTGACTAGCAAGATGTTCCAGGTGTTGACCTGGAGCTAGCAGCCTTTGCCGGGCCTAGGTTGGCCGACTGAAAGCGCGTTCACCCCGACGCGTTGGCCCGGCGATTCTTTTTGGGGAAGGGGTAGGTATGGATCACTTAGCAAGGTTTTTATTGAGGTTGTCCCAGCTTTCCGAGGTTTACGTCCCCATTCAAGCCCAAAACTGGCGTGAAATTGTTCGTAAGACGGAGTATTGGACGCGGAAAGATAGAGAGTACGGGGTTGAAAACTGGATTCAAAATCGACTGTTTGATGGATTTTCGCACGCGGACAGCATGACAAAGAACCGCGCCCGCATCCTCGTAAAAAGGCTTGATGTCATTGATCCCATGTGGCTTTTGATTGTAATAAAACTCTCGTTTCTGCACGCCGTTGCGTTGCCCGAACCAGAAAAAATAGGACGACTAGAGTTCAACGCAAAGCGCGAAAGTACCGCAGAACTGATTGATAAAATTGGTGCAAAAATTAAAGGTACCCATTTTGGAAAGCAGTCGTTAGGAACAGTCATCGCTAAAGAATTCTGGCGCGATGTGGCCCCGGCTTTCACTGAACAAAAACTTGCCGAGGTGATGGTTTTCGCTTCTGGCTCGGAAGTGACCATCTTTGATTTTTTCGAGTCGCTTGCGGCCGGAGTACGAAAGCATCCGCATTGGACAACTGAGGATCAACCGGGCAGATTTTTTGAGGCTGAGGAGTTTGCCAAACAACTGTCTGAATCTATTCGCGTAAAGCTGGCAAAGCCACACACCGAATTCGTAAGCGCAGTAACACACATGCTATTTGACAAAAAACTTACCAAAAAGGCGTTGGAAAAAGCGATTTACCCCGAAAATTGAAGTTTTTGAAAAAAGTAGGGGGAACTATTGGCCCTGGTTGATATTGTACGGAAGGTAACGGTTTGCTGAAACTGTCAGGGCGCAATTAGTCGCTTACAGGACAACAAAGATGCAAACACAAATAGATCATATAAATCGGCCGCGCCAAGTTTGGGAGCGGCTAAATATCTGCAAATCGACGCTTCAGCGGCTGGTTCAATCCGGCGAGCTGGCTTCGCCGATCCGATTATCAAAACGCGCTGTCGGATGGCCCGAAAGCGTAATTCTCGAATTTATCGCCACACGTTCAAAGGCAGGCAAATAGTGATTTATCCCAACCTTGAAACAATTCAATCTGCGGCATTGAAGTTGCTGATGCAGGCCAGCGCGCTGAGCGATCAGCCAACTCCGGCGCAATTAGATTCGCTAGCGACTGCTTTTGATGCCGCACGTCGCACCACGCGCCAGCTCGCTGAGATGCAGCAAAGGAGCGTGCATGAACAGCAAACCCCATAACGAACAAAGCCCAGGTAGGACTGGGCGCTGTTCTGAAACTAAGGCACTAAATAAAGCAGAGCGAACTATAAGGAACACGCGGAAAAAACACAAAGCATATTGTCGACTCATCCGCGATTGGGTAATGGAAGGCAAGCTCTCGCCGGATGCAGCTCAAAAGGCGCTTGAATTTATTCGACCGCAATTGGTGCGCGCATGAGCGCCAACCTACACACCGAAAACGAGCGCATCGAGGCAGCGCTGCAATACATTTTAGCCAATAACCGGGATTTATGGCTAAAGATTTTGATGGCGTTAAAGTCATGGTATGGCGAAGCGGGCCGAGACATAGCCGAAACCTGGAGCCAAACAGACCCCAACTTCAACGCCCAAGACTTTCGCGACGTTTGGAAAGGCCTTAAACCCGGCGGCGGCGTCAAAATCGGCACCTTGTTTCACGTTGCCAAGCAACACGGCTGGCGTGACGATCAACCGCACGTTATGCCAACGGCTGAGCAAATAGCGCAGCGCCAGCGGGAAGCGGATAAACGCACACAGAAAGAAAATATAGACCTATACCGCAAGCGTGAACAAGCGGCTAAAACCGCACAGACCGTTTACCGCTCACCGTTCGCACCTGCAAACAATCCTTATCTGGTACGCAAAGACGTTTTACCCGTGCCGATGTTGAAAGAGCTGCCCGCGTCCAAGTTAGCCAAAATCTTAAATTATGCGCCGCACTCGGATGGCCAGCCACTGACCGGGAACATTTTGATTGTGCCGATCATGTTTCAAGGGAAGCTTTCAAGTCTGGAATTTATCGACGAATCCGGGCGCAAATCCGCACTATCAGGCGGCGCTAAGGCCGGTGGCTATGCACCGCTACAGGCGACGCCAGAAGGCAACGGCGAGGGCTTAACGATATTAATTGGCGAGGGCGTCGCATCGTGCATGACCGCCAAGCAAGCCACGGGATACCCGGCATTTGCGGCGCTGAGTAGCGGCAATTTGCTCAGTGTAGCTAAGCAACTGCGCACCGACTACCCGGCGGCGGCATTCGTCATCTTAGGTGAGCTGTTAAAGGCTACCGGCGAACTAGACCCGCATTCGATCCAGGCCGCTGAAGCCATTGGTGCACGTCTAGCGGTGCCTGATTTTGGGATAGAGCGGCACCAGGAACAAACCGACATAAACGACTACGCGCAAAAATTTGGAGTCCAGGCCGTGCAAGAACTGATTGAACTGTCAACAACTGGAATTGGAAAGGCCAAAAACGCCAATTTTTCAGGATTAGATCAAAAACAGGTGGGGCAAGTGGGGCAGGATCAAGAAACACCCTCTAAAGCCTTTATTGACGGGCTAAAACCTGCCCCACCAACACCACAAAATGACGGTGGGGCAGAGGTGGGGCAGGTGGGGCAAAACCCAGAAGTGGAGAAAAAAGCAGAAAAGCCCGGGTTTCGCCTGATTCGCTTCGTCAAAGAAAAACGCAACGGGGTTTATTTTTACGGCGACGATGAAGAGCCTATATGGATATGTTCACCGCTCGAAATTGCTGCAGACACACGCGACGAAACCGGCAATAGTTGGGGCCGTTTGCTCACTTTCACGGATCGCGACAACACCGAACACCGATGGGCGATGCCGATGCACATGCTTAAGGCTGCAGGTGAGGAACTACGCGGCGAACTGCTTAATCAAGGCTTGGAGCTGGCGAATACCACCAAGGCGCGCAAGTTGCTAATGGACTACATCATTCAAACGCCAGCACCACTAAAGGCGCGCAGTGTGAAACGTACCGGCTGGCACGGTCATAAGTTTGTGTTGTCTGATCGAACAATAGGTGACAGCGTAGGTGAGCGCGTATTCTATCAATCGGCTTCGTTTTCTGTTGGGCTAAAGCAATCCGGTACGCTCGCAGAATGGCGCAATAAAGTCGCTAAGCCGTCTATCGGTAACAGTAGGCTTGTGCTGTCCATATCGACCGCCTTTGCGGCGCTGGCAATGGGATTAGTTGACGCTGAAGGCGGCGGGATTCATCTGCGCGGGCCTAGTTCAAGCGGTAAAAGCACGGCGCTGAATTTGGCGGCTAGCGTGTTCAGTGAGCCAAAATATGTAAAGAGTTGGCGGTCAACTGACAACGCACTTGAAGGCGCATGCACGGCGCATAGTGACCTTTGCTTGCTGTTAGATGAAGTCGGACAACTCGACCCTAAGCACGCTGGAGCCGTTGCCTACATGATCGCTAATGGTCAGGCGAAAGGCCGGGCCGAACGCACCGGGGGACAACGCGAGGCGGCTACATGGCGGCTACTTTTCCTAAGTTCGGGGGAAATTGGTTTGTCTGATTTAGTCAGCGAATCGGGCGGGCAAAATAAAGCAGGTCACGAGGTGCGCTGTATTGACTTGCTAGCAGATGCGTCCAAGGGATTAGGCATTTTTGAGCGTGTACCAGAAGGGATGCAGCCGTCTGAATTTAGCAACGCCTTGAAACATGCGGCCGCAACTCACTATGGGCATGCAATGCCTGCCTACGTTGAAAATTTAGCAAAGAACTTTGACATTTTGAGCCGAAAATTTAGAGCTGCGCAAAATGCATTTGTTGCCGAGGTGGCGGGTAAATCCAGCGGGCAAGTGCAACGTGTAGCCGCACGGTTTGGCCTGATCGCTGCAGCGGGCGCATATGCGACGGAAATCGGTTTAACGGGATGGCCTGAAGATGAAGCGGTAAACGCCAGCAAAAAATGTTTTGAGGATTGGCTAGCGGGCCGTGGCACCGTTGGCGACAAAGAACCGGCGGCGATGCTGGCGCATGTGAAAGGCTTTCTTGAGCAACACGGCGATAGTCGCTTCACGGACTGGGACAGAAGCGAGCGCGTCACAATTAACCGCGTTGGATACCGGCGCAATGATGAAGGCAAAGGCTTTACATACTTCGTGTTCGGCGAGTCGTTTAAGAAAGAATTAGCGCGGGGATTTGACTGCGGTCAAATGACTAAGCTGCTTGCCAAAATCGGCGCATTGATGCCGGACAGCGCGGGCAAAGGCACCCGAAAAGAACGGATGCCAGACGGCCAAAATATGCGCGTCTATCGCATCACTCCGGCAATTTGGGATTGCACTTTATGAGCTGGTTTGCGCGTGTTACGGCACTAGAAAACAATTCTGCCCCACCTGCCCCACCTGCAGAAAAATTAGGTGGGGCAGAAAAAAGCCCGTGGTTACAAGCTGCCCCACCTGCCCCACCTGCCCCACCAGAAAATTGCAATAGCCTGAAATTATTGGCAGAAGTACGCCGGACGCTCGAACAGTTTGCAATTGATTTAGGGTTCCAGTGGAGTGAGCTACTAGACGCGGGCGTTGTCGCTGAGCTTGACGTTTACCAATTCGCCACCGACTGGAACAAAAGCACCCCGGATCAATGGCGCTGCTATATCAACTCTATTGGTTTGCGTGCGCGGCATAACTGCCCCGGCTTAGCGCATCGCCCAACGTGCAATTGCGGCGACAAGTGTCGGGCGTTCGGTGGGCAACCATGAGGGCACTATCATCATCTGCCAGCGCGGCGCTGAATAAGCTCACCGAACACGATGCACGCACCATACTGCTAGAGCTTGGTGCACCCGCTGTTTTGAAATCATTTGACAGGGATTGCCAGCGGCGGCACACGGCGCAACTGTTGGGCCAAGGCTGCACACGGACTATCACACGCGACCGGCTAATGCAGCGCTACCAGATCAGCAT
>JAYUUS010000073.1:0-5404 GCA_043754435.1 Rhodanobacteraceae bacterium
AAAAGCATGCGGCTTGAATCCACGCCTGTATTTGGAGGACGTGTTGCGCCGATTACCGACGACGTTGAACAGCCAAATCAGTACGTTGCTGCCGCAAAATTGGAAACCTGCGACAAAAGGCTGAATTGGGCTTGGGGTGGCTGGGGCGGACGGTTACTTTGATTCCGATGACATCGTGCTTGCTCCAAAAATTGGAGCTTGAACGGCTCACTAGCCACAATGGAGATGGTTTGGGGCGGACGCTTACGCTTCGACCAACATGTTCATCAAAACTTGTCGAATTTTTTTACGAGATGACTCGCGCAGCTGGGCGACTTCGGGGTGGGCAGCAGCTTTATTGTCTACGAATGTTTCGTAATCGGAGTTGCGAAAGACAAAATCTAGGCTTGAAACCTTGTCGCGCAGCACGTCTGCAGCAAAGTCAAAGAGAAAAGCTGAGTGTTTAAATGCAGCGAGCCAGGACAGAGCTGCTCGATCCGGCGCAGCGGCGACGGCAAGTCGTGCAATCTGATCAGGCGTCAAGGTGGATAGCCGCAGCCGTATTTCGCGCTCCATGCGCGTAGCGGAGCTGGGAGTACGACACTGAAGCGCGTTCGAAGCGAGAACTCGTGCCTTTGCGCCGGCCCAGGAACCCTCTTTTATATAAATTTCGGCGACGATCCGCGCCAACTCAGGTCGAAGGGAAGCGGCCACGAAACCGAAGTGGTAGCGTGGCGTGGTTGAAGGAGGAAGTTGAGCCATTCTTTTACTTGATCCCCGGTGAAACGCGCTATTTGGCGCGCCCTGTAAACAAAATTTAGGACAGGCGCAAAGCGCACCGCCTGACTATATGTGAAACGTTTGCCCTGGTCACTTAGCTGCTAGCCTTGCAGCAACCAACTTAGTAACGATCAACGCCAAGGCTGTATCTACAAGTAGATAAACTGGTATGTGTTGCTAAACCAATAGGCCGCTTCGGCACGCAAGCTCCGAATTTTCACTTCCTATCCCACACCAGCTTCCCAGCCGCACCATCGCCAGCGTATCGCGCTCGCAATAATCCAATAGATTTTTGCGCAGCAGCTCGCGCTCAGGCTCGGAAGTTTCCGCGTCGATCGCCTGCCGGCAGACCGTTTGCACATCTTCGCCACCACTAACCGCAAGATCGTCGTACGCCAGTTCCGGCGCGATCGTGGGTAGCACTGCTTTGATCGACCACGAGCCGCGCATATCGCGGTGGTAGTAATGCGCCCTATAAATCGGGAGCAAGTCCAGCATGCGTTTGATAATCAAATGCAGTGCCTGCGCGTGCTGCGGAAACATCACGGCCAATTCGCGCACGCGCGTGGCTTCAAAGCCGATGTTCCAAACCAGCACTGGGCCGCTGTTGCCAACGGTTGCCAAAAGCTGTTCGACGAATTTCAACATCGGCGCATCGCCGCTTAGATCCAAAAACGCCTCGTGTCGCAAGCCGCCGTCCGCTGTTTGGATGTGGCAAGAAAATTGAAATGGCAACTGTTGAAATGCGCGTGTGCCCAGCCAACGTGGCACGACAAAGCGAATCGTTTCAAAATCTAGGTAATGCCGTGGATAGCCAATGGCGTCCAGAACTTCCGCCAGTTGCTCAGAGACAAACGCGGTGCCGGTGCGAGTTGCCAAACTGACGCGCAAATGCAGGGCGCGCTCCAACGCGACATCGGGCACATCGCGCAAATCTGCATAGCCTGCCAGCCGCAGCCGCTCAAGCATGCCGACGCTTATGCGCGGCAATAGCTCAATCGGGAACTCAGCGCGCGTAACATCCGGCTCTGCCGCACAGCAGTGCGCATAAAACGGGCAGCCATAGGGTTTAAAGCAATGTGCACCGGTGCTGATCTCCGGCTGCGCGGCCAAGGCCACCTGCTGCATTTCCTCAACGATGCCCGCAATGCCCGGCAGCAAGGCCTCGACCTCTGTTGTAATGTCGATGAGTTTCAGCAGGCCGGTATAGTCACCGAGTGTTTGATAAACAAATTGATTGTCGATATGCCCCAGCAGCACGCGGCGCACATTACGCCCGCTGCCACGCGCCACCCAGGTTTGAATCGCGCAATCCCAAATGTGCTCCGCCTTCACCGCTGTGGTGGACTTCACTTCGATCAGTGTGTCGTGATCCGCATGCCGCTGAAAACCATCCACTCGCACCCGCACACCTTCATGCGCAAACGCCGCCTCAAAGAGCATCGGTGCTTGCAAATACGGCAATTGCAGCAGCTCCTCCGTTTCCGCCAAAGCCTCGTTCACATGAAAATGATCCGCCGCAACCAGCGCCCCGCCACCCAGCAAATCTCGCGCAAGTTCACCAAACTGCGTGCCCTCATCCAGCCGAACTTTTGCCGCAGCGGTCCAGCTTGAGGCATCCGATTGGTTCAGCTCCAGCCACAGCCGTTTGTGGCACTGGCGGCCGGATTGAATGCGGGATTTTGAGAGCCTAGGTTGCATCTTTCGTGGGTTTGCGTAGTTTCAATATGCAATGCGTGTAGGCCACTTCTTTCGATTTGGGTTGTTCTCGCTGACGCTCAACCGCGTAGAGCGTTTCGGGGAATTCCGTAAGCGGGATAAAATGAATCTCGTCACCGATATTGCTTTTAATCTCGCTTAGCGCCGCTTTCATAACTTCAAATTCCTTTGCGCGCTTTTCTGGAAGCCCTTTGGCAAAACTAATCCAGCTCGTATATTGGTTGCCCTCTTTGTCTTTGAAATCCGGTTTCTTGGGTGCCACCAGTACCAGCCGAAACTGCATCACCAGTTCGCTGTCTGCGTGCGCGATTATTCGATCAAGTCGAATCAATTTCCTTCCGAGCTGGACTCGATTAAATGCAGCACTTCCTTTTGCCTCAATAAATAGCATCGCAAGTTTTTTACCATCGCTGTAAACCACCAAAAGATCGATATCTTCCTGCGTTCCAGTGATGGGCCTAAAATCCGAGTGCAAATTATTGATTCCATCTACTTTTTTGTGGGTTTCCAACGGCAGGCAGATTTTGTCGTCTGGTTTTCCAGGCCAATTAGGGTGTTTTGCTGTCGTCCAAAGTGCAGCAAACAACCAATCAAGGTGATAGTCCATGCCAGCAAATACGCAGATCGCCTTTGATTCATCTATGTCTAACCCTATTAGATGAGTTTTCAGTTTGTCATCAAAATCTTTCGACAAAAATTGCGTCGTATCCTCATAGCGTCCGTTTATGCCCAAATAGGCCGCGCGCATTAAATGGTCGCGCTCTTTGGCATTAAATAATTTTAGATTTCGGACTAGTGTTGCCTGTTTCATGTATGTAGCTCCTGTTTTCAATGATTGTTGGTTCTTGCAGCATGCGCCTCACAGCGCACCCTCACAAACCGCCACCTTGCGTCCGCCATCCGGCTACCCGGTGCGCCGCAAACCTCGCAGATGTGCAGGGATTGTGCACAAGCCTCGCGACTCAAATCGCTTACCGCTTTGTCGGCATCGCGCCAGTAAATGCTGAGCATGCCCATCTTTTGTTTGACTTGGCTCAGCACTGGTTGGCTCACTTCCCCCGTTGCAACGCGCGCCCGTATTTCCGTGCATAGCGCCTCGAATAATGGGAACCAGCCATCACCAAAACAGCAGCCATCGCTCATAGGTGAGTCTTCCGAATCCTTATCAGCGAAAAGTTCTGGGAAACGGCTTTCTAGCTGTGTTTGCAAGGCTGCGGATAGCTGCACAAATAGTCCTTTGAAGTAGGTTTGAATGCATTATTACTTAGTCATGCGACAAAATAGGTCGCAATGCAGCACGTACTGCGGCCCTGGTTTCCGGCTGCACTTTCAGATTGTCTGGCCCCGCAATCTCAAATCGACCGGTTTGCGTGACCAACACGGTGCAACGTTCCGGCACAAACACCCGAAAAATTCTCGCTGATCCGGTTTGTAACTGTAATTGATACGCCCGAACGCAGTGGCGCATTTCCATGCCTTCTTGCAACAGTTGTGCTGCGCTTGTAATTTCTTCCAGCCAGTCTGAAAAGCGGGTTTCGGCAAAATGCTCCATTTTGCTAACCAAATTGCACGCAACAATGCTGATGCCGCGAGCATCGGCGATGGCGAGGATTTCCTCACGTTCGCGCACCAGTGCGCTAAGGCTGCGGAAATGAAGCCGGTTCCCAGGCATGAGGGCGCCTTGCAAACAACGCAAGCGCGCGGCCACGCGAATCAGCTCGAAGACTTCCCGCTGGCGAGCCCAATCCAGCTGGCAAAATTGAGCCAAGGCAGACGCAGCAAGCATTGGCTTCAGCAATGGCTGCGTACACAGCGCCAGCGTCATTGCACTGATGGAATTGGCATGGGTAAGCACTTTCTTAATTGCGTGATCATCATGCAATACGCCGCGCAGCCTTTTAAGCAGCGCCACATCACACGCATCCCCGGGAATTTTTGCCAGAATCGCGACGCTGTTTTCTGCATCTGGAAAGCCCAACCAGGCCGCAATCGCACGGCGCTTTTTCATAATCCAACGCCGGGCATCGCGCATAGGCTGGCTTGGCAACCGGGCACGAAAGCAGCCGTTAGACGCCAAACAAAAAGCCATTGCTGGATTACTTCGCAGAAATTGCAGGCCACCCGCTACCCGGGCGCAGAACGCGGCTAAATGCCACTGGCGCTGCTTAAATGGGAAGGTTGCCGCTAAGACCCAGGATGGAAACGGCGCTAAAAACTCAAACATGCGCGCCAGATCTTTATGCAGAAGCGCTTCGCCAATTTGTTCTAACTCGAACGCGCAATAAGGCGCTGCTTGCCGGAATAGTGCTGCCAAATCACGGGTGTGTAACCAACTGTCCGCAGCGTCCAGCGCTTGCGTGGGCACATCGTGCGGGCAAACGTTTGCGAGCCAATCGCTATCGTGCCGCGCGGTTTGAAAGGTGCCGTTTTGCGGAACAAGCTGCAATTCGGGGCGAATGTGCTGCCAACCGCCGCGCACCGGCGTGCGCCGCCACGCCCGCATTTCCGGCCAGCCGCGAATCACCACGAGTTCGTTTGGCTGGAAAAGGTAAAGCTTGCCGTCTTTTAGCGTGTTGCCAAAGGTGTATTGTTTGCGTGGCTTTTTTGGCTTGGTCATGGTGTGACGTTAAACTGGGGATGCGTCAGATAATGTCGCGTTTGACTATCGGCCTGCGAATGTTAGGCAAGCAACCTGTCGTATTCGGCATGAGTACCGATCCAAAGCCAAAGGAAACCACTTTCAATAGGTGCGGCAACTGCCCGGTAATGTGCGCCAACACGGGCAGACCAGACCTTGCCGACTTTCTTGAATTGTAAAAACGGATGGGAATGAGTGCGCCGGCACAAACCGGCAAAGCGTAGGGGGTGCAAGTCCCCTCCAACAAAAGGAGTAGCGAACCATGTTTGTCCCCGAGTCATGCGAGTT
>JAYUUS010000074.1:0-16364 GCA_043754435.1 Rhodanobacteraceae bacterium
CGCGTGCGTGCCGTGAATGCTGAAGAACACATCACTGGCGATCAAGGCGCGCTGCGCGCTGAATTTGATCTCACAAGCAGCAGCTGGCAAGTCAGCAGCCAACGGCTAGCGGATGAACGTTGGTGGCGGTAGTTCAAGTCTGACCTTGCGCGCATTCTCTACTTGGTAAGAATTCATCAGCTATAGTTGCGGCATGGAACAGATCCCACTTTTCAAGCCTGAATTTGAATTCGCACATCATGAAAATGCCCCTGTGCGACTCGATACGCGCGTCAATTGGCACTCTGATAACGCCCAAGCCCATGGGCTCCCATCATTTCTAGAGTTTTTCGCTGGCAGTGGCTTAGTCGCTGAAGGCTTAAAGGACTATTTTTATGCCGCCTGGGCCAACGACATAAGTGTTAAAAAGGCCGAGGTTTATGCGGCCAATCATGGAGTTGAGCACTTTCAACTTGGTTCAATCACAGATGTTTCCGGTAACTCACTGCCAAGATCAGTCCTTTCATGGGCGTCCTTTCCATGTCAGGACCTATCGCTAGCGGGCCTCGCAGGTGGCATCAATGCCGCAAGAAGCGGCTTGGTTTGGGAATGGCTACGCGTTATTGATGAGTTAGAAGCCCAGCCACCCGTGCTAGTCGCGGAAAATGTACTCGGACTTGTATCAAGCGCAGGCGGCAGTAATTACCGAGCGTTGCATCAAGCGCTGGTAGCGCGCGGTTATGTTGTTGGTGCCATGGTGATCGATGCTGAAAGATTTATTCCGCAATCGCGCCCACGCGTTTTTGTTGTAGCGGTACTTGCCGGAATTGCTTTGCCGCAATCTGTCGTGGGTGTGGCACCCAATTGGCTGCATCCAGACCCTATTTGTAAGGCGGCCGCAGGACTTGAGCGCTGGGTTTGGTGGGCAATGCCGGAGCCACCAAAGCGCCAGCTGCAACTTTCAGACATCATACAATGGGATGCGGCGTTCGCAAATGCTGCCATTGACGCGAGAAATATCAGTCTGATCGCGCCCCGACACAGAAAATATTTAGATTTAGTGCCGTCAAAAAAGGCATTTGCAGCACCGGGTTACAAACGCACAAGAAACGGCAAGCAAGTGTTAGAACTCCGTTTTGACAATCTTGCTGGATGTTTAAGAACACCGCGCGGTGGCAGCAGTCGCCAAGTGATTGTTATTAAGAAAAATGACGAAATAAGAAGCCGATTGCTAACCGTTCGAGAAACTGCACGCCTTATGGGCGCACCCGAAAATTACCAAATCCCTGGTAGCTACAACGATGGCTACATGGCTATGGGCGATGCAGTTGCTGTGCCCGTTGTCAGGTGGCTTGCCGAACACTTGCTTGTGCCCTTGGTTCGCGCCCATGAACGACGCTGAACTTTCGCGCCGACTTTACGCTTTCCAAACCGAGCGTAAAATTGCAAGCAAAGGCGCACTCGCCGTGGTTGTACACATAAGTCGTTTTGCGCGTGAAAATGGCTTACCGTTGCAGGTAGAACAACTGATCACCGAGGGAACCGGGCAAGTGCATGGACTGGGCCGCGCATCCGTGCAGCGAGTGCTCAAAGACTACGGCATTCATACAATACTTGCTGAAGAAGGCGGACGCACTAGTCGGGGCAGTCTGGGCACGATGCGATTTTACGTCGAGTTTCTAAATGACTTATTTCGAGATAGGTTAGGCGAGACCAAACAAATTGAAGCTTGGTGGATCGAGCGAGTACGGGAGCACTTTTGCGCAAAACCATTTCGATTGCGTTTTGATCCAGAAAAAGGTTTTCAAGCGATTATTCAAGACTTGTTAGCTCAGGCAAAAAAGCGTCAACAAGAACAGAGCGGAACGATGGTTCAAGGTGCCATGTTGCAGCATTTGGTCGGGGCCAAGCTTGAGCTCGCAGTTCCCGAGATCGTGATTGGACACAACGGATTTTCAGTGAGCGATGCCGTAAGCAACCGCTCGGGCGATTTCGTTATTGACGATAGCGTTATTCACATCACGACTTCGCCCGGTGAGGCCGTGATCCGAAAATGCCAAGGTAATATTGAGGCAGGTTCCAAACCAATAATTTTGACTTTGGCGGATGGCGTGACCGTTGCCAAAGTGCTCGCAAGCAATGCCGGGCTAGCTGGGCGCATTGACATTATGGACGCCGAGCAATTTCTGACGGGCAATCTGCATGAACTTAGCCTGTTTAAAAGCTCGGCAAGACGCCCCACGTTGGAGCGCCTTATTGAGGTCTATAACCGGATCGTCCAAGAAAATGAGACTGATCCTAGTTTACGAATTGAACTTGGTTGATAGCAGTAATTCGGAACACCGCACAAGCCCATTAGCACGCATGTAAACTTCAGCTCCATTAACAGCACAGTACCCGTCTATGAACTATCGCCACAGCTTTCACGCGGGTAATTTTGCCGATTGTTTTAAGCACGCCGTTTTGCTCGAACTACTGCGCGCGTTGACGGAAAAGCCTACGCCTATCCATTACTTTGAAACCCATGCCGGGCGCGGGCGCTATGCGCTGGACGTGCTTGAACTCGATCAACCGGAGTGGAAAAGCGGGATTGCCAAGCTGCTGGATGTTTCTGGACTGCCGCCCGAGCTGCACCGCTATGTGGAACGTGTGAAAAGCGTTAATTCCGGGGAATTTGGGGTTTATCCGGGCTCGCCGTTGCTGGCGGCGGCGCGTTTGCGCGGTATGGATCGTTTGGAGTTGTGCGAACTGGAGCCGACCCAAGCGAGTGCGCTGAAGGATTTATTCGCGCGCGATCAGCGCGTCGCAGTACATGCAGTTGATGGCTATCAGCGCTTAAAAGCCGCGCTACCACCGGAAATCAAGCGCGGGTTAGTGCTGATTGACCCACCGTTTGAAGATCACCATGAATTTGCTGCAATTGCCGACGCACTGCAGGGTGCGTTAAGCCGTTGGGCAACCGGGGTTTATGCGGTTTGGTATCCGATCAAAATTGGCCGCGAACTGGCACCTTTTTATCGCGCATTGACTGCCTTAAACGCGAAAAACATCTTGCTTGCGGAGCTGTGCATTCACCCAGACGTGTCGGATTTGCGCCTGAACGGCTGCGGTCTAGCGATTTTGAACGCACCCTACAAGTTTGAGCAAACCGTGGAGCGCGTATTGAAACCGTTACACCGCTTATTGCGCGTGGAATCTCGTGCGCGTGCGGGTTGGCGGTGGATCAAGGCACCGGTGTAGGCACGAGATCAGTCTTGTCCATCTCCCCTCTTAGGTATTCGATTAGTGCCAAATGAGGTTATTCGTTTAATTTCAGCGAGAAAGGCAGATACCTATGAGCAAGCACAATACCGTGAAATTTAAGTTAAACCCAGCTGCGTCTTGATGCTGATGTTGTTAAATTCTTTAAAACTACCGGTAAGCGCTACCAGAGTCGAATCAATGGCGCGTTAGGCGAGTACATGAAGGCGCATAGCTAGAGAGCGATACCGTGAAATTATTTCCGCTGCCAGGACGCGCGCCGGAACCTTCGCGAGTTACTTAAATCGTAGTCGAAAAAAAGGGCCAGTAAACGACTGGCCCTGAGCACGACTAAATCATTCAGCTGGCTTATTTAAGTAACACTTCACGGATCATTTCACTGCCGAGTATGATGCGCATACTGTTGCGTTCTGCACTTGCCGCTGCCGCTTGCTCGCGGGTCTGGCCGGTCACTTTTTTCATCAGCGGCTCGGTTTTTTCGTCTAGGCCATCAAAGCTGGCCATATTCGGATAAGTCACCACTAGATACATATCGGCGTTGTCAGGATTGCGCGCACTGGCGTTATAAACCCGGTAAGAAACGATAATGCCAGCTTTTTTCTGTCCTTCCATCATGGGTTTGTAGGTATTCGCAAGGAAGTTGATGTATTTTTCATCCTGGCCCTGCATAATTTTAACAGCCGTTACCACGCTGACCGGCCCTTCCTTCCAGTTACGTTCTTGGGCATTGGCTGCGGTGGTGATACAAAACACGAACAGTACTGCAAGTAAATTAGCAAAGCGTTTCATCGTTGCATTCCCTTTAGTTTATTTATTTATGTGTGTTAGTGCCGCGTATTTTCGGCAGTTTTATGATACGCGATACTTTTTACGCAATGTGGCAATCGGTGTCTTTAACTCGACACTACCCGCGCGCCGCGCCCGGCAACCGGCGCAACATAGCCCGTCGCGCGCAAACCGGCCGCTGCAAATGCCCCTGCGCCGACAGAAACCCAATGACCCGACCCTCCGGAAAAATTCGACACCTATCGATTCGCCGATTATAAGGAAATGCTCGTCGACCTATTAATGCGCGTGACCACGGTGAGTGTGGAGACCGTAAAAGTTACGCAAGCGATGCAAGCAATTGCACGTGAGAGGGCGCACTGAAAACCGGATTGTGAAACTCAATCCACGCCGCGAATTTCCCGAGGCGGCAAGGTCGAGGCCACGCTAATAAATTCAGGTTCCGGCAAATCTAGGCGCAGCGCAGTCAGTGTGCGCCCCCATACGCAGCCAGTGTCCAGGCAATAAATGCCCAAGCCCGCAAACTTGCCCAGCGTGCTCCAATGGCCAAATACGTAGCGGGTGGTGCGTGGCTTGTGTCCGGGCACTTCATACCACGGGTAGTAACCCGGCGGCTGCGTGCCTGGGGCACCTTTGGCTTCAAAGGCGGCATTGCCTTTGATATCGCAATAGCGCACCCGGGTAAAGGTATTGATGCAGGCGCGCAGGCGGTTCATGCCTTTAAGCTCACGCGTCCAACCGCGCGGCCGATCACCATACATACGCCCCAACACTTCCCCGTAATTATTCGCCTGCAGCGCTTTTTGTACCACCAGCGCCTGCGCGCGCGCGGTGCCTAGCGTCCACATCGGCGCAATGCCGGCGTGCACCATCGCAAAATTAAGGCTTTCGTCGTAGTGAAACATGGGCCGAAAACGCAGCCAATCCAAAAGTTCATCGGCATCGGGCGCATCTAACACCGATTTTAATTCCGCCGAGCGCTGACGTCGATCCAGCGGCTTGGTGCGTTCGGCAATCAGGTGTAAGTCGTGATTGCCCAGCACACAAATGGCGCGATTGCCTAAGCCTTTGATGAAGCGCAAAGTTTGCAACGACTGCCCGCCACGATTAACCATATCCCCGCAAAACCACAAGACATCATTGCTTTCATCAAAGCGTAGGCGTTCCAGCAGACGCAATAATGTGTCATAGCAGCCTTGCAAATCGCCAATCGCATAAACCGCCATTAGTGCAGTATCCGTGGAATACTTAAGCTAAACATTTTGATTTCAGCGTCAAATTTGGTGCCATCACTGCCCTGCATTTGATAGCTGCCGTGCATTGCACCAACCGAGGTGGCAATAATGGCACCCGAGGTGTATTCAAAGGTATCACCAGGCGCTAGCGTAGGCTGTTCACCAACTACACCATCGCCGCGCACTTCTTCAACTTTGCCGTTAGCATCGGTAATCACCCAGTGGCGCGTGCGTAATTGCGCAGTTTTTTTTCCCACATTGGCAATGCGCACAGCGTACGCAAACACGTAGCGGTTTTGTGCAGGCAAAGATTGTTCGGGCAGATAGCGGGGGGTTACCTGCACCTTGATGGCATAATCTAAATTCATGGCACGATTAGAACGGAGCCGCGCGGAGCGCGCAAGCTGCACGCCCCGAAAAGCGACAACTCCTTAAAAAATTACCTTAGGCCATCAGAAGTTAAACCGAAAAAATTAACGTCCTGGAAAAACCTGAGCCAAAAGCCGAAACTCCGACGCACCTTGTTTTGCTTTTGCAAAACGCTCCAACAAATTCTGTTTTGCCTTAGCAAAACGATCTAAACAAACCTTGTCGCGCCTGAAGGATTACCCTATGTCTGAACAATTTGATGTCATCGTTATTGGCGGCGGCCCTGCTGGCTATGTCGCTGCCATTCGCGCCGCGCAACTGGGCCTGAAAGTGGCCTGCATCGATAAATTTGTCGGTAAAAACGGCAAGCCTAGCTTGGGCGGCACCTGTTTAAACGTCGGCTGCATTCCCTCGAAAGCGCTGCTGGATTCATCTAAGCATTTTTACAATTTGACGCACAGCTATAAAGAGCACGGCATCAGTGCGGCCGATGTTGGCATCAATATCGCCACCATGATTGGGCGCAAAGATAAAATCGTCGGCCAGCTGACCGGCGGCATCAGTATGTTGTTTAAAGCCAATAAAGTGACGAGCTTGAGCGGGCACGGCAAGCTGCTTGCCGGAAAACAAGTCGAAGTGACCGCCGCCGATGGCAGCAAAACCCTGTTAAGTGGCAGCAACATTGTTTTGGCGTCCGGTTCGGTGCCGATTCAAATTCCCAGTTTGCCGTTTGATGGTCAACATATTGTCGATAACGTCGGCGCGCTTGATTTTGACGCGGTGCCGAAGCGCTTAGGTGTGATCGGCGCAGGCGTGATTGGCTTAGAGCTGGGCAGCGTGTGGAAGCGTTTAGGCGCAGAAGTCACTATTTTTGAAGCCTTGCCAGAGTTCTTAAGCTTATGCGATGCCGATGTCGCACGCGCCGCTCAACGCGAGTTCAAAAAACAAGGTCTAGACATTCGTTTGGGCACCAAAGTGACGGGTGCTAGCGTTGCCAACAATGAAGTGAGCTTGAGCTTCACCGACGCTACCGGCGAACACGCCGCCGTATTCGATAAAATTTTAGTTGCTGTTGGCCGCCGCGCTTATGCCGAAAACTTATTAGCAGCCGATTGTGGCGTGGCCGTCACCGAGCGCGGGCAAATCATTGTTGATGCGCATTGTGCTACCAACGTGCCGGGCATTTATGCGGTGGGCGATTGCGTGCGCGGGCCGATGCTGGCGCACAAAGGTTCGGAAGAAGGGATTGCGGTAGCGGAAACCATTGCTGGCGTGCCTGGACACGTCAACTTCGACACGATCCCGTGGGTGATTTATACCGAGCCCGAAATTGCGTGGGTCGGTAAAACCGAAAAAGAATTGCAAGCGGCTGGCATTCCTTACAAAGTCGGTTCATTCCCGTTTGCCGCCACCGGCCGCGCACTGGCGATGGCGGAACCTGCCGGGCTGGTAAAAATACTGGCGCACAGCGAAACTGACCGTGTGCTGGGCGTGCATATGTGCGGCGCGAACGTGTCGGAGTTGATCGCTGAATGCGTGGTTGCGATGGAATTTCAGGCCTCCAGCGAAGACTTAGCGCGCATCTGCCACGCGCACCCAACGCTGTCCGAAGCCGTGCATGAAGCCGCCTTGAGCGTGGATAAGAGGGCGATTCATCGGGTGAATTAGGACTGTCATTTTGCGGTGCTCGATATCCTTAAAAATGTTGCATTAATGCGTTAACAAGTAAACACTCGTGCGCTTTCATCTATCGAGTCACCGCTTGTGCGCGCTATCTATGCAGCTTCACTACTGGCAATCTGCGGTCAAAACGCAGTCGCCGCAACGATCGAGCCGCAGGCAGCGGTAAAACCAGACCCACTAGCCGAAATTCGCGAAACCGCGCTAAAAAGCGATCAAGCCTATGCACTATTAGAGTCGCTGACCACGGATGTGGGGCAGCGCTTGGCGGGTAGTGAAAACGATGCGAAAGCCGTTGCTTGGGCCAAAGCGAAATTCACCGAGCTTGGTTTTGATCGGGTTTATACCGAGCCGGTCAGCTATCCAGTGTGGACGCGCGGCGAGGAGTCGTTGGTTTCGGTTAGCCCCGCGCAGCAATTTTCCGTCGCAGCACTGGGCGGCTCGATGGGCACTGGCGCCAAAGGGGTGGAGGCCGAGGTCGTGCAATTTGCTGATTTTAAAAGCATGAGCGAAGCCGCCGCCGGGTCGGCCAACGGCAAAATCGTCTTTATCAACTATCAAATGCAGCGCACTCGAGATGGCTCTGACTATGGTGCGGCAGTCATTGCGCGAGTTTCAGGTGCGGCGGCGGCGGCAAAACTCGGCGCCCGGGCGTTGATTATCCGCTCGATTGGCACCGATCAAACGCGCAACCCACATACTGGCGTGATGCGTTACGACAATACCCCCACGCGGATTCCGGCCGCGGCGATTGGCAATATCGACGCCAATTTATTGACAGCGCTGATCAAACGCGACAAGCCCGTTACTTTGAAATTGCAGTTAGGCGCGCGCACGCTCAAAGGCGAGTATGTTGGTGCGAACGTGATCGGTGAAATCACCGGTTCGCTTAAGCCGAAAGAAATCGTCGCTATAGGCGGACACCTCGATTCCTGGGATTTAGGTACCGGTGCGATCGACGATGGCGCGGGTGTTGCGATCACGATGGGTGCGGCCGCGTTGATCGGTGCGCAGTCGACGCCACCGAAACGCACGATTCGCGTTGTGCTATTTGCCAATGAGGAGCAGGGCATTTACGGCGGTAAAGCGTATGGTGCGGCGCGGGTGAAGGCGGGCGAAGTCAAGCACCAGGTGATTGCGGCAGAAAGTGATTTCGGTGCTGGCCGCATCTATTCGCTGAAAACCAATCTGAGTGACGCGCGACTTGCGGGCTTGACGCCACTTTTGCGCGCACTCGCACCGTTGGACATCACGCTGGGTGCCAATGATGCGGGCGGCAGTGCCGATTTTGGCCCAATGCGGGAAGCGGGCGCGCCGGTTGCAGATTTAGAGCAAGATGGCACCCAATATTTTGACATCCATCACACCGCCCGCGATACGCTTGACCAGGTCAACGCTGAGGATTTAAAGCAAAATGTCGCAGCCTATGCGGTGTTTGCGCGGTTTTTTGCTGACGAGTAAGGACATAAAATTGCGCCCGCTTAAAAACATTTAGAAACAAATTTTTCATGCAAATATAACGAATGCACTTCACAATATAACAATTGTTGATAAAGGCAGGGCTGCTAAACATGGACGACTCAGGAACTGCACTTTCAGGATTGACGAATATTCCGGCGGTGCAGGCCGTTCTTGAGCGTCGTACCAGTATGTTTCGCACTCGATTTACTCCCTTGCCTTTGCCCGCAGAGGAGCAATTGCCCGGTGCTGGCGGCACATTTCTTTGCAAAAGTGCTGCAAGCATTCGCGCGCTGTCCCTGCAGGCGTTCCCTGAGCGCGCACCCATTGAGTTTGTCGGGCATGACCCGGCTATTGTCGAGCTGCTGCGCCGCATTGCCAAGGTTGCGAAATTTGATGATCCAGTGCTGATTACCGGCGAATCTGGAGCAGGCAAAGAACTCGTTGCTCGCGCGATTTATCTGTTATCCGGCCGCGTCAAAAGCGAATTTTCTGCGGTCAATTGCCCGCAGCATCAGGACGGCAATTTGACCGTGAGTGAGCTGTTCGGCCACGAAAAGGGCAGCTTTACCGGCGCTGCTGCGGATCGCAAAGGCAGCTTTGAAGCCGCCGATGGCGGTGTGGTGTTTCTGGATGAAGTGGCAGATTTGCCGATGAGCGCGCAAGTCATGCTGTTGCGCGCGCTGGCGGAAGGCGAATTCAAGCGTTTGGGTTCGAATAAAGCGCGGCGCGTGAATGTGCGCGTGGTGGCGGCAACGAATCGGCCGCTGGAGGCCATGCGCATCGGCGAAGCGTTTCGTGAAGATCTGTATTTTAGACTGCGCTATTTCGCCATTGAAGTGCCGCCGTTGCGCCGTCGCGGTAATGACTGGTTTCTATTGCTGCGGCATCGGTTAGAGATGTTGCGGATCAAGCACGGGGTGGAACGGCGCTTTTCCGATCAATCGCTGCAGCTGCTAGAGGGCTATCCGTGGCCGGGAAATATTCGCGAGCTTTACAATATTGTCGCCACCGGCTACGCGATGGCAGACGGCATTGAAATTGAGCCGGGCGATTTTGAAAGCATGCTGGGGCGCAGTAACCACACGCTCGATGATTTGACCGATGAAATGGTTAAGCAGCTGCAGCTCGGCGGCCCCGGCAGCTTCTGGAGCTTGGTACACGAGCCCTTTCTCAATCGTGATTTGAGCCGTAAAGAAGTGCGTGGCATTATTAAACGCGGGCTTTCGATGGCACGGCACAGCTATCGGGAAGCGCTGCCAATTTGGGGCGTTGCGGAAGGTGACTACCAAAAATTTATGGACTTTTTGCGCCACCACGATTTAAAGGCTCGCCCATGATGAGAGCCCCGTATCCACTCGTTATTGATTCGGTTTGGTTAGAACTTTCTCGAAAGCCGTTCGTGCTGAGCCTGTCGAAGCATGTAGCCGCAACCTTCGTGATGCAGATGGCTTCGTTAGGAATTGTATGGCTCTGCCCTTCGACAGGCTCAGGGCGAACGGATCTCAATAGGTCGCGTGCTTTAGGCTTTTCAGCATTGATGCTCCTGTTGCTTAGCATCAGTGCTTGCGTCTGGGCCGACGATACGGCGAACCCAGCCGCGCTGCCTATGTCTGCCGACGCGCGCGCTGAAGCGATTCCGTTCGATGCCACGCTGATCGAGCCAAACAGCACCGATAGCGCACCCGAAGCGTCGCAAATAAGTCTCATGCAGGCGGTGCAGCGCGCCTTGCAACATTCCACCAACTTGGCGCTGCAGCGCAGCCAAGTGGCGCTGCAAATGGGCGTTTTGCAATCGGCCGTGGGCGCGTTCGACCCGATCCTGACGCACAACACTAGCCTGAGCTTTGTCCAAGAAGAATTGAGCGATCAAGCGAAAGCGGCTTTGGTCACCACGCGCACGCAAAATCAAGAGTTGATTGACGATTTCAACAAGCGCTTGCGCGATGAGCAAGCCGTGCGCGCGGAATTGGGGCGGGTGCGCGCCGATCCAACCGGGGCCAACATTGAAAACCCCAACTTGCGCTCGCAAATTGGCTTGCTCAACCGTTTGATCGCCGCGCAAACCGATCCTGGGATTCGTAATCAATTGATCGCCCAGCGGGATGCCGGTTTAGATGAAGACATTGCCAGCTCGGATATGGATATCGCCTCACTAACGACCAGTCGCGATATTGAAGTGGAGCGCCTGCGAAAATTAGGGCGCGCACCCACGATTGATACGCGCTATGACGCCTCGATCAGCGCCGGCTGGCGCAAAAGCTACCGCAATGGTTGGGCGTTGAATGCGTCGGCCCTGTTAACTTTAGCGGGCACTGATTACGCCGGTAAGCGCCGCGCGCCAGAATATGGCGGCAAAGGCGTGATTGATCTGTACCGCACTAAAATTGGCGTGGATTTATTAGCACCACTTGGGCGTGGGCGCTCGCAATTAGGCGCTACCGAGCGCTCCAGCGAGATTGATTTAAAAGCCGCTGAAGCGGTATTAGCGCAGCAAGTGGCGGCGGTGGTGCGCGATACCGCCGGCAGCTATTGGCAGCTGGTCGCCGCCGCACAACGCCTGCAAATCGCGCGGGATTCTTTGCAGCGTCAGCAGCAAATTGGTGAATTGACCGGTGCGCTGGTGCAGGCGGACCAAAGTCCGCGCAGCGAAATCGCGCGCGCTGCCGCCAGCGGTGCGGAGGCGCAAGCGCGCGTCATTCAAGCCGAAAGCGCGCTGGTTTCAGCGCGTTTTGCCTTGGCGCAAGCGATGGGCCAGCGGGCCGATACGTTGGAAGAAGCACCGTTTCCCAGTAATGGTTTCCCACCGCTTGCCGAATTGCCGAAACTGGATTCGGTTCAATTATTGGATCTGGAACAGCGCAGCCTGCGTCGGCGTTCAGATTTCAGCGCTGCGATTTTGCAAAGCGAAAGTGCGGAAGTGTTGAGCACCGCAGCACAAGTTGAACTAGCACCCAAACGCGATCTGACGTTTGGTATTTTCGCCACCGGAGTGGCGGAAGATTCCGCAGTCGGCACCGCGCTTAAAGACGCGATTGCCGGTAAATATACGCTGCCCAGCGCAAGCCTAGGCTACAACTATGAGCGCCCCTGGCGCAATGACGCGGCGCTCGGGCAGCTGGCGCAATCAGAGGCTTTTTTAAAGCAGCGCGTGGTATTGCGCGAAGATTTAGCACGCCGACTACGCGCGGGTATCGCGCTGAGTTTGGAGCGGCTGCAGCGCGCGCGTACACAAGTCACCTATTTACAGGACGCGACTAAGCTCTATTTGCAAAGCGTCACCAGCGAGCGTGAACGTCTGCGCACCGGTTCTAGCACCCTGATTGACTTATTGCTGACTGAAGAGCGCGCGACAAATGTATTGTTTTCGATGATTGCAGCGGAAGCCGCGTATGCCTCAGCGCTGGTGGAATTACGTTTTGCCACCGGCATATTGCTGAGCAAAGACCAACAAACCGTGCAGCTGGACGAAAAATCTTTAGTCACGATTTCTGTCGATGAGTTAATGGCGTGGTGAAGCGCGTTAAAGCGCGCTACGACGTGTTTGCGCTCTTGCCCTATGCCGCGTTGGCAGCGCTTATGTGCAGCTATCTGCATGCGCAAGAGCCAGCCGCGTCCGCGCAAACCCAGCCCGCGCAAACTCAGCTCACCGCGCGCGAAGCGGTTGCGCTGGCATTGGCGAACAATACTGAAGTCGAGCTTGCGCGCGCCGAATTGGCCGCCGCCAATGGCCGCCGCCAAGAAACGTTTGGGAAATTGGATCCTTCGTTTCGATTTAATGCGCTGGTTTCTCGAAATCGCGCCGAGTTGATTCCTGCCGTCGTGCGCCAGCAAACCGGCAATCGCACGCTGTTGGAATCGCTGGACAATAAATTCGGAGAACAGGCGGATAGCCTAGAGCGTGAACTGCTTGCCGGCCCAAACGTCATCAGCCTGCAGTGCGGAATTGGCAATCAGATTTTAATCAACGGCCGCGATATTTGCGAAACTCCAGAAATCGCACGCCAGCGTAGGCGTTTGGATAATTTGCTCAGCACGCTTGCCGCTAGCGCCGGAAGCGACCCGAATGTAGCGCTGGATATCGCCGCGATCCAGCGCGATCTGCGCGCCACTAATCGCGAGTTTATTCAAACGCTGATTAACACGCTGCGCACCGTTTCCAGAAGTTCACGCAATGCCCGCACCGACTTAGGCGACATACCTAAAACCGAGTTGGTCAAAACCCTGATGCTGGATTTTTCTTGGGTTAAGCCGATGCGCAATGGCTGGACATTTACGCCCCAGCTGGTGCTTGAAAGCAAAGCCGACAATTTCAGCAATAAGCCCATCCGAGGACGTTTTGGCGGTAAAGGGCTAAAGCTCACAACGCGTTCGGCGCTGGGTTTAAATCTAACTGCACCGCTCGGGCGCGGCGGGCGGGTGGCGGTTGAAGCCGAACAAGAAGCCGCCGAACTGCGTGCTAGCGCCAGCGCACAAGCCCTGCGTTTTGTCGCCGGGCGCACCAGTTTTCGGGTGCTGGACGCGTATTGGCGCTTGGTCGCGGCGGATCAGCAGCTCAGCTTGGTGCAAAAGCAAGTTGCGGCGCGCGCGAAGTTGCTAGAGCTTGGCGATGCGCTACTGGCCGCAGATGAAATCAGCGCCGGGGAATTGATCGAGCCCAAAGCGCAAGCGCAGCAAGCTAGCGCCGATTTAATTACCGCCGAGCAAGGCCGCGCGGATGCCAATGAGAATCTACGGCAAGTGCTCGGCCTAGATTTGAGCGCCGCCCCGATTTTGGTGACGATGAAAGATTTCCCCAGCCTAAGCGCCGCCTGTTTGCCCGACACGCCAAGCTTGGTCGAGCTCGCCGAGCGTGCGCGCGGCGACCTAATGAACCTGAGGTTTACCCGCCTTGCCGCCGAACGTGACAGCGTGCGGGCGCACGATGCGCTGCGCCCTAGACTGGATTTTACAGTCACGATTGGTTTTGTTGGGCGCGAAGAAAACAACGCGATTTTTCAAGGCATCGAGCGCTCGCTGAATGACGAGCTGGCCGGCCCTTCGATCTTATTTACTTTTTCTGGCGAGCTGGATTACCGCAATAATCGTGCGCAGGGTGCGTTAGTTACCAGCTTAGAAATCGCCGAACAAGCGAAGCTGCGTGAAACCGAAACCCTGTGGCAAACCCGCCGCGAACTGGTGGAAACGCGCACGCGCGTGAAAAATTTGCTACGCGAAATGCGCCAGCGCCAAATCGCGGTCGAGAGCTATCGCAAGCTTAATAGCGATACCCAAGCCGCGCTGCAAGCCGGTGAATTAAGTCCTGCCGATGCGCTCACCACGGAGCTGCAAGCTTTTGATGCGGAAAGTAGCTTAATCAATATTCAACAGCGCTATCTCAGCAGTATCGCCGAGCTTGGCTTTCGCAGCGGCGCGTTAATTGATGCGCAGCACGCGGATAAACTGCGGCTTGGCGCTGAATTTTGGCCGTGGGCGTGTCCATGAGCCAACGTTCAACACTGCACCTCAGCGCGCAATCGAAGCACATCGCTTTATTCGTCATTGCGAACGCAGTGAAGCAATCCTGTGCCCGAGTCGTCGTCATTGCGAACGCAGTGAAGCAATCTCAACATGCCTCGACTGCAATACGAGATTGCTTCGCTACGCTCGCAATGACGAGCAATTCGCGAGCCCTTCAATTCTGCAGTAGCAAAAGCCCCACCCAGTAATTCCCAAAGTCCCACCCATCTTCATCGCCGGAGCACTTCCATGCTGCAAGATCCTAAATCGATGTTTCGCAAAGCCGCCCTCGATAAGCTGGCTTCCCCAGAACAACTCGACGTATTAATGGAGGTCACCAGCCCGCGCAATTGGGCGTTGGTCTATGGCATGGGCGGCTTGATTTTATTGGTCATTGCCTGGAGCATTTTCGGCACCATTCCCACCAAAGTCGCAGGGCAAGGCATCTTGATTCGCGGCGATGCGGTGCTGGCGGTTACCAGTTTAGCGACCGGTCAAATTACCTCGATGAAGGTTGCCGCTGGCGATCGTATTGAGGTCGGGCAGGTGATTGCGGAAATCGGCCAGCCCGCGATTGATCTGAGGCTGGCAAATCAAAACGCACGCTTGTTGGAGCTGACCCAATCAGATAGCGAATCGAAGCTGGCGGAGACCGACAATTTACGGCAATCGCTCGTAGCGCTGGATGCCGAAGGTGCCAGCATTCGCAAATCCATTGTCGACTACCAAGCAGACTTAGTGTCCTTGCGTGAGCGCATGGCCGTGCAGGAAGATTTAGTGCAGCGCGGTTTGCTGACGAAGGGCACCGTACTAGGAACGCGCAGTCAAGTATCGGGCACCGAGCAATCAATCTCGCGCGCGCAGGTGCGAATCGCGGAAATCGCGACGCAGCGCAGCTCACTGGCTCGCAATGTCAGTGAGCGCGCTGATTCCCGTGCGGCGGCACTGGATGATATTCGCCGCCAAATCAGTGAAATTGAAGGCCAGCGCGAGGGCAGTACGCTGATTCGCTCACCTTATGCGGGCCGCGTTTTAGAAATCGCCAGCAATAATGGCGACGTGGTTTCACCTGGTCGGCAAGTGCTGACCATTGAAAACGAAGCGCGCCCGCTGGAAGCGGTGATTTACGTTTCTGGTTTGGAAGGCAAACGCATCAAACCCGGCATGGAGGTGCGTATTTCCCCGAGCACGGTCAAGGCGGAGGAATACGGCTTTATGCTCGCCAAAGTGCGTAAAGTGGGTGATTTTCCGGTCAGCCCGGAGGGTTTGCGCCGCGTGCTGCGCAATGATTCACTGGTCGAAGCGCTGTCCGGTAAAGGCACTTCGGTCGAAGTGCAAATCGAGCTGATGGCCGATCCAAAAATGCCCTCCGGCTTCCGGTGGTCCTCCTCAATCGGCCCACCGACTGCGGTTTTTTCGGGGACTTTGGCAACGGCCACCGTGGTCGTTGAACGTAGGCGGCCAATATCGCTGGTGATTCCAGTCCTGAAAAGCACGGTAGGGGCAAACTAATGGCTGCTCCAGCACCTATGAAGCCCTTGCCCGATAAAGGTGGGGCCGATAAAGCTACGGCCGATCCAAAACTCGCCAAGCCACCGAATCGCCGCGTTCGCACGCCCACCGTGTTGCAAATGGAAGCGGTGGAGTGCGGTGCCGCAGCACTCGGCATTGTGCTGGCGCACTATGGCCGGTACGTGCCGCTGGAAGAGCTGCGGCTGCAGTGTGGGGTGTCGCGCGATGGTTCGAAAGCGAACAATATCATGAAGGCGGCACGGCACTATGGGCTGGAAGCAAAAGGCTTTAAGCAAGGCCTGGAGGCGCTGTATAAGCAAGACTACCCGTGCATCTTGTTTTGGAATTTCAATCACTTCCTGGTGCTGGAAGGCTTTAAAGGCGATCGCGTTTTTCTAAATGACCCGGCTTCTGGGCCGCGTGCGATCGCCATGGAAGAACTGGACGCTAGCTTTTCCGGCGTGCTGCTGACCTTCAAGCCCGGGCCGAATTTCAAAAAGGCGGGTGCGCCCAACGATATTATTGCGGCCCTGCGCAAGCGCTTGGTCGGGCATGAAAAAGCGCTGCTGTTTGCGGTGCTTTGCG
>JAYUUS010000075.1:0-52745 GCA_043754435.1 Rhodanobacteraceae bacterium
ATTGCTGAAGGCACTGATGCCTTGGTGGATGTCAATGAAAGTGGTCGCATTGATGGCGATATTCGCGCACCGCACGTGCACCTGCACGGTGAAATGAATGGCGATGTCGTGGCAACGGAAAAATTGGTGCTGGGCTCAACGGCGCGTGTGCGCGGAAATATTTTCTATAAGCTGCTGGAAATGAATGCGGGCGCGCAGGTTAATGGTCAGATGATTCATCAGGACGAGCCGCAAAAAATGCTGCCTAAGCCTTCAGGCGATTGAGGCGGCGCAGTTCAGAGTTGAAAGCACAGGATTCGCCGCAACTTAAACGGGATTAACCCCGTCAAACTAAATGGAGCGCGTTTATGGATACGCAAACAGAATCGCTAGATTTCACTGCCCGCGCCGCCCACAAAGTGCGCGAATTGATTCTGGAAGAGGGGAACGCCGCGTTAAGTCTGCGGGTTGCCATTTCGGGCGGCGGCTGCTCTGGCTTTCAGTATGGCTTTAGTTTTGAAGAAGAAATTGCTGACGACGACACGCAAGTGACCACTGACGGTGTGCGTTTATTGGTCGATCCGATCAGCCTGCAATACTTGATGGGTGCCCAAGTGGACTACGCGCAAGACTTGCAGGGCGAGCGCTTTATTATTAAAAATCCGAATGCCAAAACGACCTGTGGCTGTGGTTCGTCCTTTTCAACCTGAAGGTTGTTTGACTGTGTCAGCTCCTTCACCACGCTTTTCGTCGCAACGCAGTGCCAGCAATACGTTTTCCGCCATCCCGCTGAACCGGGCAACGGAGCGGCGCGATCAAAATGATTGGCTTGCGGAAATTCACCAAACTGCGTTCGAGGTTTTGGTCAGCCCGGAGCACTTGATTGCGGGCAACAGCAATCAAGCGCATCTGCATATTTTGCCCTGTGCGGACTTGCCGAACCTGCACAGCGAGCGCTGGTATCTAGGGCATTTTGAAGGCGCGCATTATTTTGCCCGCGTCGTTACGCAGGCTGAATATCCGCAGCTACAATGGCTCGATTTACGCGCCGCAGCACTTAAGCTGTCGCCACTGGAAGCTGGGCTTGCCGCATATGCGCGCGGCTTAGCCTTTTGGCATCAGCGCCATCAATTTTGCGGCGTTTGTGGAAACGCTACGGTTGCAGAGCACGCAGGCCACCGCAGGCGCTGCGTCAATCCTAGTTGTGGTGCTGAGCATTTCCCGCGCACCGACCCAGCGATTATTGTTGCCGTTGAGTTCGATGAAAAAATCCTGCTTGGCCGTCAAGCAAGCTGGCCGCCTGGGCGCTACAGCACTTTGGCCGGTTTTGTCGAACCCGGCGAATCTTTAGAAGACGCGTTGGTGCGCGAGGTCTATGAAGAAGCGGGCGTGCGCGTGATTGCATCGGATTATTTCTCCAGCCAACCGTGGCCGTTTCCAGCGTCACTGATGCTGGGCTTCACAGCACTTGCAGCGGACGACCAAATCAATGTCGGCCCCGAACTTGAACACGCGCGCTATTTTTCCGTGGCTGAGTTTGAAGCCGCCATACAAGAGGGCAGCCTTCGCACGCCGCCACAGGTGTCAGTCAGCTATCGTTTGATTGAAAACTGGTATCAGTTGCGATCGGGGCGCAGTTTTTCGGAGTTTTTGGCGGGGCGTTAACCGCGAAATTCAGTGGCAATCCCAGTTGTACAGTACGCGACTAAAATCGCCGCGTTTCAGATCAGATGGCGAGATAAAGAAATTGGCCACCCCTAAATCGCCCCACATAATGTGTGCAGTTTCGTCGGAATTAAGCTGAAACAAGAGTTCCATGCCTTCTTCCGTGCGCGGGTCTGCTTGAACGAAGAATGGGTAGCCGCCAAGTTTGTGGCCGGTCGCATCTTTTTCGTCAGATTGAAAAAGTAGATCTGTAAGGGATTCCTCTGAGATGCCACGTGCTTTCGTGAACACCTGCATTGCGCGCCAATAACCTTGTTCGCCATAAAGCTTGCTGAAGCGAAAGTCGTCAAGCGAAACGAGTTCCTCACTCTTTTCAAACTGCATACGAAAGTATTTAGTCGGTGCGTGCGGCAGGGCGTTGGCTTCACGCGCGGCAATCACGTCGAATTCCGATTCAAGTTTTGGCCAATACACCACTCTGAAAAAGCGCTGTTGCATCCAATCATTCATATCCCCGCTGGACCAATCATTAGCGCCATGGGATTTATTCGCTTGAATAAAGAACTGTAGTAAGCCTTGGCTCGGGAATTCGGGTTGATTGGATACTTGATCTAGTCGAATTTGCGCCAAGAGAAATAGTGACGCGCCTGTTTCGTCGACTGGCCCCGACTGGTTTTTTGGCCAATAGGCCCCACCGCCGAGTTTGCTAGTCGTTGCATCATCCTGATCCATCTCAACAAAGCGGATGTGCGTCGCTGGGCGTCGTGATGCGTCCAAATCTTCTTGAATCGGGGCCAGAAAATCGTCTAGGTCAGCTGACGTGGCGTCACGTCTATTTAGCAGCTTGCGGCCGTTCCGGCCCGCTAGCCAAATAAATAGCGTCGTCAGCGCTGCCCAAGATAGCACCCACACTGTAGCTTCCATAATCGCGCTCTAAAACTTCGTTGTGGCAGGCTAGCACAGCGATTCAATACTTAGCCTTGCCTGGATTAAAACGCAGTGCTGGCAAAGTCGGATTGTTGCTCCGGGACATGTCAATCTAGCCCCAATTAGCGCTACGATCCGCCCGCCGCCATCTTTGAAGCTTCAGTCTATGCCGCAAATCACTTTGATTGAAGCCGTCACGCAAGCGCTGGCGTTTGAGCTGCAAAATGATCCAAACGTGTTGGTGCTTGGCGAAGACGTGGGCGTCAATGGCGGCGTATTTCGCGCAACCGCAGGTTTGCAGCAGCGCTTTGGCCCAGATCGCGTATTGGATACGCCGCTGGATGAAACCACGATTGCGGGAGTGACGGTTGGCATGGCGGTGCAGGGTTTGCGCCCGGTTGCTGAGGCGCAGTTTGATGGCTTTGTCTATCCGATGATTGATCACATTGTTTGCCACGCGGCGCGCATGCGTAACCGCACGCGCGGGCGTTTGAGTTGCCCAATGGTGCTGCGCGTGCCCTGGGGCGGCGGTATCCGTGCGCCGGAACATCACTCTGAGGCGAATGAAGCGCTGTTCGCGCATATTCCTGGCCTGCGTGTGGTGATGGCGTCAAGCCCAGGGCGTGCCTATGGCTTGCTGCTGGCGGCGATTCGCGACCCAGATCCAGTGATCTTTTTTGAGCCCAAGCGCGTGTATCGTTTGTATAAAGAAGACGTACCGGATGACGGCGAAGCGCTGCCGCTAGATGTGTGCTTTGTGCTGCGTGAAGGCAGTGATGTGACTTTGGTCAGCTGGGGCGCGCAAATTAAAGAGACGCTGGAAGCCGCCACTGAGCTTGCCAAACAGGGCATCGCGTGCGAGGTGATCGACGTGGCTACCCTCAAACCAATTGATTTCGATACGATTTGCGAGTCGGTGCAAAAAACGGGCCGCTGTGTGATCGTGCACGAAGCCTGTCGCACCGGTGGAATTGGCGCTGAAATTGCGGCAACTTTGGCCGAACGCAGCCTATTCGATCTGAAAGCGCCGATCAAAAGAGTGACGGGCTACGATGTGCCGATTCCGCTGTTTCGCTTGGAGATGCAGTATTTGCCGAGCGTGGCAAAAATAGTCGCTGCAGCACAGGCTGCGATTCGCGAGTCGGCTTAATGCTCTGCGACTGCGGTAACCTCCGCGCCCAAGCCGCCGCGTTAAAGTCTCGCCGGAAGACACGGCAAAACAAGTCTAAACGCATGACTAACGAGTAACTTCAAAATGCCAATTACACTCAATTGGAATGAAATCAAAGATCGCGCTCTGCGTTTTTCCCAGGACTGGCACGGTGAAACGCGTGAGCGCGCCGAGGCATCAACGTTTTGGAATGCATTTTTCGAGGTATTTGGCATTACCCGCAGGCGGCTTGCCAGCTTTGAAGCCCCGGTAAAACAGCGCAAAGATGGCGGCAGAACGTCGACCGGATTCATCGATTTGTTCTGGAAGGGGGTGCTGATTGTTGAGCACAAATCTTTTGGTCGCGATTTAGATCGTGCGTTTGAGCAGGCGCTGGAGTATTTCCCCGGCATTCCTGAGCGCGATTTGCCGCGTTTTATTTTGGTGAGTGACTTTGCGCAGTTTCGCTTGTTCGATTTGGAATCCAGCGACGAACACAGCTTCCCATTGCTGAAATTGCACGAGAATGTGCGCCTGTTTGGCTTCATGCTCGGCCTGCAAACCACGAATTACAAAGAACAAGACCCGGCCAATATCATTGCTGCCGAACGCATGGGCAAACTGCACGACCAAATGTTGGCGAGCGGCTATCACGGTCATGCGCTGGAGCGGTATCTGGTACGGCTGCTGTTTTGTCTGTTCAGTGAAGACACCAGCATTTTTGAGCGGCGCCAATTTCAGGATTTTATCGAGCAGCAAACTCGCGAAGATGGCAGTGATTTAGCATCGCAGCTGGATCAGCTGTTTTACATCCTCAACACGCCGAAAGCCGTTCGTGTAAAAAATATCCCTGAAGCGCTGGATGCCTTCCCCTACGTCAATGGCGCGCTGTTTGAAGAACGCTTAAGCCCAGCGGGCTTTGATCGCAAAATGCGCGAAAGTTTGTTGGTGGCATGTGGTTTGGACTGGAGCAAGATTTCGCCCGCTATTTTTGGCGCGCTATTCCAATCGATCATGGACGTGAAGGCCAGGCGCAATCTGGGTGCGCACTATACGTCGGAAAAAAACATCCTAAAATTGATTGGGCCGCTGTTTCTGGATCAGTTGCGCGCTGAATTTACTGCCTGTAAATCTAACCGCCCGCGTTTGTGGGATTTTCACAGCAAAATTGCGCGCCTAAAGTTTCTTGACCCGGCCTGTGGCTGCGGCAATTTCCTGGTGATTACCTATCGCGAACTGCGATTACTTGAGCTAGATGTCTTAAAAATGCTGTATGCGAAAGATTTGGCCGCAGGGCAAAGCAGCGATGTCGAGCTGTTAGTGCAATGTGATGTCGATCAGTTTTATGGTATCGAAATTGAAGAGTTCCCAGCGCAGATTGCGCAAGTGGCGTTATGGTTGACTGATCACCAAATGAACTTGGCGTGCTCAGAAGCCTTTGGTCAATATTTTCGTCGTCTTCCTTTAAAGAAATCCGCCAAGATTGTTCATGGGAACGCGCTGCGCATCGAATGGGGTGATGTCGTTGAGCTATCGCGCCTGAGCTATATCTTGGGAAATCCGCCGTTTGTGGGACATCACTATCAAGATGCACGCCAAAAGCAGGATCAAGCGCTGGTGTTAAATGAAATACGTGCGCATGGCGTGCTCGACTACGTTTGTAATTGGTATGTTAAAGCCGCGAATATCTTGATAAAAATGATAGATATTCGTTGTGCATTTGTTTCGACGAACTCCATTACTCAGGGAGAACAGGCAGGTTTACTTTGGTCTGCGTTACTGGCAAAAGGTATAAAAATCCAGTTTGCACACCGTACGTTTCACTGGGCAAACGAGGCCAGTGGGCAAGCCGCAGTTCACTGTGTAATCATTGGTTTCGGTTTAAAAAATATTCGCCATAAAGTGATATTTGACTACCAGAATTTAAGTGGCGACCCTATTGCAGTAGACGCAAGTAACATCAATCCGTATTTGGTTGACGCACCAGATATTGTACTTTCAAATCGATCAACGCCGATTTGTCAAGTTCCATCAATGTTGTGGGGCAATAAGCCAACGGACGGTGGAAACTTTATTCTGTCAGCCGAAGAGCGCAATGAGCTTTTGGAGTTAGAGCCCGCTGCAGCTAAATATTTACGCAGATACACGGGCGGAGGTGATTTTATAAAAGGCGATATCCGGTATTGCCTTTGGTTAGTTGATGTTTTGCCAAAGGAGCTTCTGAGCTTGCCTAATATATTGGCGCGGGTTAGTGCAGTAAAAAAATTTCGACTTGCCAGCACTGCGGCTTCGACTCGCGAATACTCTAAATATCCAACACTCTTCCGGCAAATCGCACAGCCAAGTTCCGACTATCTCGCTGTACCCGAAGTGTCGTCTGAACGACGTAATTACATTCCGATTGCTTTTTTTTCAAAAGAAATTATTTGCAGTAATACCGTACAATTTATTCCCGAAGCGACAGCATATCACTTTGGTAATATATCTTCCGCTATGCATATGGCATGGGTTCGGACGGTGTGTGGCCGATTGGAGAGCCGGTACCGATATTCCAATTCCATCGTCTATAACAACTATCCTTGGCCCGAACCTTCCCCAGCTAAGAAACATGCTATCGAAGAAAAGGCACAGGCGGTACTTGATGCTCGCGCTCAGTTTTCAGATGCAAGTTTGGCCGATTTATACGACCCCGTTTGCATGCCGCCCGCTCTAACCAAAGCGCATCAAGCTCTTGATCGCGCGGTCGATGCCGCATATGGCTTTAAGGGCAAAACCGATGCTGAGCGCGTGGCGTTTTTGTTTGCGCTTTACCAGACATACACAAGCTTGCTGCCAGAGGCAAAATCGTCAGCGGCCCGCCGAAAAACCACTTAGTGCGCGTGGCAATTCTCAAAATTTAGCTCAGGAAAAAATGTATGACCATCCGTAAAGTAGTATTCCCCGTCGCAGGCTTAGGCACCCGTTTTTTGCCCGCCAGCAAGGTGATTGCCAAAGAAATGTTGCCGATCGTGGACAAGCCGTTGATTCAATTTGCCGCTGAGGAGGCGATTGAAGCCGGTGCTGACACCTTAATTTTCGTGATTAACCGCAATAAACGCCAAATTGCGGATCACTTTGACACCATGTTTGAGTTGGAAACCAAGCTATTTGCGCAGGGCAAGCATGAACTTCTAGACGCTGCGCGCGATTTATTGCCGCCGCATGTCAGCTGTGTATTCGTAACCCAAAAGGAGGCTATGGGTTTAGGGCATGCAGTGTTGTGCGCAAGGCCCGTGGTGGGGAACGAACCCTTTGGCGTGATTTTGCCGGATGACTTTATCTATAATCCCGGCAATGGCGCGCTCACGCAAATGGCAGCAGAGCACCTTAAAACCGGCAACAGCATTATTGCCGTGGAAAACGTACCGCGTGAAAAAACTGCCAACTACGGCATTGTGAGTACGGCAAATCCAGATGCCCAGCTTTCTAAAATTAGCAGCATCGTGGAAAAGCCTAAGCCTGATGTGGCACCCAGCACGCTTGCGGTGGTTGGGCGCTACATATTAGACGGGAGTATTTTCGATTTGCTGGAGCGCACCACGCCGGGTGCGGGCGGTGAAATCCAATTGACGGACGCGATTGCGGCATTGCTATCGAAAAAGACGGTGGAATCGTTTCGCTTCTGTGGCACACGCTTTGATTGCGGCACCAAATTAGGCTATGTGCAAGCCACGGCGCGCGTCGCGTTGGATGACCCAATGATTGGCGATCAAGTGCGCGCGGCGCTGAAGCTTATGCTGTGAACCAGAGTGTTGTATCTTTGAGCAATGAGAGCATCTGTCTGAGGTATTTAATATGCAAGATGACCCCATCGTTGAGGAAATGCGAAAAAATGGGCAGGCATTTACTGCACGTTTTAACCACCGTAATGCAAGCTAACTACGCGCTAAAGTCACCCGATCTTTTTTATATTGAGTTAATGCAATGAATGCTGTGATTTCAAGTATGGCGGACGCCAATCGATTGGCGACAACGGGCCGAATCGTTGAAGGGGTAGTAGCCTTAGGGGATTTGCCGCGCTTGAATGGGCTGCTGGTTGAGCCTTTCGGTTCGGTGAATTACAAACTGGTGTTTTCCACCGATATGGTTGGACGCGCGTGCGTGCGGGTCGTGTTAAACGGTGCGGCACGCTTATTGTGTCAACGTTCTTTAGAAGGCTTTGATTTTAAAATTGACAGCGATACCCGACTGGGCTTTATTGCCACGGAGGAAGAGGAATCGGCGCTCATGCCGGATTTTGATCCCATTTTGGTTGATCCGGCAATGCTTGCGCAAGAATCGATTACGCCTTTGACTCTAGTTGAAGATGAATTAATTTTGCTGATCCCACCGGTGCCGGTGAATCCAGCGTTGTCAAATACTGAAAGTCCAGGTGTTTGGCAGGCGCGTGCTCCTGAAAAAGCGCACCCATTCGCAACTTTAGGCAATATGCTTAAAACCAAGCCAAGCTGAAGGAAAGGTGCAGTGAAATTAATTTGGCGCTGACATTGAGCAGTTTTTGGCTATACTTGCGGGCTAAGTTTTTTTAATGCCCTTTGAATAAGCGGCGCTAAAAACCGAATGCCAATCTAGGCACTAACACACAGTAATTTTGGAAAAGGAAATCCGCCATGGCCGTTCAAAAATCTCGCGTTACCCCTTCACGCGCTGGCATGCGCCGTTCGCACGATGCACTGACTTCAACTCAGCTTGCCACCGACAGCACCACCGGTGAAGTACATCGACGCCATCACATCACTGCGAGCGGTTTTTACCGTGGCAAGAAAGTGATTGATGTCAAGCAAAAAGTGAGCGAAGAAGAAGGCACCGAAGGCTAAAAGCTTTTGATGTTTGTATAAAGGAGGCCTGAGGCGAAAGTCTTTGGGCCTTTTTTCGTTAGCCACCTTGCTTGATGCTGCGCGCATGGCTAATCTAGGCGCATGGATATTAGCCCTGCTCGAACTGAATTTGCTCAAACCGAATTGCAAACGCTGGCGGCTAAGTTAGATCAGCTTGTCGAAATGGCGCGTAAGTTGGACGCTGAAAATCGCATGCTCAAGTCAGCACAGGCACAATTGCTAGTCGAACGTGCTGTGCTATCAGGTAAAAATGACCACGCGCGCGTGCGCATTGAAGCGATGATTTCTAGATTAAAAGCTATGGAGCAACACATTTGAGTTCAACTGTTTCTCTTCGTATTTTTGATCGCGACTACAAACTGGGTTGCCCATCTGAACAACGTGAAGGGCTCTTAGCTGCGGCAGTTGCGCTAGATGCCCGCATGCGTGAGCTCAAAGCATCCGATAAAATGCTGACTTTGGATCGTCTAGCGGTATTAGCAGCGCTTACCTTTGCCCAGGAACTCAATGGCAAGAATACGCGCTTTGAAAACTTGAATGAATCCCTCAGTCATGAACTCAAGCGCATGAATGAAACGCTTGATGGCGCGCTTGCCGCCGCATAGAATGGGCGTGCGCCCCCTGCGGTGTTCGATCGCAATTCGACATATCGCCTTGTCCCTGAAACATGACCCCGGGTTGGTCAATAGCCAACGATTTGTGCAGATCCGCTCCCCGCGGAAAGCCTCGTGTTTGGCCGGCCATCCCACTTGATCCTTGGGATCAAGGTCGCCCGAATGGCACCGACGCAGGCGGGGGGCCCTTTGTCTGAGCATTCACCTTCTGACCCGGCACCTGCTAGCGCCGCATCCGAAAAAAAACTGCTGCGCCAGCACATGCGTGCGCAGCGACGGCAACTTGAGCCGCTAGCACAATTGCAAGCAGCGAATGCGGTCCTCACGCACGCACTGAGCCGCTCTTGGTTTGCGAGCGGCACGCGTGTGGCGGCTTATTGGGCCGCAGGTAGCGAGTTATCGCTAAAACCGCTGCTGACTGTTTTGCTGGCGCGCGGGGTATTTGTGTATTTGCCACACGTTGGGTCTGACGGCAACATGCAGTTTTTACGCTACCACGGTGAGGCGAGTCTTGCGCTAGGTAAGCACGGTATTTTCGCCCCTGTTTTCGATGCAGATCACCTTTCATCCGCATCAAATTTGGATCTGATTTTACTACCGCTGCTGGCTTTCGATATGCGAGGCCACAGGCTAGGGCAGGGCGGCGGCTATTACGACCGATATTTGCAAACTCTAGATGCAGCGACGCCCCTCAGGGTGGGCATCGCCTTTCATTTTCAAAAAGTTGATTGTGTGCCAGCCGAACCCTTTGACGAAGTGCTGCATGCGGTCATTACTGAGCGTGGAGTCATGGGGTTTTCTAGCGATTGATGCCAACCTTGGCGTGCATAGGCCCTTGGCTTTACTAATCTTGTATCGACGCTGCATGTGCTTCGTTGCTTTCCAGATTGCGCTCGAATTCAGCTTCCAATTCAACGCTTGCGCGCGCGGCGCTAAAGCTGGTGCCTGACGCGTCCTCGACAAAGCATTGCAATGCCCTCACATGCGCAAATCGCTTGTTGACCCAGCCAAATACCAGCAGTCCGATTGGAATTAGCAGCACGCCAAACGCCACATTCACGGCGATAACGCTCAAGCGCAGTCCGCGCAATAGATCCCATCCACAAGCCGCTTTTAAAAGCACCGCGACCAGTGGTAGCCACAGCAAGCACGCGCTTAAAGCAATCCATTTGACGACGAATAGGCGGCGCGCACGCACCGCATCAAGTACCGCCCGCACCTGCACGATTGCGCCGCTGAGATTAAGTCCAGAGAGTATTTGCCAATGGCGAATATCGGTAGCGACAGTCAATAGCACCAGGGCAAGTATCGGCACTGACGCCGCCAAATAATAAATCGTCGGTGCCTTTCGCAAGTTCAATATCAGCTGCTGCGAAATTCAGCAATGTGTCTACAGGCAAAGTGTCGATAGGCAGCTCATCTTGAATGCGCCGCGATTGGCCGCGATACACTGAGATCGCAACGTTCAGCGCAATCCGATACATCCACGTCGAAAATTGCGCACGTTTAGCATCAAATGTCGGGTAAGCGCGCCAGAGTTCGATGACGATTTCCTGCACCAGATCATTGCGGTCTTGTGCTCGTGCGCAGTAGGCATTGCTGACTTTGTACAAGATGCCTTTGTGCGCATTCAGTGCGATGAGAAAGTCATCTTGATGGCTTTTGCGTTGCGTCATACCGTTTTAATTAGGTGCGGCATTGCGGGCTTCCAAGTTTGGCTTAATTGCCAGATAGAACGTGATTCGCTAAATCTGGGGGAAAAATCACAGCCATGAAAAAGTTTCGCTCACCACTATTGAAGCCGCCCGATTTCTTAGTATGTTTAGGATTTTGCATGTTCGGGTATGTTGAACTCAGCGCATTGTTTTTGGGCATTACACTTTCGCGCCTTCAACCCCTAGAGTTATTTGTGATGATCCAAAAAGTTAGCAAGCGTCATAAGAATGCACGCGCGGTGGTGGTTACTTTTTTGCTTTTAGGTTGCGTTTCTAATCTTGCCGCGATGACGCCGCCTGGAAAGCCCGAAGTTCAGGACGTGACCTCTATTTCCTCTAAAGTGTCGGCGCAGCCAACGCCTAAAGGCCCAAAAAACGCGGCCCGGCCGGGCGTTGGGGCGTCCGATGCAAAAGATGAAGAAGATGAAGACAGCGCAGACGAGGATGATTTATTCGATGCCAACGATTTGTTAGACCAGATACATTTTACCGATGGTGATAACTCTGCTGACTCTGCTGACTCTGCTTACTCCGATGACTCCGATGACTCTGCTGACTCTGCTGACTCCGATGACTCTGCTGACTCTGCTGACTCCGATGACTCCGATGACTCCGATGACTCCGATGACTCCGATGACTCCGATGATTTTGGCGATGATGGTGATGATGGTGATGATGGTGATGAGTAGCTTGGAAATGCCACTGCTTCGCTCGCAAACTTTGCGTTTCTAACTACGCTTAGGAAAAATCATTTAAATCTGGCATGCTAAAAATAATACTTATCCATTTTGCGCGGCAAACTGCGCCCTTCAGGGGGGCGATGCAGCACGCGGACGCCACAGACATGTCCAGTACGAGTCAAGTTTTTCAGACCGTGAGATAGAGGAATTTAAAAATTGAATTGGCGGGGCTTAGGTAGCTAATCGCGCTATTAAAATGGATGCGTGAGTAAAAAAAACGGCACCGGGTTAGGGTGCCAATCATTGCTCAGACCTGCAAATTGTAACGTAGTGTCAAAGAAAAAAACTCAAGTGTTGATACACAAGATTCAGGTTGGCACGTTATGAACGTCTGGATCACACGCGACAATCTGGCCGTTCACCAAATCCCGCACAAACACGGTGAAATAGATCGATTGCTTGGTTAAATTTGCGCCGTAAAAGCTGGCACTGCGCGAAGTAACCGAGCGTTGTGCATATTCAGACTTTGTGTCGTTCGCAATGCTGAGTGAAACAATCTCAAAGCGTGCATCGGTGCTATTGAGCAGCTGCACCGTGACCAAGCCCGCTTCATTCAAAACATAGCTGGATTTGTCGAAAGCGCAAGTATAAGCACCTTGGGGTGTTTCAGGGAAACCCTTCGCATTACCTTGATATTCGACCGACAAATACGAAGTCACGACTTTCTTTTCGGTATTTTGTGCGGACGCAAGCTGCGCTGTTGCGACTAACGCCAGTGCGATTAAAGTTTGCTTCAACATCAATAATTTCCTAGGTTGGATTGGATTCCTAGGATTGGATTCCTAGGATTGGAACGGGTTTGGTCTAAAAATCAGGTTGGTACGTTGTGAACCGCAGGATCAATGCGCAATATACGCTCACGTTGTGTTCTATGCTGCGCTACTACTGTTACGTCAAATGTATCAGCTTTGCTGTTTGCATCGAGCACAGAAACACTATTTCCGCTGGGTGCTTTAGATCCGCCACTGAGTTGATCTTTAGTATCCGTATTGGTCATGCCAACAATTTCCCAGATCAGCGCGCTACTATCATCTAGCGCATAAACCAAGGTAGTTTCTGGTTCAGTCACGGTGACACTACTTGGTTTGTAACTATAGACGCCTTTTTCAGAAATGCTAACGATCGTGGTGATTGTGCTCATGGTGTGGCTCCTGTGGGGTGTAGAGCCAAAAAGGCCCGGTAATTCGGATGCTGATAGCCCATTGCATTCAATTGTAACTGCAGTGTATGAGCGGCATCAAATTCGCGCAATAAAATATGTGCTCGCACCATGGGATCAAATACTTCAGCATCACGTTGTTTAGCTGAAACTGTTACCAATAAAGACTGCGCGCGGCGGGTTGCTGCCTCCACATTTTTGCTCAACAACGCGTGCGCCAACGCAATGGCACTTTTTCGATCATTCGCGTCAGCAAGAATTAAAGCTTGCAAGATGCCGATTGCGCGGTCATTTAAAGCCGCTGCTCTAGCGAATTGATTTTTAGCAGTGGCGATCTGTGCTGATCGGTATAGAACAATAGCGGCCCCACGGATCCAATCAGTCAGAACGGCTTCACCGTTTGGGGATTCAAAAAGCAACGACGCAATCTCAAGCTCCTTTTCGGCCGCATCAAATTCACGTTGCGCAAAAAAAACCCAAGCAAGGTTTGATCTGGCTGTCGCCAATGTTCCTTGCCATTGCCGCTGGTTGGGCTCGAATTGGTGCAATTTTGAAAGCTCCACCACGGTAGCGTTGAGCTGCGTTTTTGCCAATTCAATCTTCCCTGTTTGCAAAGCCATCAAAGCGAGCCATTGACGTGCATTCGCAGCTTCAAATCTGTAGGTGACCGCGTCTGGTCTAGCTGAAATAATGTCTGCCCACATAGTTAGCAGGCTGTTGTAGCTTGCTGTTGCGCCAATCAAGTCGCCTTTAGCTTCTTGCGTCTTTGCTTCCCAAGAAATCGCGCTTGCCAAATCAAAAGCTTTCCCATCGTCGTTTGGGTACTTCAACAATAGCTCACGCCCAATGGCAATAGTTTTACTGAAATACTGACTTGCAGCATCCAGATCCCCTATTTCAAACGCAACCGTACCCAAATTATTCAACGCATAGGAAGTTTCCAATAGTCCCGTGCCTTCAACACCAGTCAATGGTTGTAAACGTTTCGCGTAGTCTAGATAACGCGCCCATTGCACTGTAGTCGCATCAAATTTTCGTTCGTTGTAAAAACATAGTCCGAGCCAATAGGCCTCCTGGGCACGCTCATATAGCAAATCAGCGGTACCCGGCTCCGCACTTTCAGCAAAATCTAGTGCGCGCTCGGCCAGTGCAAAGGTTTCGCGAGCTTTGGCCCATTGCCCACGCTGCGTCTGTGAATCGCCAATGGTGCGAAGTGCGGCAGCACGTTGAATCGCGCTATGAGCGTCGATGTCATTGGCTTGGCTCAAGTACGCCAGCGCTTGCTTCGCCACGTCATCAATTAAATCCAATTTGCCGACTTGACTCAATTTGGCGGCAAAATCCCCCAACATGTAGCCGACCAGTTTTTCCGCCTGCTCGCGCCGCGTTTCTGCTAATGCGCGGGCGTGCTGGGCTTGGTTGAGGCCGTAGGCAGCGACTACAAGCCCGGCAACTAAGGACACTACCGTTAAAAACCCGAGTGCGCTGGCGCCGCGAAAGCGATTGATAAAGCAGCGCACCGCATACATGCGCCCGCCGCGCATCGCCAATACCGGGCGGCGTTCGCGCCAGCGGCTTAAATCATCGGCGAAGGCGGCGGCCGACTCATAGCGTTGGTTGCGATCATCGGCCATCGCTTTCAAGGAAATCGCCCGCAAGGGTTTAGGAATGCGTTTGATCTGGCTGCGCAGTGTCGCCGGTGCTGGCACATGCTCGCCATTGCCGTCGGTGGTGTAGGCAGCGGCGGAAAGCAGGCTGCGCAGGCTAGTGCTGTCCAAGCGTTCTAGCGAAATATTGAGCGCCAAACACAGGGTTTCGACCAAAATGGCGCCCAGCGCATAGACATCAGCGCGCACATCAATACCATCCGTGTTTGGATTGAGCTGCTCCGGCGCCATATAAGCGCGCGTGCCGGCGCTGCCGCCCACTCCGACCGCGCGCGCCGAATCCACGCCAATGGCGATACCGAAATCAATAATTTTGGGCATCGGCTTGCCGGCAACATCGGCGATCAAGATATTTGCGGGCTTTAAATCCCGATGAATCAAGCCGCGCTGATGCGCGTATTGCACACCCTGACCCACCAAGGCCAGCAGCGCCGCGCAATTGTCTAGGCTTGGCTTATTGTTCGTGACGTAGTCGTCCAACGCGCCGCCGGAAACATATTCCATCGCAAAATACAGCGCGCCATTAGGCAGCGCACCAGCATCATAAATTTGCGCGATATATGGGTGCACCATCGTCGCCATCGCTTGGCGCTCGACTTCAAAATACGCCTGCGATAGGCCCGAGCTTAATTTTTGGTTTGATAATTTGATCGCAACTTTGCGCTCGAAAGGCTCAACTTGATCCGCGAGCCACACCACGCCCATGCCGCCTTCACCCAAAGCTTTAATCAAACGATACGGCCCTAAGCGCTGACCGGCCACCAAAGCGATGCCCGCAGATACGCCCTCCAGTCCTTCAACTAGGGTCGCCGGGCGGGTTGGGCTGCTGTGTGATTGCGCCATGTAATAGTGCAGGGTTGAATTAGCGCCGAGTGTACGTGAAGCCCGCTTTGAAACACTATCTGCTGGCGCTTTCGTAGCAGCGGAATCGGGATATTGAAGCATGCGTTTTAGCTTGCAGCCAACAAAAAACCCCACTCGCGCGGGGCTTTTTACATTGCTTATTATCAATAAAGCTTATTCGCTAGCTTCAACATCCTTCATCGACAGCCGGATGCGGCCTTGCTTGTCGACTTCTAAGACTTTGACCTTAACAATATCGCCTTCTTTAAGCTTGTCGGACACTTTTTCGACGCGCTCGGCGCTGATTTGGCTGATGTGAACCAAGCCATCTTTGCCCGGCAGGATCGACACGAATGCACCAAAATCCATCAGTTTGACGACTTTGCCTTCATAAACGCGGCCGGGTTCAACATCCGAGACAATCGACTCGATGCGTGAACGTGCGGCTTCGGCAGCGATGCCGCTGGTGGCAGCGATCGTGATCGTGCCGTCGTCTTGGATGTCAATGGTGGTGCCGGTTTCTTTGGTGATCGCTTGGATCACGCTGCCGCCTTTGCCGATCACTTCGCGGATCTTGTCCGGGTGAATCTTCATTTGATATAGACGCGGCGCGTAAGCGCTCATCTCGGTGCGCGGGGTGCTTAAGACTTTCGCCATTTCGCCCAAGATGTGCAAACGCCCGTCTTTGGCTTGATTCAGCGCTTCTTTCATAATTTCTTCGGTGATGCCGTCGATCTTGATGTCCATTTGCAGGGCGGTAATGCCCGCTGCGGAACCGGCAACCTTGAAATCCATATCGCCCAAGTGATCTTCGTCGCCCAAAATGTCAGACAACACGGCGAAACGATTGCCTTCTTTAATTAAACCCATCGCAATGCCCGCAACCGGTGCTTTGATCGGCACGCCCGCGTCCATCAATGCCAAGGAAGCGCCGCAAACGGAAGCCATTGACGACGAACCATTGGATTCGGTGATTTCCGAAACCAAACGAATCACGTAAGGGAAGTCTTCTTGGCTCGGCAAAATCGCCTGCACACCACGCTTAGCAAGGCGGCCGTGGCCAATTTCGCGGCGCTTAGGCCCGGACATCATGCCGGTTTCACCAACCGAGAACGGCGGGAAGTTGTAGTGCAGCATGAAGGTTTCTTTGTATTCCCCTTCAACGGCGTCAATCAACTGCGCGTCTTTGCCGGTGCCGAGCGTCAAGGTCACGAGCGCTTGCGTTTCACCACGCGTAAACAGCGCCGAGCCGTGCGTGCGTGGCAAAACGCCCGCGCGCACGGAAATGCCGCGAACGGTTTTGCTGTCGCGGCCGTCAATACGCGGTTTGCCTTCCAAAATGCGCTCGCGCACCGTGGCATAGGACAGGTTTTCAAACGCGCGGTGGATATCCGCGTCGGTTTGCGTGCCGGCGGCGATCACGGCTTTGAATTTATGCTTGGCGCTAGACAGCGCGTCACGACGCGGCGCTTTGTCAGCGATGGTGTAAGCAACGTCCAAATCCTGGCCGATAGTGTCGCTGGCAATTTTGTCCAGCTCCGGCGTTGCCACCAAACCGCTCCAGGTGAATTTCTTCGCGCCCGCTTCGGCGACTAGCTCGTTGATCGCATTGATCGCCGCTTGCTGTTCGCGATGACCAAACATCACCGCGCCTAGCATCACTTCTTCCGACAAATTTAGCGCTTCCGATTCCACCATCAGCACTGCGTTGGCGGTGCCGGCGACCACCAAATTTAGCTCTGAAGTTTTCAGCTCAGTAGCGGTTGGGTTCAAAATATATTTGCCGTTGGCGTAACCAACTTTGGCTGCGGCAATCGGGCCACCAAACGGTGCGCCGGACAGGCAAATAGCTGCGGATGCGCCAATCAACGCTGGAATGTCGGCGTCGATTTCAGGGTTCATCGACATCACGGTAGCAACCACTTGAATGTCGTTAAAGAAGCCTTCTGGGAATAACGGACGCAGCGGTCGGTCGATCAAACGGCTGATTAAGGTGTCTTTTTCAGTCGGGCGGCCTTCGCGCTTGAAGAAACCACCCGGAATGCGGCCGCCAGCATAGAATTTTTCTTGGTAATGCACGCTCAGCGGCAAGAAATCACGGCCTTCTTTGGCTTTACGATCACACACAGCGGTGACTAATACCACCGTGCCATCGACGCTGACCATCACGGCACCGTCGGCTTGACGCGCGATTTCGCCGGTTTCTAAGGTGACGGTGTGCGCGCCGTATTGGAATTGCTTGGTAATTTTTGCCACTTTAACTTTCCTTATTCACTTATTCATATGGGTCTGTTCTCAACCCGGGATTGGCCTACGTTTTACTGGTTACTGACTGCTTTATTGCTTGTTCGACAAACTTAATTATTCGACCAACTTAAAACTACAACGACAAAAAAAGGCCGGGAGTTTAATCCCGACCTTTTTCTTTATTTCTTAGCGGCGGATGCCGAGCTTGGCGATGATCGCTTTGTAGCGGGCTTCATCGACGCGCTTGAGGTAATTCAACATCTGGCGACGCTGATTGACCATTTTGAGCAAGCCGCGACGGCTGTGGTGATCTTTCGCATTCACTTGAAAGTGGCCGGAAAGTTGCTCAATACGAGCGGACAAAAGTGCGACTTGTACTTCAGCGGAGCCGGTATCGTTCGGCGCGCGGCCGTGTTCTTTGACAATGGCGGCGGATTGTTCTGCGGTAAGTGGCATGGATATTCCAAATTAGACGACGGGCGCTGCCCCCAGTAGGTCGAGCCATCGACGGGCCGAGAGTAGCGTGCATGCTTTGAAAAAAGCCCACTATTGTAGGCGCGGTTGCTAAAAACTGGCAAGGCAAATTGCGTGTTGGGTAGGCTCAAGGCAGGGGTTGCGTTCATGGGTTAACCACGAAGAGCACGAAGCCTATTCAACTAAGAGTCTAGCAGCTTCAACTGTGGGGCAGCACGCGCTAAACTGTGTGGCTTAAACTTTAAGATAAAGTTATTTTGCATCGGTAAAATAACGGATCAATTACGTGTTGCTTATGCTTGCTCTCGTTATGCGGAAACCTAATGCCCGACAGTGAAACGCTCAAGTTAAGCGAGCATCCGTTTCGCGAGCTATTGCTCAATATGCCCGCAGCGGTGCAAGGCTATCGCTTTGATGGGACTGTGCTGTATTGGAATGTTGCCTCTGAGCGGCTTTATGGTTACAGCGCGGCTGAGGCCATTGGACGCAATCTGGTGGATTTAGTTTTTCCCGACGATCAAGGCCCGCCATTCATACGTGAGTTGCAGAAAATTCTTGTTACCGGCGTGGTAATCCCACCACAAGAATTTCGCCTGAAACGTAAGGATGGTTCACGCGTTGTGGTCTATTCCAGCCACTATTTGGTGCACTTACCGAACGGTGATTCGGAGCTTTTTTGCATCGACATTGATTTGACCGAACTTCGCCAGGAGCAAGAGCGGCTGATGCTCAGCGAGGATAGCTTTCGCACTTTGATTGAAGCGATTCCTGATGCGATCTTTTTAAAAGATGGCAATGGCTGCTGGCAAATCATCAACGACGCGGCAAAGCAGCTTTTCCAACTGGGTGAGTTTCCTTGGCACGGCAAAACGGATTTGCAACTTGGGCAAGCGCTGCCTGAGTTTAATGAGGTCTATAAATCCTGCCACGCCGATGATGAAACCGCTTGGGCTGCGCGAAAACGCACTTTATTTGCGCAATCCATGACCTTAGAAGATGGCTCTACACTCGACTATGACGTCACTAAACTGCCCATTTTTGATGAGTCGGGCGCGCGCAAAGCCCTGGTAGTGGTTGCGCGTGATATCACTGCGCAAAAGACGGCAGAGGCCGAATTGCGAATCGCCGCGATTGCGTTTGAATCGCAGCAGGGTATGTTTGTGACGGACACTGAATTCGTCATTTTGCGAGTCAATAGCACCTTTACGCGCATTACCGGCTACAGCGCGAAAGAGGCGGTCGGGCAAAAACCGATGGATTTGCTCAAATCGGGCAAGCACGATGCTGCCTTTTATGCGGCAATGGCGGAAAGCTTGGAAAAAACCGGCACTTGGCAGGGCGAGATCTGGGATCGGCGTAAAAATGGTGATCTTTTTCCGGAATGGATGGCGCTTACCGCAGTGCACGATACCAATGGTGTGCTGACCAACTATGTCGCGGCTTTTGTTGATATTACCGCGCGTAAAGCGGCCGAAGAGCAGATTCAAAACTTAGCGTTTTTTGATGCCCTGACGGCATTACCGAACCGGCGGCTGCTGATGGATCGCCTAAAACAGGCGTTTTCCGCCTGCGCAAGGCGGCAAAATCATGGCGCGCTGCTATTTGTTGATCTAGACAATTTCAAATTTCTTAATGACACGCACGGGCACTATTTAGGCGATCAGCTATTGCAGCAAGTTGCACAGCGTTTAAGCGCGTGCATTCCCGAAGGCAATACGGTGGCGCGCCTAGGAGGCGACGAATTTGTATTGATGTTGGAAGACTTAAGCGAAAATATTTTGGAAGCTGCGACTCAGGCTGAAGTGGTTGGGGAAAAAATTCGTGTAGCGCTGAATCAGACCTATGAATTGGGCGGGCATGCGCACCACAGTACGCCCAGCATCGGCATTACTTTGTTTGGCGAAAAAGACGAAAGCATTGAGGAGCCGCTCAAACGCGCGGATTTGGCGATGTATCAAGCTAAATCTGCCGGTCGCAATACGCTGCGGTTTTTTGACCCGCAAATGCAGGCGATTGTGACCGCGCGCGCCGCCTTAGAAGCGGGCCTGCGCGAAGCACTTAGCGCTGGCCAGTTCGAGCTGTATTTTCAGGCGCAAGTCCGGCAAGTTGCCGCAGGCATGGCCTTGGTTGGGCGCGGTCAAGTGCGCCAAGTTTGGATTGGCAGCGATCAGTTAGCACCGGATTTCGTGTTGACCGGCGTTGAAGCGCTGTTACGCTGGCAGCATCCAACGCGTGGTGTGATATTGCCGGGCGAATTTATTGCGCTTGCTGAGGAAACCGGCTTGATTTTGCAAATGGGCCATTGGGTGCTCAACGCTGCGTGTCTGCAGCTGTCGGCCTGGGCATCACAGCCAAAATTGGCGCATTTAAAGCTTGCGGTGAATGTCAGCCTGCGCCAATTTCATCAGGACAATTTTGTCGCTGAAGTTTTGGAAGTGCTGGCCCGCACCGGTGCTAATCCTGAGCGATTAAAGCTGGAGTTAACCGAAAGCGTAGTCGCTTCCAATGTTGAAGATGTGATTGCGAAAATGACAGCCCTTAAAGCCAAAGGCGTGGGTTTTTCTCTGGATGATTTCGGCACCGGCTATTCGTCCCTATCACACCTGAAACGCTTGCCATTGGATCAGCTGAAAATTGATAAATTTTTCGTACGCGACGTGTTGACCGATCCAAATGACGCGGCAATCGCAAAAATGATTATCGCGCTCGGTGAAACCTTAGGGTTATCGGTCATGGCTGAGGGCGTGGAAACAGCCGCACAGCGGGATTTTTTGGCGGGTCATGGTTGCCTGACCTATCAAGGGCATTTTTACAGTATCGCTTTACCGGTGCTTGATTTTGAAGCGTTTGCAGAGCGGACTTAGGGTTTTAGCGCAATATGAACGAACAATGTGCGTAAGGTTAGAATGGCGCTCAAACTCAGAAGCGATTCACTCAGGTTTGGTTAGCCTTCGCGCAGTTTTTACCGCTCTGGGCTCAAGTTTATCGACTGAGCACGAAGCATTTTTTTGGGCACAGGCGCTTTTCAAGCAAGCCGCAGTGGGCCCACTCGCCCCGCCTTGCACTGTCTGTGGTTCCAGCGCTGCGCCTTTCAAAGCGTGCCGCTGTGCTTTAGCTTCGCACGGCAAAGACTTAAGGATTTATCAATGACTACATTCGCTCAACTTGGCCTTGCGCCAGAACTACTGCGTGCGATTACCGCAAAAGGTTACGACGTACCCACCCCGATCCAGGCACAAGCAATTCCTGCTGCGATGGAAGGCCGTGACATTTTAGGTGCGGCACAAACCGGCACCGGCAAAACGGCAGGCTTCGCGCTGCCGATGCTACATCGCTTGGCACAAACCAAGCCGCAGCAATTACGTAACCGGCCACCGCGCGCGTTGATTTTGACACCAACCCGCGAATTGGCTGCGCAAGTCGAAGACAGCGTACGCACCTATGGCTTGCACACCGGCATGACCAGCACCGTGATTTTTGGCGGCGTCGGCATGGGCAATCAAATCAGTGCGCTGCGCACGGGCGTTGATATCGTGATCGCAACGCCCGGCCGTTTGCTGGATCATTTATCGCAACGCACGATTGATTTGGGCAAAATTGAAATTTTGGTGCTGGATGAAGCCGACCGCATGCTGGATATGGGGTTTTTGCCATCGATAAAGCGCGTGTTAGCTGCGCTGCCGAAGCAACGCCGTCAAACGATGCTGTTTTCCGCGACCTTCGCGCCCGAAATTCGTGAGCTAGCCAAACAGTTTTTGCGCGACCCCGTGGAAGTCCAGGTTGCCGCGCAAGTCAACACCACCGCACTAGTTGAACACCGCTTACACCCGGTCGATACCGAACAAAAGAAAGATTTATTGATCGAGCTGTTGCGCAAAGACAGCCGTCAACAAAGTTTGATCTTTACCCGCACCAAGCACGGGGCGGACAAATTGGTCAAAAGTTTGGAAGTGATTGGCTTTAAGGCCGCTGCGATCCACGGCAATAAATCCCAAGGTGCGCGCACGCGTGCGCTGGCTGATTTCAAATCCGGTGCCACAACCTTGCTGGTTGCGACCGACATCGCTGCGCGCGGGCTAGACATTAAAGAGCTGCCAACCGTTTATAACTACGATTTGCCAATGGTTGCTGAAGACTATGTACACCGTATTGGCCGCACCGGCCGTGCAGGCTCAAATGGCGTCGCAATTTCTTTAGTGGCTCCAGAAGATCACGGCTTATTGCGCGATATTCGCAACTTCACCAAGCGCGATTTGCTGCTGGAAACCATTGTCGGCTTTGAAAGCACGGGCAAGCCGATTTTCACCAAGCCAATCATGCGCCAAGTGCGCAGCCCACGCGGCCCAGGTGGCGGTCGCGGCGGCCAGCCACAGCGTGCACCGCAGCGTAACGGCAGTGGCGCAGGCCCCGGGGGCGGCGCACGAACGGGCGCAGCACCCGCACGCGCCGGACGCCCAGGTGCGGGCGGCCATGCCCAACATCGCGGTCGCCAAGGTGGCGCGGGTGGGCGCGCCGGTGGCGGTGCAGCGGGTGCCGGTGGGCAGCGTCGCACGGGCGCTTAAAGCTTGGCTTTAGTAAATGGCGACGTCGAATTCAGACGTCGCTGAAAAATCGGGTTGAAGCTGTGCGCTTGGCTGATTAGTTGGTTTAAGCTAAAGCTCTGGAATCGCCGTCGCCGCAACGCGACGGCTTTTTTATGAGCTTTGTATTTACCAGCTGTGAGCCAAAAATGACTATACGACGCTTATTTCTACTGACCATTTTAATTGCCTTCGCTGCATCTGCCGGTAATGCCAGTCGTGCCGAAAATACATCAGTGAACTCAGACAATAGAAATACCCCTATGCCCGAGCAATTTGGCGCGCTGAAATGGCGTTCCATTGGACCGTTTCGGGGTGGCCGGGTGGTCGCGGTTGCGGGCGTCGTGGGTGAGCGTGAGCATTTTTATTTCGGCGCGGTCAATGGCGGTGTTTGGGAAACAACCGATGCCGGACGAACCTGGGCGGCGCGCTTTGATGCGCAATCGACGACCGCAATTGGCGCCATCGCGATTGCACCCTCCAACCCGCGCGTACTCTATGTTGGCACCGGCGAAGCGGATATGCGCTCCGACATTGCGCAAGGCGATGGCGTGTACAAATCCATTGATGGCGGTCAGAGTTGGGTATCCATTGGCCTAAGTGATAGCCAGCAAATCGCGCGCATCAAAATTGATCCTAAAGATGCCAACCGCGTTTATGTTGCCGCATTGGGGCACCCGTATGGCCCCAATCCAGAGCGCGGCGTGTTTCGCTCAACCGATGGCGGCGGCCACTGGCAAAAGGTTTTAGGGCCGAATGCGGATGTAGGCGCGGTGGACTTGGCTTTCGACCCCAGCGATGCCCGCGTGCTGTACGCCGCACTTTGGCAGACGCGACGCACGCCGTGGAGTGTCTATCCACCGTCGAATGGCCCCGGCAGCGGGGTCTATAAATCGATGGATGGTGGCGATCATTGGCTGAAAATTGATGCTGATTTACCCGCGCACCACGGCCGAGTCGGCTTTGCCATTAGCGCCGCAGCGCCGCAGCGGGTGTATGCGACGGTGGATGCCGAACCTGGTGGCGGGCTGTATCGCTCAGACGACGGCGGTGCGCATTGGCACCTCGCTAGTGGCGATAATCGCATTTGGCAGCGCGGCTGGTATTTTGGCGAATTGGCGATCGACCCCGAAAATGCCGACCGCGTTTGGGCACTCAACACCATCGTTTTGCGCTCTGAAGATGGTGGTGCGCATTTTGCCGTGCAAAAAGGCGATGCCACGGGCGACGACTTCCACGCGATGTGGATCGACCCCAGTGATGCCAAACGCCAAATACTGGGTGTGGATCAAGGCGCACTCGTAACGCTCAACGGCGGTGAAACTTGGAGCAGTTGGTACAACCAAGCCACCGGGCAGTTTTATCACGTCGCCACGGACAATCGCTTTCCTTATTTTGTTTATGGTGCGCAGCAAGATTCGGGCGCAGCTGGCGTGCCTAGCCGCACCACGCATGGCGATGGAATCAATTTGATGCAGTTTCGCGAGCTAACCGCAGGCGGTGAAAGCGACAATATCGCGCCCGATCCGAATAATCCGGATATTATTTATGGTGGCCGGGTTGCGCGTCTGGATCTAGGCAGCAAACAAACGCGCAATGTTGACCCGACGTTAGCGTATCCGGATCAATATCGACGCACCTGGACGCTGCCGCTTACGTTTTCTGTGCGCGACCCGAAAGTGCTGTATTTCGCTAATCAAAAGCTATTTCGCAGCGATAACGGCGGCGTGCATTGGGACATCATCAGCCCGGATTTGACCCGAGCTGATCCGGGCACGCCAAAGAATCTAGACCCAGCAACTGCGGCGCTCAATCTGCAAATGGGGCCTCGGCGCGGTGTAATTTATAGCATTGCGCCCTCGAAAGTCGCCGATCACGATATTTGGCTGGGCACCGACGATGGCCGTGTTTGGCGCACCCGTGACGAAGGTGTGACTTGGCAAGATATTACGCCCAAAGGTTCGGCTGCCGGTGTCGTGACCGGTTGGGCTAAAATTGCAATGATTGAACCCTCCGCGCAAGATTCTGAAATCGCGACAATCGCCGTGGATCGCCACCGTTTAGACGATTTTAAGCCCTATATCTATCGCACCGAGGATGGTGGGAAAAGCTGGCGGTTAATTGTCACCGGGATCGCGGATCGGCATTTCGTCAACAGCGTACGTGAAGATCCTAAGCAAGCGAATCTGTTGTATGCGGGCACCGAGCGCGGTGTCTATGTCAGCTTTAATGGCGGCTTGCAATGGCAGCCCCTGCAAAATGCTTTGCCGCCTACATCGGTGCGGGATTTGGTTATCAAAGACAACGACTTAGTCATTGCCACGCACGGTCGTGGTTTTTGGATTTTGGATGATGTAAGCGCCTTGCGCGAACTTGCCAACGACCCCGAACGCCGCACGCGGCTTTATGCCCCTGCGAGCGCGATTCGCTTGCGCAGCGAAGAATTTTCCGGCACGCCCATGCCCAAAGATGAGCCGATGGCGGCGAACCCGCCGACGGGTGCTGTAATTGACTATTACTTGAGTGCCGCATCCAAACAGCCTTTGACGCTGACAATTCGCGCTGCCGATGGCACGCTGGTGCGCAGCTACACGAGCGCCGATACGCCAGCGCAAGCTGACGCCAGTAGCGCAACGTCGGCGTTGGAATGGCAGGCCAAGCCTAGCACTCTGGGCAACAGCGCCGGGATGCATCGCTTCGTTTGGCCCATTCAATATGAAGCACCCGCTGAATTAAGCGACGGTGATGCTTTTGCTGCGGGTGTATGGGCACCCCCGGGTGCCTACAGCGTTGAATTGAGCGTTGATGGCGTCAAGTTTCGCCAAAATTTGAGCGTCACAGCCGACCCGCGCATTCAACTGAGTGCGCACGACTATGCCGCGCAGTTTGCGCTTTCCAAACAAATTGAAACCCTGCGCGCCACGCTTAGCGGCGCGGCAAAGCCAGTTTATGCCCTGCAAAAAGCCTTAAGCGCGCGATTCAATACAAACTCCGGCGAGGGTGATGATGCCAAAACGCGAAAACTGCTTACTGAGTTTCAAACAAAACTGACCGCCCTCACGGGCTCAGTACCCACAACAAACCCCAGCAATAGTTGGTGGCTGCCACCGAAATCAGTACAAAGCCTGCGTTTCGCCGAAAGCGTACTCAACGTGCTTGAAAGTGCGGTCGCGGGCGCGGATGCGGCGCCATCTGAGGATGCCAAATTGGGTCTAACGCAAGCGCAGGCGCAATTGCCAGAACTGCTCAAAGCCTGTAGCGATTTCATCTCAGTGGACTTAGCGGCGCTAAATCAAGCCCTCGTCGCCAGCGGGCAGTTGCCGCTGACGGCAGGCGAATAGCGTGATCCATTGACTTTATCAAAGTCGCATCAAATTCTAAATTGATGTATAATTTTAAGTTGATGACTTGGAGTAAAATGATGCGTACAACCTTCGATGTGGACGCTGATATTTTGGAATCGATTAAACTTGCCGCACAGCGACAGCGCAAGTCTGCTGGTCAACTCGTTAGCGAATTGCTGCGTAGTGCCTTGATGCCAGCAATCCCCAAGCCGGATGGCACCGGCCTGCCATTCATGCCGATTCAACCCGGTGCAGGCAGCGCGACATTGGAATCCGTAAATGCGCTGCGAGACGAGCCGTGACTGAGTTGCCCGTTACGGCACTGCTTGATGTCAATGTTTTAATTGCGCTCTTTGATCCCACACACAGTATGCATGCTAGGGCACGCGCATGGTTTGCGGGCAGTACTGGGAAAATCGCGACCTGCCCAATCACGGAGTTGGGCTTTGCCCGCATCACCAGCAATCCTCGCTACGCAAATCCATTTGCTACGACGAATGATGCAGTTGTGATTTTACGGCAACTGCACGCGCATCAACGGCATGTTTTTTGGCCAGACGCACTGTCGTTAGCTGCCCCTGCCTTCGAAACTCACGGATTTGACAGCCATAGGCAAAGCACGGATCGTTATTTACTTCGAATTGCCATACATTTTGGCGGTCAGCTTGCGACGCTGGATGCCGGGATTATCGGCAAGGATGAGTTTGAGCAGGCGGCACTTTTGCAGCTTTAAACCCGGCTTCAACGCTTTTACGGCCGCCAACTTCTGTGCCGCCGCGCCATTTTTGCAACGCAAGCGCATTTTTCTGTAAGACTTAAGTCTGAGTGGGCGAATAAAGTGGTGCTCCCGACTCGACGCGCTTGCATCCATGAAAAACCTTTTGAAGTTCATTGCGCTCACACTTTTGAGCAACTGCGCATTCGCGCAACTTGAATCGGATGAAAACACGAGCAAGCCGCCCGAAATTACCTCCATTGCGATTGAACGCAAGCTTGGCGAGCAGCCCCAAATCAGCGAACGGCAGCGCTACTTTTGGAGCATGCGGGGTTTGGATTTAGGGCGCTATGCAACCCGCGCCTATGACTATTCCGCAATGCGCAGCGCCGCAGCGGAAGAACTGGCTAATGCGCCTGCAGCACGCGCCGCAGGTTCTTGGACTTCGATCGGCCCCGCCGGTATGACTATGTTCAATTGGCAGATATCGCCGGTCAATGGCCGCGTTTCTGCGTTCGCACAAAGCCCGGCAAGCACCAGTAATTTGCTGGTGGGTGGTGCGGCGGGCGGATTGTGGCAAAGCACAAACGGTGGCGCTTCCTGGAACTCGGTATTTGATAGTGTTGGCACGCAAACGATTGGCGCGATTTGGTATGAGCCGGGCGATGCCACACGGGTTTGGGTCGGCACCGGCGAGCGCAATAATGCGTGCGTGGACTATTTTGGTCAGGGCCTGTATTTATCCACCAATGGTGGCAGCAGCTTCAACGAGCGCAATGGCGGCGGCACGCTTGCGCTTTCACACATCACTTCAATCTCAAGCAGCCCTGCGCCAACCTCGACCGTGTTAGTGAGCGGCACCAGCTTTTGCAACGGTGGTTCGCAACAATCCGGCGGCATTTTTCGCAGCACCGACAGCGGTGCAAGCTGGAGCAAAGTGGCGCAAGGTGCTGCGGAGGACGTAAGCTTTCTGCGCAGCGATGGCGCGACAGCTTATGCGGCGGTGACCGGCAACGGTGTCCTTAAATCAAGCAATTCCGGGCAAAGCTGGGCGCGTTTGGCAAACGGCTTGCCGAGCGTGAATGTCAGTATTCCAAATTTGGGGAATGTGACCGGCATTGGCACGGTGCGGATCGCAACCGTGCCGTATGACAGCCGTATGGTTTATGCCGCGTATCGGTTTTCCTATGTGCCCGCCGGTACTAGCACTTCGTTGACGCGCACCGATTTGTTTCGCACCGTCGATTCCGGTGCCACTTGGTCATTGGTGAAAGCCAATGTCTGCGATGGTCAGTGCGACTACAATGTGACCCTCGACATTGATCCAGTAGTGCCCAGCAACCCAAGCAATCCAGTGATCGTTCTGGGCTTTGTGCGCCCTTGGCTTTCCACCGATGGCGGCAGCACCTTTAATGTGATGACCAACAGCTGGGGCAGCAGCCAACAGGTACACCAAGACACCCATGTTGTGCGCTTCGCACGTTTGGCTTTGGGGCCGGTGCCCGCCATTTCATCCTTGTGGATCGGCAGTGACGGCGGCCTTTGGCGCACCGATAATCGCGGTGGCAGCTACGTCAATTTGAACAACGGCCTGTCGATGACGCAGTTCTACGACATCGCGGTGCATCCGAGCACACTCAACGCCGTTTTTGGCGGCACCCAAGACAATTCCAGCGTCGGCCGGTTTGGCAGTAATTTATGGGCCGCCACAGTTGCCAACGGCGACGGCGGCACGACTTTGGTCGATACTGGCAACCCCAACATCGTGTTCCAGTTCGGCTACACGCCGTTCAATAGTCAAGGGCCGACCGTACCTAGCATGTGGCGTTCGGATCAAGGCGGCGCATCGGGCACTTTTGCGGGCGTATCCACCAGCGGTTTAGTCAGTGGCGAGCCGTTCTCCTTTATCGCCAAAGGCGCAAGTGCGGCGGGTTTTGTGTTCTTAGGCTCTAGCTCAATTTATCGCGCCAGCAGCAACATCGCAGGCGGTAGCGTCAGCTGGACCAAAATTAGTAATAACCTGAGCCAAAATGCGCCGATATCGGTGATAACGCCGGTGCGCAAATTAGCCACCGACCCGCTCACACTGTATGTCGGCGATACCTGGGGCGGGATCTGGCGTTTGTTCAATGTCACCGCGACCAATACGCCACCGAGTGCGAACGTGACCAACAACTTCCCGGGTGGCGTGGTGACGGATATCGCGGTTGATCCAAATAATCTGTTGCGCGTGTTTGTCACGCGCGGCAGCTTTAGCGGCAGCAAACTCTATTATTCCGCCGACCAAGCCGCCACCTGGGTCGCGCGCGGCGGCGGTTTACCGGATGTGCCTGCCAACAGCGTCGCCGTCGACCCGGCGGACGGTGCGAAAGTCTTTGTCGCTACGGATGTTGGAGTATTTCGAAGTTTTGACGGCGGCGTTAGTTTTCAGCGCTATGACACCGGCATGCCAGTAGGCGCGGTCGCTACCGATTTAGAAGTGCAAAACAGCAACCGCAAGCTTTATGTGGCGACTTATGGGCGCGGTGTGTACGTAATTGATTTGTAAGTTTAGTATTCAAAGCGGTCTTGATCGCTTTTGCCAGCAAAAGCGAATTAGACAGCAGCATTGGTAGGCGCAACGCTGCGCCCAACCGGCACCCAAAACAGCATCAGTAGCGCCGCACAAATGGCGCAGCTTGCGCTGGCAGCGAATGCTGCTAGCGGCGATACGCGTTCCCAAATTTCGCCAAATAACCAACTTGCGGGTAATAACGGCAGGCCGGATGCCAAGTAAAACCAGCCAAACGCACTGCCTTTCTGCGCCGGGTCTAATACATCAGCGACCAGCGCTTTTTCCACGCCTTCCGTTGCAGCACTTACTAAGCCAATGCCGCCAAACATCAGCACCAAGGCCGCGATTGAACGGGGAACCAGCGCAAATGCCAGATACAGCGCGGCATACATTGTCCAACCCGTGACCAGCAGCGGTTTGCGCCCGATATGGTCTGACCAACTGGCAAGCGGTGTGGTTAGTATTGTCGCCACCGCCGCCATCAGCGCCCAACACAGCAAGGATTGACTCATGCTCAGGCCCAGATCCCGCGCGCGCAGCAGTAAAAACATATTGCTGGAATTGCCCAGGCTAAAAATAGCGAGCGCGATCAAGTAGCGCTTAAAAGGGCCGGGCAGGCTGCGCCATCGCCAATTTCGCACGGCTTTTAAGCCTGTATCCGCAACCGCAGGTGCGCTTTCTTTAATCTGGGTCGCCAAAATCACACAGAGCGCGCCCGGCAATAAAGCCCACATCAAAACGTGTTGAATATCGGCCCCGCCTGCAATCAGCGCGTAAGCCAGCAATGGCCCAATCACGGCACCCGCATGATCCATGCTGCGGTGCAGGCCAAAAGCCAAGCCCCGTTGTGCGGCAGGCACGGATTCACTCAGCAGCGCATCGCGCGGCGCGCTGCGTAAGGCTTTGCCCAGCCGATCTAAAATACGCAACGCAAATACGCCGGTGGCGGTGCTGACTAAGGCATACATGGGTCTTGCCAATGCGGCCAAGGCATAGCCCAAAACCGCCGGTAGTTTGCGTGTGGCAAAGCGATCCGACAGCGCGCCAGAGGCCAGCTTCAAAATCGCGGTCAGGCTTTCAGCAACGCCTTCCATTAAACCCAAAAAGCGCGGGGTAGCCAGCATCACGCTGGACAGATACAGCGGCAGTAATGGGTAAACCAATTCACTGGCGCTGTCATTGAGCAAACTAATCGCGCCCAGGAGCCAAACGGTTTTAGGTAGGCTGCGTAAGCTCATCGGGGTGCCTTTATGACAGGTGCGCGATTAACAAGAAGCTGGGTGCAACCACGGGTTAATCACGCTTATACCGGCGGCGCGAAAGCTTGCTTCATCGCGCGTTGCGACGATAAAGCCCCGTGCGGCGGCGATAGCGGCAATTAGCCCATCAGCTAACGGCACCGGCGTTCCGGCGGCTTGCGTGCGCTGCATAATGGTGGCGTAAGCGCGCGCTGCGGCGTCGTCGAAGGGTAGGCGACGACCGACAAATAGCCGGTTTAAAACGCTTTCAAGCGAGGCTTCCAGAGCGCGCTTGCGTGCACCCTCAGGCAATACGGCAACGCCGGCCCATAGCTCGGCGGCGTTGATGGAGGTCAAAAATAGCGTTTCGCTTGGCTGGGCATTGACCCACGCGGTTACTTTTGGGTCGCATTGTGGGCGTAACAGCTCGGATACTACGTTGGTATCAACGGCGATCATTCGAATTGCGCCGCCTCAATGGGCGCTGAGTCACGTCGAATGTCTAGTTCAACGCCACCAAAAGTCGCCGCAAACTTGCGTAGCTCCGTACCAATTAATAGCCGATCTGGCGGAAGTGCTGCAGTGGTGAGGATGTCGCGCACCTCAGCGGCGGTGCTGCGCCCGTGCGTTGCCGCTCGTAGCCGCAGCGCGCGGTGTACTTGGTCGGGTAAATTTCGGACAATAATGGATGGCATAGTGATAGCTCGCAATGGGATTTGCTGCTAAAGATAGCATAAAGCTTAAATTGATAACATAACTGATGCAAATCGAGTTCGCTGCGCCCAAAAAAAGCCGCTTTCGCGGCTTTTGTCCAATCATTAGGCGTCACCTAAACCCGCTCAATCAATCCCGCAAAACCCATGCCGGTACCAATACACATACTGACCATGCCGTAACGCAATTGCCGACGCTGCAGCGCATGGACAATTGTGGCAGTGCGAATCGCGCCGGTGGCGCCCAGTGGGTGGCCCAGCGCAATTGCACCGCCGAGTGGATTGACGCGCTCGGGATTCAGGCCGGAATCGCGCATCACCGCTAAGGCTTGGGCCGCAAAGGCTTCATTGAGCTCAATCCAGTCAATATCGTCTAGCTTGACGCCGGTTTGCTTGAGCAGCTTTGGAATAGCTTCTTTGGGGCCGATACCCATAATTTCCGGTGGCACACCCGCGACACAGTGGCCGACCCAACGGGCGAGCGGCTTTAAGTTCATCTCACGCACGGCTTTTTCCGATGCCAGCAGCACCGCACCGGCACCGTCGGACATTTGTGAGCTATTGCCAGCGGTGACGGAGCCGTCACTGCGAAATGCCGGCTTTAATTTCAGCAAGCCTTCCACGGTGGTGTCTTTGCGTGGGCCTTCGTCGGTGCCGAGCACGCGGCTGTCGGTGATAATTTTGCCGCTTGCGATATCGGGATAATGATCATCCAGCGCAAAAGGGGAGATTTCGCTGCTAAATTCACCGGCGGCAATCGCTGCCATCGCTTTGACATGCGAGTTGTAGGAAAACTGATCTTGATCCTCGCGGCTGACTTTCCAGCGCTCAGCTACTTTTTCGGCGGTAATGCCCATGCCGTAGGCAATGCCGATATTCTCATCGCTAAAAATGGCTGGGTTAAAGGCTGGTTTAGAACCCATCATCGGAATCATCGACATGCTTTCCGCACCGCCCGCCAGCATTAAATCGGCTTCACCTAAGCGAATGCGATCCGCTGCTAAACCAATGGCTTGGCTACCGGAGGCGCAAAAGCGGTTGATCGTCATTGCGCTGACCGTATTCGGCAAGCCAGCTAACAGCACCGCGATGCGCGCCATGTTCATGCCTTGCTCGCCTTCCGGCATCGCGCAGCCAATAATGGCGTCGTCGATATATTTGGCTTCGACGCCGGATTGCGTGATCAAATTGCGGATGCAGTGCGCCAGCAAGTCGTCCGAACGCGTGTTGCGAAACATGCCGCGTGGCGCTTTGCCAACGGCGGTGCGGGTTGCGGCGACGATATAGGCGTCTTGTATTTGTTTAGACATAAGTTTTCGCTCCTGATTAGTTACGCAGCGGTTTGCCGGTGTTGAGGGTGTAGGCGATGCGTTCTAGCGTCTTTTGCTGTTTGCATAGTGCAATAAAGTTGTTGCGCTCAACGTTCAGCAACCAGGTTTCATCGACCAAACTGCCGCGTTCAATTTCGCCCCCACATAGTACCGTAGCGATGCGGGTAGCGACTTCGACATCGTGTGCACTGGCGTAGTGGCCTTCTAGCATATTGGTCAGGCTGGCTTTGAAGGTTGCGATGCCAACATCACCCGCGACCGGCACCGCTTTCGGCGACATTGGCGCGCGATAGCCAGCCGCTGCTAAACCAAGCGCGACTTGCTTAGCAACATACAATAGTTCGTAGCTGTTGAACACGACGGTGTCGGTTTGGCGCATTAACTTCAGTTCTTTCGCATCAATTGCGCTGGTGCCAACTCCGGCCATTGCCAGCGTTTGGAAGATTTGCTTGAGTTGCCCAAAGACATCGCCATCGACCGCACTTGCCGCACTGCGCAACGCAAATTCTTTGCAGCCGCCGCCGCCCGGCAATAAGCCGACGCCCGCTTCGACTAAACCGATATAGCTTTCCAATGCTGCGACTGTAGCGGCTGAGTGCATTTGAAACTCGCAGCCGCCGCCAAAGCACATGCCGCGCACCGCAGAAACCACCGGCACCGCCGAGTATTTGATGCGCATCGAGGTGTCTTGGAAATACTTCACAATGGCTTCAAATTCATCGAATTTGCCGGCTGCAAGCGCTGGCACTGCGTCGGATAAATCCGCACCGAAAGAAAACGGCTCTTTCGTTTGCCAAATCACCAGTGCTTTAAAGCCATCTTCAGCCAGCGCAATCGCTTTGTGTACGCCTTCCAAAACCTTGGCACCAACCGTGTTGCCTTTGGACTTGAAGCTGGCGATCAGCACGCCATCGCCCTGGGTCCAGGCGCGTAGGCCTTCGTTTTCCCAAACCGTTTCGCCCTTGTTGGCATCGAAGTTTTCGGTATAAATCGGATCAGGGAAATATTGTTTATTATAGACGTCCAGCTTGCTGCGCTCGCGCATGAGGTTTGCCGCTGGCGCAAACGATCCAGCTGCAGTGTGCACGCCCTCACGCCCATCTTTAACCCACGCAGGTAGCGGCGCATCGCTCATCGCTTTACCGGCGGCAATATCGGCTTCAATCCATTCCACCACTTGCTTCCAGCCCGCCTGCTGCCAGATTTCGAAAATACCTTCGGTCCAGCCAAAGCCCCAGCGGATCGCGAAATCTAGATCGCGTGCGTTGTCGGCAATGGCTTCCAAATGATAGGCCGCATAGTGAAATACGTCGCGGAAACAGGCCCAAACAAACTGCGCCTGCGCATCATCGGCTTCGCGCAAGGCTTTGAGCTTATTCGCCCAGCCTTTCTGGCGCAGCGCGCTTTCGGCGTCGATGCTGGCCTCGGCGTCGGAGTTTTTATAGTCCGCCTTCGCTGGGTCAAGCACCATAATTTTGTCGCCGACCTTCTTGAAGAAACCGGCTTTGGTTTTTTGCCCGAGCGCGCCTTTTTCAATTAATGCGGATAACACGGCTGGCGCTTTGAAGTATGGGTGCCATGGGTCGTTTGGCAATTTGCCGTCCATGGTGCGAATCACGTTCGCCATGGTGTCCAAGCCGACCACATCGGCGGTGCGGTAAGTCGCTGACTTTGGCCGCCCAATCAAGGGGCCGGTGAGTGCATCGACTTCATCAAAGCCAAGCTTGAATGCCTCGGTGTGGTGCATCGTTGCCAGCATCGAAAACACGCCGACGCGGTTGGCAATGAAGTTCGGCGTATCTTTGGCACGCACCACGCCTTTGCCAAGCGTCGAGGTCAAAAACACTTCGAGTTGATCCAAAATTTCGGGTTTGGTGGCGGGCGTTGGGATCAGTTCCACCAAATACATATAGCGCGGCGGGTTAAAAAAGTGCACGCCGCAAAAGCGGGTTTTTAACTCAGCATCGAAGCCATCAGACAAATCGGTGATGCTCAAACCAGAGGTATTGGTCGCAAATACTGCGTTGGGGGCAATAAATGGCGCAATTTTGGCGTACAGGCCGTGCTTGATTTCCATGCGCTCAGCGACCGCTTCAATGATTAAGTCGCAGTCTTTTAACAGCTCCAGATGGTCGTCAAAATTTGCCGGTTGAATCTGTGCGGCTAAGGATTTATGCCCGAGCGGTGCCGGGGACAGCTTGGTCAAATTATCAATCGCCTTAGTGACGATGCCATTGCGGTCGCCCTCTTTTGCGGGCAAGTCAAACAAAACAACGGGCACTTTGGCGTTGATTAGGTGCGCGGCGATCTGCGCGCCCATCACGCCCGCGCCCAACACGGCGACTTTACGAACATGGAACTTAGCGGTAGTTTCGGACAAGGGACACCTCGGTCGTTCAAAAGGAAGCCGAAGCATACTCCATACGCCGGCGTATGGGCACGGTTGCGATAAGATTCTATAGCTTCGTTTTGCCCAAATGAACGTATTTGGGCCAAGGCGAAACACATCAGGCGCGGGCTTAAAGTTTGTCGGTAAAGCCCGAGCTAACTTCGCAGGCTCAGAAAACGCTATAAATGCGCGCATCACCTTTCAAAACTGCTTTATATGGCTAAAACCGTACCCGGAACGCTCGTTGTTGCTGCCTATAACCCAGCGGCCGCGCGCAAATTAAAGTTGATTATTACCGGACTTTGGCTTTTAAGTTTGGTTGCTACTTATATGTATTGCAAACACACGATGACGCCTGGCTATGCGCATACCCAAGGTGAACTTGCCCAGGCGCGGGAAGAAATTGTGCGTTTGGGCGGTGATGCCGACGCGTTAAAGGCCGAAGTCGCAAAATTTCAGCGCGGCGAACAGGTGGCGAAAGAGGCCAATAGCGTGCTGCAAAGCTCGATCGATCAGCGCCAGCAAGAAATTGCGACCTTGCGCGCCGACCTTTCTTTCTTCCAACGCTTCGCCGGCGGCGGCAATGCCGAAGCGTTAGGCGTGCAAGACATTACCATTGAGCCTACCGACAGCCCGCGCGTTTTCAAATACGCTATTGCTGTCAGCCAAAATCTCAAGCGCGGAAAAATTGCAACCGGCAAGCTGCGTTTTAGCGTTAGTGGCATTAGTGCGGGTAAGCCTAAACGCTTGGAAATGGCGACACTGCTTGGCGAACAGGGTGCCAGCGAGTTGAAATATGAATTCAAATATTTTCAACTGTTTAATGGCACGCTGTATTTGCCCGAGGGTTTCACTGCCGGGGCCATTAAAGCGCGCATGGTGAATGACGATGGTGAGGCGGCCGATAAAGAGATTACTTGGGAAGCCGCGAAAAAGGCAGCGGGTGAGGTTGCTGGGTAGTTAGATGCGTAACCGAGGTCCGTAAACACCTGCGCTTACTTGAAATTTGCAAATTGGCAAGAACTTAAAGAAGGTTTAGACTGAACGCTCACAGCTAGATTGTGATGATTTGTTTAAGTTTTTTGTTTTTATACTCAAGGAGTGCTTTATGAACCGTATTAGCCCATTTCCACCCGCATCGCCTGTGCTGCCTTTGGGCCAAAGTGCATTAGCGACCAACAAAGTATTGCGCAATACCTACATGCTGCTTTCCATGACCTTGGTTTGTGGTGCCATTGCCGCCTACGCTTCGGCCTCGATGCACGTAGGAGTGATCAATTTTTGGCTCTATCTTGCTTTTGCTCTAGGCATGCCAATGCTGATTAGCGCCACACGCAATAGCGTTTGGGGTTTGGTTAGCTGTTTTGTTTACACCACCGGATTAGGCTTTATTGCTGGCCCGATTGTTAGCTTGTACGCCCGCATGATTGGCCCTGAAGTGCCGATTTATGCATTTGCTGCGACCGCAATTATTTTTGGTGCATTGACCAGCTATGCGATGATTAGTAAACGTGATTTCAGCTTCATGCGCGGTTTTTTAATGGCAGGATTTATTGCTGTGCTTTTGGCGCTTATTGCAAACCAATTTATGCATATCCCGGTGTTGAGCCTGATTATCTCATCGGTCGTCGTAGTACTGGCCTCAGCTGGGATTTTGTACAGCACCAGCGCCGCGATCAATGGTGGTGAAGACAACTATGTGGTCTTAGCCGCGTCTATTTACGCCGATTTGTGGTCTATGTTTATGAGTTTAATGAATATTATTGGTTTTGGCAGCCGCAGCTAACTATTGCGCGAAACCGAATAATTCGCCAAAGCCACGAGCGCATCGCGCTCCTGGCTTTGCGGTAATACATCAAGGGCGGCAATCGCAGCAGCAGCATATTCACGCGCCACCTCTAAGCTGGCGTCGATGGCATCTGTGCTGCGCAGTATGCGAATTAGCTCAGTCAGTGCATCACGCTCACCGTTTTTCAGCGCACGCTCAAGAATGGCCGCATCTTCAGCATCAGCGCGTGCAGCGGCAAAAATAATCGGCAGCGTGCTTTTGCCTTCGGCTAAATCGTCGCCAATGTTTTTGCCGATAATGTCTGCGTCACCGGTGTAGTCCAAAAGATCGTCGGCAATCTGAAACGCAAAACCTAAATTCAGGCCAAAATCGGCCAGCGCTTGCTCAACAGCGCTGTCTGCGCCCATTGCGAGCGCGCCTAAGCGGCAGGCGGCCTCAAACAACACCGCAGTTTTGCGCTTAATCACTTCAAAATACTGCGCTTGCGAAACGGCCGGGTCGCGTTTGTGAATCAGCTGCAGCACTTCACCTTCGGCGATGGCGTTTGTGGTGTTGGCTAAAATAGCCATGATGCGTATATCTTGTAAGCGCACCATCATTTGAAACGCACGCGAATACAAAAAATCCCCGACCAGCACACTTGCAGCGTTGCCCCAAAGCGCATTTGCAGTCTTGCGATTGCGGCGCTGATCGGATTCATCGACAACATCATCGTGCAGCAAAGTTGCGGTGTGAATTAACTCCACAATCGCCGCCAGCGCCGCCGAATGCTCCAGATTTGCCGGCCCCGCACCGAGGGCACGGGCGGACAGCAGCACCAGCATCGGGCGCAAGCGCTTGCCGCCAGCCGCGATCAAATACTCGCCAATTTCACCAATCAGATCGACATCCGAGGCTAGCTCAGCGCGCAATACGCCGTTTAAGCGCAACAAATCCGGCGCAAGCAGCGTTTGCACGCCCGCAATTTGCGTGGCTAAAGGTTGCTTTGAGCGCTGCGCGGTCGCAAGCAGTTCGGCGGAGAGTTGGGCGTCAAGCACTTGGCCTGAATTGATAAGTGACGTCATCGGCGAAGTATAGCCAGCCAAACGCGGGCGGCAACTTAATAATGCGGCGGGATCTCGGATTTTGCTGAGCCGCTAGCACTTGTAGCGCCTGCGTCTAAATTCAAAAACGCCTCAGCCAGCGTTTGTAATCGGCGTTCGAGCGTTAAAATTCGGAGTTCCTGACCGCTAATTTGCTGGTTCAGCACATCAATCAGCTCGTCTTGAAAGGATAATTTGATTTCAATTTCATTGAGGCGTGGGTCGGTCATGGGGGTAAACTTGAGACTTAGTGTGGAAGCGAAGTGTACTTCTGACCTATTGCCAGCGCCGCACTGGACTGAGCATGCTTAATCCATGAAACTTAACACCATGAAATCAAAAATCTTACTCGGCGTGCTCGCTGGCTTTGGCATTTCTGCCGCGCACGCATTGGAACTAGGCCAGCTGACATTTAAAAGCTGCGAAATTGGCAAGGGTTTAAGCCTGACCAAAGCTGAGTGCAGCTATCTTTCGGTGCCGCAAAATTATGCGCAACCCGATGGCGTGAAACTGAAACTACATATCGCCCTGATTGCCTCCAGTGCGCGCCAGCCGCAGGCGGACCCGGCGGTGTATTTGGCCGGTGGGCCTGGGCAATCGGCGAGTGAAAGCTATGGTCAAATTGCGCCTGGCTTTCGCGAGATCTTGAAAACCCGCCATCTGCTGTTGATCGATCAGCGCGGCACCGGCTTAAGCCATGCGCTCAAGTGCAAAATGCCTGAGGATGTCACGTTGGCAACGCCGGACGAGACGACCCTGCGTGGGATGGTGCGCGATTGCTTAAAGTCGCAGGACGTCGACCCGCAGTTTTTTACTACCACCGACGCTACGAAAGATTTGGAGTCTTTGCGCGTTGCTATTGGCGCGCCGCAGCTCAATTTGGTCGGCTTTTCCTACGGCACACGGGTAGCGCAACAGTTTGCGATGCACTACCCAAACAGCACGCGTAGCCTGATTTTGGACGGCATTGCGCCGAATCAGCTGATCTTGGGGTCTGAGCATGCGCAAGCGCTGGATGAGGCGTTGGTCAAGCAGTTTGCGCGTTGTGCGGCGGACAAAGCCTGCTTCGCGCGTTTTGGTGACCCAGCCCAGACGCTAAAGCAGTTGGTCGTGGATTTGACCGCGCATCCGCGCGAGATCGAAATTAGTGATCCGCTCACCGGCAAGCCCGTCAAGTTGCCGCTGGGCATCGGCGCGCTGCAGAGCATGGCGCGTTTTTATGCCTATGCCAGCGAGACCGCAGCGCTCGTGCCTTTATTAATGGACGAGGCCAAACATGGCCGGCCACAATTGATGTTGGCGCAAAGTGAAATGGCGGGCAAAAATTTAGGCGATGCCATGAGCCAGGGCATGCAGCTTTCCGTGCTGTGCAGTGAAGACAATGAATTTCTAAAGTTTGACCCAAGTAACAAAGACCGGCTTTTGGGTAATGAAATGCAGGAAATGTTGAGCGTGCAGTGTCAAGAGTGGCCGAAAGGGCAGCGGCCCAAGGATTTTTTCGATCCGCTGACCGGCAATATCCCAACACTGTTGATTTCCGGGGAATTCGACCCGGTGACGCCAGCGCGCTATGGCGATCTGGTGCTAAAAAGTCTGTCGAACGCCCAGCACATTATCGTACCCGCGCAAGGCCACATCAATTTGATCCGGGGTTGCATCCCGAAATTGGCGGGCGAATTCATGGCGGATTTAACGCCGAAATTGCTCAAAACCGAATGCGTGCAAAAGATTGCGCCTGCGCCTTTCTTTCTTGAATTGACAGGCCCTGCACCATGATCGTTGTCGAAAATCTCCATAAATCATTTGGCGATAAAAAAAATCCGGTTCATGCGGTGGCGGGCGTTAGCTTCACAGCACCAGACGGCCAAATTACCGGGCTATTGGGGCCAAACGGCGCCGGTAAAACCACTACGATGCGTATGCTCTATACGCTGATGGCACCCGACCAAGGCCGGGTATTAGTGGACGGCTTTGACGCCGTGCGACAAGCTACCGAAGTGCGTACGCGCTTGGGCGTTTTGCCGGACGCGCGCGGGCTTTACAAACGCCTGACGGCGCGCGAAAACATTGAGTATTTCGCGCGTCTGCAGGGTATTTCGGAAAGCGTTATTGCCGAGCGAATCGCACGTTTGAGTGAGCGTCTGGATTTAGCCGAAATACTGGATCGGCGCACCGAGGGTTTTAGCAACGGTCAGCGCGTGAAAACCGCACTTGCCCGCACCTTGGTCCACAATCCGACCAACGTGATTTTGGATGAACCCACCAATGGCTTAGATGTAATGAGCACGCGCAGCTTGCGCAAAGTCATGCTGGGCTTGCGCGAAGAAGGCCGCTGTGTACTGTTTTCTAGCCACATCATGCAAGAGGTAACGGCCCTTTGCGATACGATCGTGGTGATTGCCAAGGGCAGAGTGGTGGCAGCAGGGAGCGCTGAAGCGCTGCGTGAATTGGGTGGCAGCAGTAATTTGGAAGACGCATTCGTGAAAATTATTGGCAGTGATGAAGGATTGATGGCGTGAAAATGCGTTGGCTGACGGTATTTTTAAAAGAAGTCAAAGAAAATTTGCGTGATCGGCGCACGATGATGACTACGTTTGTGGTTAGCCCGATGCTAGGCCCGGTGTTGTTCGCGGTGCTGATTGGCGTGGTGTTGAATTTAGAAAAAGGTCGCTTGGAAAAGCCTTTAGAGCTGCCCATCGTTGGGGCGCAATACGCACCCAATTTCGTCGCGTTCCTTGCGCAACATGGCGTTACGGTATTGCCGGGGCCGGAAAACCCAGAGCTTGCGGTAAAAACTCGGGATTTTGATACCGTGCTGCGGATTAGCCCTGAATTCCCTAAGCAGTGGCGCGCGGGCAGTAGCGCTGAAGTCGAGCTGCTTTTTGATCCCTCGCGCTCAACTGCGATGCGCGCCATCGGGCGCACACAGGGGCTGATTGAAAGCTACAGTAGTCAAATTGGCAGCTTGCGGCTGCTGGCGCGTGGGGTAAACCCCGAAACGATCCGGCCCATTGAGCTGCGTCAAACTGATCTTTCCACACCCGAAAGCCGTTCCAGCCAAGTGTTGAGCATGTTGCCGTATTTGTTGTTTTTAACGCTGTTTATGGGCGGCATGTCGATGGCAATTGACGCCACCGCAGGCGAGCGCGAGCGCCAATCGCTAGAGCCGCTGTTAATCAACCCGTTAGCGCGCGGCGAGATTATGTTCGGCAAAGTTACCGCGAGTGGTGCGTTTGCGCTGACCTCGCTGGCGCTGACGCTGCTTTTATACTTAATTGGCTTTAAGCTGGTGCCGCTGGAGCAATTCGGCATGAAGTTGGCGCTCAACGCGCAGGGCTGCCTGTTCTTATTTTTGCTGCTGATTCCTTTAGCGCTAGTTGCGTCCGCCGCACAAACCGCGCTCGCGGCATTTTCCAAAAGCTTTCGCGAAGCGCAATCACAAGTTTCCTTGCTGATGCTGATCCCCGCACTGCCCAGCATGATGCTAATGCTCAACCCGATTAAACCCCTGCTGTGGTTTTACGCAATACCATTTTTCGGGCACAACTTCATCATTGACCGGGTGGTGCGCGGCGAGCCCATTGAGCCTATCCCGGCGCTGATTGCCACCGGCAGCGCAACATTGTTGGCGCTGGTGCTGTTGTTTGTGGCTTCTAGAATGTATCGGCGTGAGAGTTTGGCGGTCTCGGCTTGAAACGGTGTTGCGCCATCTTATTCCGGTGCTAAATCACAAATGATTGAGAATTGCAATTATTCAATAACCACCCAGCAAGGGATAAGGATTAATCGCCTTGCCCTGCCACCAGTTTTTTTCCGGGCCTAGCTCGAATATTGCAAAGTGCAGATGCGGCGCGGCGGGGTTGGCGTTACCGGTGCTGCCGACATAGGCGATCAACTCACCCCGCTTGAGTTGTTTGCCCTCGACAATGCCAGGCGCATAGCCATTGAGGTGCGCGTAGTAATATGCGTAGGTTTCTGATGTGTCGAATTGATATAGCGTCACGCCACCGGGCTTGCTGTTGAAGAGCTTGACAATGCGGCCGTCGGCGACCGCGAGCACTGGCGTGCCGGTCGGGCTCAAAATATCAATTGCTTCATGCACGCGGCCGTCAGCGCGCGCTTGCGTAAAAGTGTCACTGAGCTTGGCAGCGCCAACACCCTGCACTGGAATGAGTAGAGTGGCGGGCGGTGATGGCTCCTGTGGCGGCACTTGTTCCGGCGGAATAATATTGGCGGGAATGCCAGTGCTTTCAGGGGCTGCAGCTTCTGGTGTAACTGACGGCGCTGGCACTGGCGGTATCGGTTGCGCTGCTTCCGATAACACGGGTTCAGGCGCAGGTTTAGGCGGCAGAGACTGAGGCGCTTCAGGTACGACAGGCGCAACTGCAGCAGGCCCTACTATCACGGGCCCTACTACAGTTGGCCCCGCTTTGGGCCAGCGAACGTCGGTCAAGCAGTACAGCGCGCTGATGCCAAACAGCATCCCGAAGAAAAAAACATACAGCGGTGGTATCGGTTTGCGCATCGTGTTAATCCTGATTCCAACGTGTTTTGTCTGGGTAAACGCGCTGAATTAAAGCTTATTCCTGCAGGAGCGCTGGGGTGCCAACCGTAACGGCTCCGCTCAATGCCAGCGCATCCCAGTTGGTCAGCCTAATGCAGCCGTGTGACTGAGATTTGCCAATGCGTGAAGGCACTGGCGTGCCGTGAATGCCGTAATGTTCCTTTGACAAGTCTACCCACACAACGCCCACCGGGTTGTTTGGGCCTGCCGGAATTTTGGCTTTTGCATGCGTTGGGTCGGCATCCCAAAATAGTGCAGGGTTATATTGGAACGTGGGGTTTGGTGCGATGGCCTGGATTTTCCATTCCCCAACCGGTAGGGGGTCGTGTTCGCTGCCGGTCGAGGCCGGATAGTGACTGAGCACGACGCCGTTAGCGTCCAATAGCGTGACGGTAGATTCGGAGCGGTCGACGACAACTTTCGCGGCCTTAGGCAGGGGCGTTGTGCCTTCGAGCGCGGGCGCGATTATTTCCTGATCGGCTTTACTCAGATCGATTCTTGGATTAAGCAGCTGCAATAATTTTGGGCTGCAATGAAATTTTTCGGCCAAGCCTTCTAGCGCGGTCTCAAAGCCCATCGCAGACAGCGCCGCCTTGTCCATCATATCCTTTGGCAGTTCAACAAACGGCCCAGCAACATCGGCTGCAGTTATGGTGTAACGCATCAGTGCGGGTGCCACGTCCACATTCAGCGCCGCCCAGCTTGCTGCGTCCAGCACGCCACTGGCGGTCAAACCTTGGCGGGTCTGGTAGGCGGTAATGGCTTTGCGGGTATTAGAACCGAAGCCCGCGTCGATCTCACCAACGGAAAAATTCGCACGTGCAAGCAGAATTTGCGCCCGAAGTACGGCAGCAGCGCTGGCTTTGCCGCCGACTGGATCTAGCAGCGCTGCATCATTGACGGTATCGAAATTCAATTTGGTGGCTGCGGAGGCGTTGCCTGCAATGAGCATGGCGATTATTAGGCATGTTTGCCGTGTCGCTTGCGCGAGACTTATTTGCCGTGTCGCTTGCGCGAGACTTATTGAGCTTTTCAAATGCCATCCAGAATATTGACGCGCCCGAAATTGGACGCATTCTTGTGAGAATGCTGGAACGATATTGCCGCGTCGGTGTGTTGGCGCACTTTGCTATTTCTGTGCCAAATGTGGGTTTTCGCAGTGCAGTAGTGCGGACTCGCTTATGTCGACTTCAGCCTGAAAAGGCGTCGTTTTGCCGATTCGCTCATGCCGATCCAGATAATAGGCGTACAGCATCTGCCCCCCTTGCAGGGCATCAATCATTTGTTCAACGACCACCGGGCGCACCGCCGGACAGCCGTGGCTGCGGCCGATCCGCCCCTGCATCATGCCGAGCTGCGGATCGACATAGTCCGCGCCATGCAGCACGATTGCGCGTGCGCGCGCTTGATCGTTGATGCCGCGTTCTAGGCCATCTAGGCGCAACGAGCGCCCATGCGCACCGAAATAGCTTTCTGCGGTTACAAACAATCCCAAACTCGACTGTAGGCTGCCTTCAAGATTAGAAAATGCGTGCGCAAAGTTGTCGCCACTACCACGCCCGTGCGCGACATAGTCGCTGAGTATTAATTTTTTGGCTTGCAAATCGAAGATCCATAGGCGTCGGTCTACCGAGGCGCGGGAATAGTCGATCAACGCCAGCCGTTTGGGCGGTTTAGCACCCAGCTTTGATACCGCGCAATCGCTGGCTTTCAAAGCCTGCGCAATGGCCTTTGGATCGGCATCGGGTGCGCTCGCGGCTAAAGTTTCACTCAGCGTGGCGGCGTGCGCATAGAAAGCGCACAACAGCAGCGTCAGGGAGCAGGTGGGCTTGAAAAAAGACATTTGATTAGCCTAGCGCGTTGCAGGTGAACGGTATGCACCGACTTTAGGATGGGGTTAAAAAGACTAACGCACGAAATTAGAAAACTCCGCTGCCACGCCTAAATGATCGGAAGCCAACATCGGCAAGGTCCAACTGCGTTTTAGCTTGAGGCCGCGATACAAAATCAGATCAATTTGGCGCGTCGGTGCCCAGCTTGGAAAAGTAGCTGCAGTCGGTGCCATTTCTAACTGCAAGCTTTCAATAAATGCGCGCACTGCCGGTGCATTCGGGCTGGCATTAAAATCCCCGGTGACGATCACCGCTTCGGCTTTAGGAAGCAGGGCAATAAGATTGGCGATATAGTCCAACTGGATGCGCTGCGCGTTCGCGGTCAGTGACAAATGTAGGTTAAACAAATTTAGACCCAGTGCATGCGCACTTTCAAAGCGTGCCGCGATGACGCCCCGGCCTTTGACCGCTCCGGGTAGTGGATGCTCCTTCCAATCACTACAGCCCTGGCGCGCCAAAACCGTGTTGCCTGAGCAGGAAAACGGCAGATATTTAAGCCCGACTTTGCGATTGCGCTGGTCTAAAACGGTGCCAAAATTGGCTAAATTTGCCAGCCGATGCGCCTGATGCACAAACGCCGAGCGCGTACTGCCACCGTCCGCTTCTTGCAGGCAAACCAGATCAAACTCGCTAATGGCTGTGGCTATGGCCGCTAGATTGTCAGACTTGCTAGGGCCAGAGAGCACGTGCTGCCAAGCTTTGGTGACATAGTCGTGATAGCGATCTGCACGCGCGCCAGCCTGGATATTAAAGCTGGCAATGGTAAAGGCGCGTTCTAGTCGGCTTGCGGCTGACGCTAAAGCGGTGGCGGGGAGGGGCATAGTCATGCGGATTCACTCGCTGGCAAGATAGCGCCCGCTTCAAAGGGCCGCCATTCGTTAAGCTGCAATAGCTCAAAGCCGCTGTAGCCTGATTTATAGTGCATTTTTGCGTGTCCTGCGAGCCAAAAGCCCAAGTATAAATAGCTTAACCCTGCCGCACGCGCCAATTCAATTTGGCTCAAGATCGCAAAAACGCCCAAGCTGCGCTTTGCCTCACTCGGGTCATAAAAACAATAGACCGCTGATAGACTGGCGCGCGTCACGTCCGTGACGGCGACGCCCAGTAGGCGTTCACCGAGGCGAAATTCGATGAACTCTGTGTGCGACCATTTTGAAAATAGAAAGCGGCTGAAGTCTTCTACGCTCGGCTCGTCCATGCCGCCACCCGCGTGGCGCCCGGCCAAATAGCGTTGATATAGCGCAAAGTATTCCTCTGTTAGCACGGCGGGCTTGCGCTCAACTTGTAAATCCGCATTGCGCTTTAAACAGCGCTGCTGCGCCCGGCTCAGGCGGAATTTCGTTATATTGATTCGGCTGGCGACGCACGCACTGCATTGCGCGCAATGCGGGCGATAAATATGTCCGCCACCGCGTCTAAACCCGCGCGTAATGGCGGCGTCATACAGCTCTTTTTGGCCGTCCGCGATCGGGTCTAACACTAAATTTTGCGCAATTCGGTTGGGGTAATAGCCGCATACGTGTTCGAGTGAAATAAATACTTTTACCGCCTGACTTTTACCGTTGCTGCCAGATTTGTCGCTACTCATAGATCATCCCTAGGCATAACCGAGATTAATTTTAGCTGCCCGCTACTCAATCCTCAAAGCCAGTCATAGCAATCAAGGCAGTACTAACGTGCATCACGATGCAATGTATTGCACCGGCCGAGGCAATGATGCTGCTGCAATCAATCGTGACTATCTCGCGCGTTGGGAACGCTTGTTGGAACACTGACAAAGCTTGCGCGTTGCGTGCGTCTTCACCGTTGAATCGGCACATCAGCACTTTGGCATTCATCACCACCGAGTTGGCATAGGTGTAATGCGCGCCATTTGTGCCCTGCCAACCGGGCGTGCGTAAAACCTGATAGCCGCGACTCGTCATTAAAGCCGCAGTATCTTCGGTAATTTGGCGCGGCACGCTGTATACACCGCCGGTATTTGGGTATTCACTGATAATCACACGCCGAGTCGCCACCGGCAGCATCCACATATCAATATGCCCCGTTGCATCAAAACTGGCCGGAAATACCGGCGTAATGGTCACCTCTAAACCCTCATAATCACGAAAATAGGCTTTGATTTGCTCAGCGCTCAACCCAGTGTTTTCATTGCCGACCAGCTGGGTCATATAGGCCTGCGCATCGTCAAACAAATGAAAATTGCCGCCGCCATGAACCAGAGGTAGCGCGTAGTTAGGCGCTTCAAACGTCGCACTGACCGCTGCTGGTATCGCATCATCCAAGGGTCTAGGCCGGTTATAGACATGATCGATCAGGCCGCGCACGCCCGCGCTATTCACAAAGCGCGGGCCGTAGTCGCGCATCCAAACGCTGTTACTGAGTGCAATCACAAATTGCACGCGCGCCATGACGACGCCGGCTGCGGCTAAGGTTGTTTCCGCCGAACTTTGCTGGCTGGCACTGCTCACCACCAAAAACACCTTCGGCGCAGGCGCGCCCTGATAGCCGCCGCTGGTGGTCACAGCAAGCGCAATTTCGGTGATCACGCTGTTAAAACTACCCCAGCGCAGCAATAAACCGTCATTCGCCTCGTATTCCGCTGGTGCACGCACCGGTTGCGGCGGTGCCGCAAGCGCCAGCGCGATCACGGTTGGTAAGTGCCAGTAAAGTCGCTCTTCTGCGCTTAAGCCGCGCGGCAGGGCCGGTTCATCGTCTTGAATTCCGGCTAAGCGCAGCTCAAGCGCAGCCTGTTTTGAGCTATCCGCTAATAATGCGGTTGAGCCAAATAGTGCAAAGGCACAAATACACGCCAATGCACCTTTCATGCGTGATCATTGCCGGTAAAGGCGCGCTCCAATTTGTCCGCCAAAGGGGCCAATTCCCGCATGATGCGATCAAGCTCAGGTGCACTCAGTCCAGGGTAGGGCCGGTTTTCACACAGATGCAGCCACTCTTGCTCGTCTAACGCGCCATAAGCCAAATAACCTACCCGCTGCGCCCAGTTAAAGCGCATACAGCGCTCCGAGTTCACCCGCGCCGTGCGCGCGATCGGCGTCGAGACGCGCGCGATTTTGGTGCCATCTTCGCAATCAAGCTCGGCGATATACATGCCCTGCTTGCGTCCTTCGCCCATAATCACGACATCAAAGCTCAGCAGAAACGGCTCGTTGTCTTTAAGCCGATACTTGGCTGCAGCCCACGCACGGATATCTTCAAAATTTTGCATGACTCAAACCCTCAAACCAAAAATTGACCCTAACTCTAAAAGCCTGGGCGCTAAAGCGATGTTACCCAGCTTTAGCGAGCGCAAGAAAAAAATTATCGCGCTTATTTGCGAAATTCCAGCCGGTCAAGTCGCCAGTTACGGACAAGTCGCTGAACTAGCCGGAATTCCGCGCGGCGCAAGGTTGGTTGTGCGGGTGCTGCGCGATCCAGGAAAGCAAGCCCTACCTTGGTGGCGCGTGCTGCGCAGTGATGGCAGGTGCGCCGTGGAAGGGCAGCTAGAACGGCTGCGCGCTGAGGGCATCATTGCCGATAAACGCGTGGATTTGCGGCGCTATCGCTGGCAGGGGTTGGATTATTTGTTGTTTGGGTGACGCGCGCTTAATTGCAAATGTAGGTGTAAAAATTGGTGCGCCCGCTTAAGTCGTATCTTATTCTATCGGCGTGCCTAAACTTAATTCTAAAATAATCCAATCTGCGCTGATTGCCTTAGCCTCGTCTTGGCTGCTGTGCGCGCTTGCTCATGCCTATGCGATTGAGCGTAGTTTCATGTTTCGCTCGATCTCAAGTAGCGATGGTTTAGTGCAAAATACTGTGAACGCGATGCACCAGGATCGCCGAGGTTTTGTTTGGATCGGCACCCAGGGCGGCTTGCATCGCTACGATGGTTATCGCTTTAAGGTGTTTCAAAATGACCCAGCGCGCCCCAATTCGGTGCCGGATAGTTTAATCACCGCCATTGATGAAGACGAATTAGGCGGAATTTGGATTGGTACCGATGGCGCAGGTGCCGCGCGTGTGGATGCCGATTCTGGTGCGGTTTTACAGCGCATCGAGATGGTGGGGGATCGACGCATTACCGCATTGCGCTATGTTCAAGGCGTCGGCGTTTGGCTTGGCACGCGTTCGGGCTTGGTATTGGCGCAGCCCGGAAAGCCTTTGCGCACCCTGCTGAGATTGCCGCCTAACGATGCCATTAGTGCCATCGAGATCGACTTACAGGGCGTGCTTTGGGTGGGCACGCGCCTGAGTGGCGTGTACCAATTGCGCGCGGGCGTTTTAACCGCCATGCCCTCTAGCGAAATGGGCGAGGTGCGCCAATTTAGCGTGGATTCGGCGAACCGCATTCTGATTGCCACCTCGCAAGGGCTATTTGAGATTTCGCCCGCGCGGGTGGCCGTAAAGCGCTGGGTTGAAGCGGCGAAAAATCTACGCGCTATTGTACAAGCGCCGGATGGCGCATTTTGGGTGGCGATTGATGGCTATGGCCTGCAGCGGCTGGATTTGGCAAGCGCTCAGCGCGTGGATTTTCAAGTCGATTCGACCATTCCGGGAAGTTTGCCTGATAGTGCCATTTCGGCATTAATGATTGACGCTTCAGGGCAACTTTGGGTCGGCACGCGCACGCGCGGTGTGGCTTTAACCGATACCGCCGGCGCGCCATTTCGCTTGCTGCGTAGATCCGCGCAGAAGGACACTAGTTCCGACGCTGCGGGAAATAGCGTGCGTTCGCTGTGTAGCGAAGGTGAAACGTTATGGATTGGCACAGAGGCCGGTGGCTTGTATCGGCGTGGCTCAGGGGCTGGCGATTTGAGCACTGAAACGGCCTTTGATTTTGCCGCCTTGATCGGCATTAGAACCCATCAAGGTGATATCACGCCAGGTGTGCCTTTGCGCATCAATGCGCTCGGCTGCAATGCCGGCGGCGAGCTCATTGTTGCCAGCTCGCGCGGCGCTTTCGCGTTGAAAGTTCAGCCGCCCTCTAAAAATAGTGCCCCCGGCGCGCTAGGTGCGCAATCCGCCGCAATTCGTGTGACGCCCCTGTTGAGCGGTGAACAACAGGATCAGCAAATTCGGAGTTTGTTTTTAGCGCATGACGGCGGTATTTGGCTGGGTAGCAATGATGCCGGCTTGATTCATTTGGACGCTTCGAGACGGATTACAGAGTTTTATCCGGTAGCCGATGGGCAGATGCCAGCGGCAATGATATTAAGTTTGTACGAGGACAAACTGGGCCGAGTTTGGGCCGGAACGCTCAATGGGCTGGCCATGCGCATGCCCGCCGAAACCCGCTGGCAGCAGTTTTTTTCGGAAGACGACGCGCCGGATCACGATACCCAAACAAATTCTAGATCCCTACCCAGCAATCTGATCCGTACCATTATGGAGCAACGGGATGGCACGCTTTGGATTGGCACGCATTCTGGGATGGCCCGTTTAGACCAGCTGGAACCTAGTGCCACTGAGTCCGGGCGTTGGCTGGCAAAGTTTTCCCGCTTTACCATTCGTGATGGCTTGCCTAATCCGACGGTCTATTGCTTACAAGAAGATAAATTGGCCCAGCTGTGGCTGAGCGGCAATATGGGTCTGGTTAGTTTTTACCCCAGAGGTGGAGAATGGCATAGCTTTGGGTTACAAGATGGACTACAGGATTTAGAATTTAACGGCGGCGCGTGTACAAAATTTGAGGATGGTCGCTTAGTATTCGGGGGCGTTGCGGGTACGAATGTATTTCGCCCTGAAACCATCAAAGATTCAAACTTTTTAGCACCCGTGCGTTTGCTATCTGTACGCATCGCGGGGCGATCCAGAGCAATTGATGCGAGCGACCGCTACACGCTCGCATTTGCTGATCGCACCGTTAATATTGAGTTTGCAGCGTTGGATTTTCGTGCGCCTATGCGCAATGGTGTTGCTTACAAACTTGAAGGCTTTGATGAAAACTGGGTTACCGGGCATGGCTTAGGGCAGGCGAGTTATACCAACTTGGCCCCTGGGAAATACCGTTTTTTAGCCCGTGGCAGCAACCGTGATGATCTATGGAACCCCGCACAGCTTGAGCTTGAGCTAATCGTGCTACCACCGTGGTGGCGGAGTGCACCGGCATTTTTTGCCTATACCCTCGTTTTGGCAGCGTTAGCGTGGCTGTATTATTGGTTGCGGCGGCGCGCGATTGAGCGCGAACAAGGTTTCGTTGATGACTTGAAAGAGCGTGAAGATCGTCTGCGTTTAAGTCTTTGGGGCAGTCGTGATTTGTATTGGGACTATTCTGTAGACGGGCAGGTGTCCGTTGAGAACGAGGCCGCAGCAAACAATCCGCTAAAGCGGGTAGAGCGCAAAAAAGCTATGCCTGGACTAGATACATCGACGTGGCGTCATACGATGCGTCGAGCTGAAACCGAATTGGTGCTAGGTCCAGGCATGGACGGTGAATTTGATGGTGCTGAGTACTTAATGACGCAAGTACACCCGGATGATTTTGAAGCCCTACTTGCGGAGATTAACCGGGTGCTTTTGGGGGAAACCGATGAGCTGAGTTCTGAGCATCGAATCAAACGATCGGATGGGGAATGGACTTGGCTTTTGGCGCGCGGGCGCGTAGTGCGCCGCGACGTCAACGGCTTACCGCGTCAAATTGCGGGCACCGCGCGCAATATGGACAGCGTGCGCGCCGCTGCACTGGAGCTTGAGATTTCCAGCCGCGTTATTGAGCGCATGAGCGAAGCGGTGGCTGTCAGTCGTGAAGATGGCAAACTCATTAAAGTCAATACCGCGTTTGAGCAAATGACGGGCTATTGGGAGGCGGATGTACTCGGGCGCAGCGTCGCCTTGCTGGAATCGCCGCGCCACGATGCCGTGCAGTACCAAAGCATTCAAGAAATGGTGCGTAAAGAAGGCCGCTGGAAGGGCGAGATGTGGCAGCGGCGCAAGGATGGCAGCGATATTTTAGTCAGTATCGAATTTAGCCGTATCGAAGCCAAGCAGGGCGCGGCCCCAATTCGAGTGGCGGTGATGAGTGACATCACGGACCGAAAGCGCGCCGAAGAAGAATTACGTTTTTTGGCAAACTTTGACGCCTTAACCGGGTTACCGAATCGAACCAAATTACTGAGCCGAATGGCGCGTGCGTTTTCGCGGGCAAAACGCCACGAACACCGAGTCGCGGTATTGTTTCTGGACTTGGATCGCTTCAAGCAAATTAACGATAGCTTAGGCCACGCAGCGGGTGATGAGTTACTGCGCGGGGTTGCGGATCGAATGCGGCTTGCGGTGCGCGAAATTGATACGGTCGCGCGTCTTGCGGGCGACGAGTTTGTGTTGCTAGTGGAGGAAATCGTTTCTTTTGAAGGCGCCATGATTGCCGCACAGCGGGTGTTAGAACGCTTTGCCGAACCCTTTAATTTGGCGGGCACCGACGTGGTGGTTAGCCCCAGCATTGGTTTAGCGGTATTCCCCGATCATTCAGAACGCCCAGATGAGCTGCTTAAATGTGCGGACTTGGCAATGTATGCGGCGAAAAGCTCAGGCCGTAACACCATTAGAATTTATGAGAGCGCGCAAAGTTCGGTGGCAATTGAACGCGCTGAGACCGAAATTTTGCTGCGCCGTGCCCTGGAGCGCAACCAATTTGAGGTGTATTACCAAATCGCCGTTGATATGAAAACTGCTAAACCGATGGGCGTTGAGGCACTGCTGCGTTGGCAGCATCCGCAGCACGGAATCATCGGCCCCGATACATTTATCGCGATTATGGAAGACAACGGCATGATCGTAGCCGTTGGACGCTGGGTACTCAACGAGGCGTTGGCGCAGCTGAAAGCTTGGGATTTGGAGGGCTTGAAAAATCTTTATGTGTCGGTGAATTTGTCAATTTTGCAGCTCAATCGCGGTAATTTGGTTGCTGAATTAACGACGCTATTGGAACTTTATGACGTGCCTGGGCAGTGGCTAACGCTAGAACTGACCGAGTCATTAGTGATGGCAAACCCGGAACAATCAATTGCGACGTTAAAGCAAATCTCGGAATTAGGTATCCAGATTGCGATTGATGATTTTGGCACCGGGTATTCCTCACTGGCATATTTAAAGCGCTTGCCGATTGATAAGCTCAAAATTGATAAAACGTTCGTACGTGACTTGGGGGAGGATATTGATGACACCGCCATTACCCATTCGATCATTGCATTGGGTCAAACGCTGGGCCTCACTATCATTGCCGAGGGCGTTGAAACGCAAACACAAGAAAGTTTATTGTTATCTTTAGGTTGCGGACAAGCACAAGGTTTTCTGTATGCACGGCCGATGTCAGGCCCTGAATGCACTGCTCTGCTGCGTGAGCGTATGCGCTAAAATCCAGCTTTTATTCCAGCTATTATTGCTATTGCAAATCTTAAAGTCGTTCGGCTTGCTTCGTTGCCTTAGCTTAAATTGAACGCCATAAACTTAAAAATTATTTCGCCATCCCCGAGTGTTTTTATCGGAGATCCAGATG
>JAYUUS010000076.1:0-5280 GCA_043754435.1 Rhodanobacteraceae bacterium
AGCTTTTTGGCATTTTTTTCGCGCAGTATTTCAATTGGAATGTCTTCTGCGAGCAATAGTTTGAGCCAGTCGAGTAGCTCACTCGTTGAGGGCTTTTTCTTAATCGTCGGCAATTCGCGCACTTGAAAAAATGCGGTGAGCGCTTCGCGCACTAGCTCCGCTTTAAGCCCGGGAAAATGCACGTCAATAATGGCGCGTAAGGTAGCTTCATCTGGAAAGCGGATGTAGTGAAAAAAGCAGCGGCGCAAAAACGCGTCCGGCAGCTCTTTCTCATTATTGCTGGTGATAATCACCATCGGGCGATGCTTTGCCTTAATGGTCTGGCGGGTTTCATACACATAAAAATCCATGCGATCAAGCTCGCGCAAGAGATCATTCGGAAACTCAATGTCCGCCTTGTCAATTTCATCAATCAAAAGCACCACGCGTTGCTCGGCTTCAAACGCCTGCCACAACTTCCCAGGCACAATGTAGTTCGCGATGTCAGACGCTTTGCCTTCACCCAGCTGTGAGTCCCGCAAGCGCGCAACCGCATCATATTCATACAAACCATGCTGGGCTTTAGTCGAGCTTTTAATGTGCCACTCAATCAAAGGCACGCCAAACGCACGCGCAACTTGTTCGGCAAGCAGCGTTTTACCGGTGCCGGGTTCGCCTTTAATTAGGAGTGGGCGCTGCAAAACAGCGGCGGCATTGACAGCAAGCTTAAGCTCGTCAGTCGCCACATATTGATCGGTTCCAGAAAAGCGCATGTAGAGTGCTCAAGATTTTAGCGCTTTAGGATAGCCTAAGCGCGCCGCGTGAAGGTATGAGCTTATTTTTTTGACAGTCATCCTATAGCATCGCTTTGGCCCAAATCCGTTGAGTTTTTTATGCGCATCACCCGCGTTTACACGCCTGACTTGCTATCCCCTGATACTGTCGTGGTGCTGTCTGCCATGCCTTCAGCGCATCTTATTAAAGTATTGCGGCTGCGCGCTGGCGCTAAGGCGGTTTTATTTAATGGCGATGGGCATGATTACCTGTGCGAAATTTTGCTCGCTAAGCCCGAAGCGGCGCAGCTGCGCATTCTTAGCGTACAGCCCGCGTTGGCTGAATCACCCCTAAAAATTACGCTGCTTCAGGCGATTTGTCGGGGCGACAAAATGGACTGGGTGCTCGAAAAGGCAACGGAACTAGGCGTTACACACATTATTCCAGTGCAGAGCGAACGTTCTGAGGTGCAGCTAGATAGTGAGCGCGCCAGTAAACGCCGCGAACATTGGCAGCGCGTCGTAATGAGCGCTTGTGAACAATCAGGGCGCGCATTTGTGCCCCACGTTGAAGCTTTACAAACGCTCGGCCAGCGCTTGAGCGGTGCAATTTCAGCTGACTCTAAACTTGTCCTGGAGCCGGGGGGCGCAGCAATTTTAAGCTCGTTGGTTACCGTTCGCGAACCTGCAAGCGTCGCACTTGCAGTAGGGCCAGAAGGCGGGTGGTCTGAGCGCGACTTGGCGCAGCTTGCTTTGGGCGGTTTTAGCCAAGTCGCTATTGGCCCTAGGGTGTTGCGTACTGAGACGGCGGGGGCCGCCGCGATCTCAGTTATGCAGGCACTTTGCGGTGATTTTGCGCGCTATTGGCCGTAGCCGTAGAAGCTTTTTAAGATGTCCGCGCTGCCGGTATATTCAGCCGCCGTGGCCGGTACAAACTGGCTTATGCGCAGTTCGGTCAGGGCTTGATAGGCGTCTTGATCTTCGTGCATTTTGAGCAGCGCTGCTTTTATGGCGGCTTTGGTATTGGCGTCCAACGCCGGCGATGCAGAGACAGCGATGCCTGGAAATTCACGTGATTTCAGCACTTCAAACATATTGGAATAAAGTGCGGTCATGCTCGAAGGCACCATCGCGGCTTTGCCTTCGTCAGCGAATACGGCATCAATAGCATCGTTCCAGGTGGCAACAGTGGTGCGAATATCCGGCTGCTGCATAGGGTTTGGGAAGTATTGCAGCAGCATTGCATAGCCTAAACTAGGTGCGGACATTGTCATAATATTTTCGGCAAGCAACGCTTTGGTATTGCCTACGCCAATATCTTCTGCGCTCAACAAACTGTAGCTGGACGGTTCAGCGGCCTTTACCAAGGGTTCAAATTTATAAAATTGATCCCGATAATCGGTGAAATGCGCCTCGTCAAACACTAAATCCCAGCCCTTATTGCTGCGCATGTCCGCCCAATAGCTGGAATAGTTTCTGGAGGTGACCAACTCAATCTTAAATTTGGTGGTTTTTTCTAAGTAAGCGACAAAGGGCTTGTAAACTTCAGCGGCCTGCTCTTGGCTGTAATCGGGTTCAACGGCAAGCTTTAAAGTGCGTTGCTGCGCGTAAATTGGCGGCGCTAAGAGTACGCATGACAGCAAAATCGCGAGGGCAATTCCGGTCAAAGTCGTTTTCATATTTTGAACCTTTTAGAGTTTTCAAGCCCAATCGGGCCATGTAACTCTCGCACGCAATTGCTGAAGATTCCAGCCTTAAAAAGCGAACAAAATGCAACTAAAAAACGCTTTTCACGGTGTTGTTACAAATTCAGCATCGTCTGTGTGGCAAAACAGCTCCAGGCCGTCACGTTGCATTGAAAAATTTTGCGATAAATGATTGCCAACGACCGCCAACGCACTCGATCCCTGCGACTGAATAACCGCTATTTCGTCGCTCGTATCCTTGCAAAGATAGTTGCCAGTCAGGATAGGCTGAGCAATTATAGATTGAGCAATCATAGGCTCAAACCGCAAAACTCTTAAGCTGCGTTTGAGCATGCCTTTGTAGTGCAGCCGTGAAATTACTTCTTGCCCAGGAAAACAGCCTTTTTTTAAGCTCAAGCCAGCAAAACGCTCGATCCCTAACATTTGCGGCAAAAAGCTCTCACCGCCGCCGTTCCAAGGGATTTTTAATTCGATATCGCGCTGATACCAACGTGCTAAAAAATGTGCAGGCGCAGCGGCAAACTCGGCGTTTTTAGCAAAGCCTAGGCTTCGGCCATCAGCCAATTGCACGTCCAGTAAACTGAATTCTGAGCCAACCGCAACGGTATCCGCGTCATTGCCGCCTGTAATACTTACTTTTGCACGCAACCGGTATTTATTCAGGCCAGCGATGATGGCCTCGGCCGTATCTGCTGCAACGATCCAACAGAAGCCTTCAGCCGTTCGAGATAGCCAACCCAGTCCGATGACGCGACCGTTGGCAGCGCACCAGCTGCTCAATTGCACGCCTTTTGGTGCAAGTGCGGCTACATTTGAGCTGAGCTGCGACTGTAAAAATTTCTCCACATCCAAGCCGGACACCAGAATTGCCGCCAAGTGCGGCATTACATACACATCGTCAATCGCTGCCATAGTCCTAAATTCCAACAGTAAAATAAGAGTTTCGGTTAGATTGTTTTGCGAAGTCAAAACACATTTTGGTCAGTTTGTTTTGCGAAGGCAAAACAAACTTGCGGGCTGATAAAACAGAGTTTACTCTCGGAGCATTATGAGCATTAACGAAATTCTAAAATCAACGCTAAGTTCTGGATTTGAAAAGAAAAATCAGAGCTCTGACACAAAGTTGCAGCAATCCGAGGTGTTGCAGGATTCCCACGCAGCCAGCTTGGTGCTGGCAGCAAGCACTTTTGAGCAACCGAAAGAACTAGGCGGACGCATCGGGCCTGACCCAACCCGCTATGGCGACTGGGAAAAAAACGGGCGTTGTATTGATTTCTAAAAGTGCTACCGATTTTGACGCAGTTCTCTTATTACGCAGTTTCATTATTTTTAGAGCAAAGGATTCGCTATGGCCGCCCCGGCACAACCGAAAACATCTAGCCACGACAAACGTCCGCTATCGCCGCACCTACAGGTTTACAAACCACAGCTAACCTCGATGATGTCGATCATGCACCGTGGCAGCGGTGTCGCGCTGTGTGCTGGGGCGGTGCTGATCGCGATTGGCTTACTCGCTCTTGCCGATGGTTATGAGTCCTGGACGTACTTTCGCGCGCAGTGCGGTTCTCTGATTGGCACTCTGGTCATCGCTGCCTTTTCACTGGCATTGGTTTATCACTGGCTTAATGGCCTGCGCCATTTGGGCTGGGATGCGGGCTATGGCTTAGACATTAAAAAGACGTACACCACCGGTAAAATCGTGCTGGTACTTTTCGCAGTTATGGGTGCCGCGCTGCTGTATTTTGGATTAAGGAGCATGACGTGAGTAAAAATTCAAACGTAGGGAGCCTACAGGCCCCACTCGGTGCCGTTCGTGGCCTTGGGTCGGCCAAAGAAGGGGTAGGGCACTGGTGGCATCAGCGCTTAACAGCGATTGCGCTTGCGCCGCTGTCCATTCTTTTCGTTTGGCTGGTGCTGTATTTGCTCCATGCGGACTATGACGTGGTGCGTGCCACCATTGCCAAACCCTATGTTGCCGTTTTGTTGATGTGTTTCATGGTTAGCTTGTTCTACCACGGTCAACTAGGGCTACAAACGATTATTGAAGACTATATCCACCATCGGGCGCTGGAATTGACGCTGCTTATTTTGGTGAAGTTTTCGGCGCTGCTGTTTTCGGTAGCTAGCGTGCTCGCGATTGCGCGTATTGCATTGACCAATTCCTAAGGCGCACATGATGACAACCGCTTACAAACTGCAGCACCACAAATATGACGTGATCGTGGTCGGCGCTGGCGGCGCTGGCTTGCGCGCAACGATGGGTTTAGCCGCGAAAGGACTGCAAACGGCCTGTCTAACCAAAGTATTTCCAACCCGCAGCCACACGGTGGCTGCGCAAGGTGGCATGAGTGCTGCACTTGGCAATATGGGTGAAGATAACTGGCGTTGGCATATGTATGACACGATCAAGGGCTCGGATTGGCTCGGCGATCAAGATGCGATTGAGTACATGTGTCGCGAAGCGATTCCTTCAGTGATCGAACTTGAGCACTACGGTGTGCCGTTTTCGCGCACGGAAGAAGGCAGAATTTATCAGCGCCCGTTTGGCGGCATGACCACGAAGTATGGCGAAGGCCCACCGGCGCAGCGCACCTGTGCAGCAGCAGACCGCACCGGCCACGCGATTTTGCACACGCTGTATCAGCAGTCTTTGCGCTTTGATGCGCGGTTTTTTATCGAGTATTTCGCCACCGACTTAATCATGGAAGGCGGCGAATGCCGTGGCGTGATTGCGTGGGATTTAGCGGAAGGCACGCTCCATGTGTTTCGCGCGCACGCCGTCATTTTAGCGACGGGCGGCTATGGTAAAGCGTATTTCTCGG
>JAYUUS010000077.1:0-15914 GCA_043754435.1 Rhodanobacteraceae bacterium
AAAAGGCCTTCGAACGCTTGAGCTAGATCAGTCACGTTGTAAGTCAATCGTACACTGGCCTTGGTTAGTTAATGCGGTTTTGAATTAGAATTGGAATTAAATCTCACCCATCGGAATTTCCCGTGTCCCTGTCAAAAATTCGTCTTTTAAACCTCGCACTCTGCTTGCTTGGTGCGGCGGTCATCGCGGCTTATGCTGCGCGCATTTCGTGGGCTAGCAGCATGTTCGCTGCTTGGACTGCTTTGCCTGTGCTAATCGCATTTCCCGTTGCCGTTGTTTCCGCGAAAATGCCGCAGCAATTGGCTTGCCTGTTCGTAACTACACTTTCATTTTTGTTTGGATTAATAAGTGTCCACCAGATAATGCACTCTAGTGACGCATTTACCCCACTGGCCGCCTGGGCAATGCCAGCCGTGCATATTTTCGGTGCCTTCTTTATGTTGGTCGTCGCTACAGGAGCGGCGACCTTTTTGAAGGTTCGGGTACGCGAAGCCTAAGGACTAAGCTTAGACTCGAATGCAATACTTCGTTATTCATTCAATCTAGGACTTATCGACCATGCTTACGCAAAAAACTGCACTCATCACCGGCTCGACCAGCGGCATCGGCTTAGGCATCGCCGAAAAACTGGCCTCGGAAGGGGTAAATATCATTTTGAACGGCTTTGGCGATCTGGATGCGATTGCCAAACAGCGCCAGGAGTTAGCCGATAAATACCGCGTGCAGGTGCGCTATCAGGGCGCAGATTTGTCCAAGCCAGAGCAAATTGCGCAGATGATGCAGGCGATATTGGCAGAATTTGGCACGGTGGACATCTTGGTCAACAATGCCGGTATTCAGTATGTAGCGCCGATTGAGGAATTCCCGGTGGACAAATTCGACGCCATTATTGCGATCAATATGGCGGCGTCCTGGCACACGGTGCGCTTGGCACTCCCGGCGATGAAGGCGAAAGGCTGGGGCCGCATTATTAATATTGCCTCAGCGCATGCCTTGGTAGCTTCGCGCTTCAAAAGTGCGTATGTGATGGCGAAACACGGCATCGCGGGTTTAACCAAAACCGTGGCGCTGGAGGTGGCCGAATGCGGCATCACCATGAACGCGATTTGCCCCGGCTATGTCTGGACGCCGCTGGTCGAAAAGCAAATTCCCGACACCGCCAAAGCGCGCGGCATCACTGAAGCGCAGGTTATTTCCGACGTGCTGCTGAGCGCCCAGCCAACCAAAAAATTCGTCACTATCGAGCAAGTTGCCGCCCTTGCCAGTTTTCTAGCCAGCGACGCGGCGGCGTCAATTACCGGGTCGCTGCAAGCCATTGATGGCGGTTGGACGGCGCAGTAGCAGGTTTGTGTTAACGGGTTATTCTCTCCAGGAACCGCCTAAAATTCGTCATTGCGAGTTTTCAGCCTAAAGTTTAGGCTGTTGAGTCACCATGAACACAGCATCGTCACTGCGAGGAGCGAAGCGACGTGGCAGTCTTGGCCTCGCGGCTGAGATTGCTTCACTACGTTCGCAATGACGAGGCTGGACAGAAAGTGCGTGCTCTATATAAATCAATAACTTACGGTTTTTGTTCATGGAGAACGCAGTGAAGCAATCTCGTCATTTAATGCTAGATTGCTTCGCTACGCTCGCAAAGACGAGGTTCATGGATAGCGTGCATTGGTCTTGTTAGCCGTATCCATCAGGAGTCCGCGTCATGCTTTTAGGAAGTTGCCACTGTGGTGCGGTGAAGATCGAACTCCCGTCGATGCCGGAAACCGCCACGAGTTGCAACTGCTCGATGTGTAGGCGCTTGGCTGGCGTTTGGGCTTACTACGCGTTCGGCACTGTCCGAATAACTGGGCACCCTGAGCATACCCAGGACTATATCCAAGGTGACAAAACCCTCAGAACCATCCGTTGCGCCACATGCGGATGCGTCACCCACTGGGAACCTTTGCCACCAGAACCAGGCGCACGTCACGGTGTGAACCTTCGCAATTTTGACCCCAAAATATTGGATTCAATCAGAGTTCGGTGCTTCGACGGTGCGGATACCTGGAAGTTCTTGGACGCACACGATCCAGCATGCGGGTGACTCAAACCGTCTTTTTCTGCGTCGCCAATGTCTTGCTTTCTTGCTTCAAGCCGCGTGATACCGGGCAAACCGCTTGCATGAAGGTGATTAAGGTATTGCTTAAGGTGTCGCCATGCAGCCGGTAAAACACAAACTGCCCGCGTTTTTCACCGGCAATCAAACCGGCTGATTCCAATATCCGTAAATGCTTAGAGAGCGAAGGTTTGGTCATCTCAAAACGTGCGGCAATATCCCCGGCGGACAGCTCAGTTTCGGATAAATAAGCCAGAATTTTGCGGCGCGGGGTCGAGGCTAGGGCCTCGAAAACGGTGTCCATGAGTTTGCTTCGCTCTTAATTAACGCGTTTAGCATACTTGGCCTGATGCTACTTAGCGAATTACGCAATCAGTGAATTATGTATTTAGGCAATTAGCTATTTAGCTAAATAAAGTGTACACTTTGCAGGTCATCTTTTTCTTCATTGGGCGGCTATGCAACCGGATCAAATCATTACCGTTTATTACAACAGCGCATGCCCAGTTTGCGATGCTGGCATCTGCAAGCAGCGCGCACGGATGATGGCTAGCAACGTGGAATGGGTGGATGTGCATGGGCGGCCCGAAGTCGCTACTCAGCTGGGCATTGACCTAGAAGCCCTACGTGAGCGCCTGCATGTACGGGATGTGCACGGTGTCATGCAGGTCGGCGATTTGGCGCTGGCGGAATTGGCGGCACAAACCCGAGGCCAGCATATTTTTGCCTGGATTCTGCGTCGGTTGCATTTTTTCACTCAGCCCCTTTACAACCTTTTCGCGCGTTACTTATATCGGTGGAATCGCCGACGCGGCCACTGGTAAGCCTAGCTAATGCTAGACCTGTGCACTACTCAACTTATTTAATAACTAACCTAGGCAGACACGCTATGAAACCGACCGCTAATCTTTCAGTCACCCTCGAAAACAATGTCGACCCGGCCGAAATCGCGCGTTTCAACAGCTGGGCTGCGCGCTGGTGGGACGAAAACTCCGAGTTTCGCCCGCTGCACCGAATCAATCCACATCGCTTGCATTGGATTGGTGGTTTGGTTGGCTTGGCGGGGAAAGAAGTCTTGGATGTCGGCTGTGGCGGCGGCATTTTGGCGGAAGCGATGGCGCACCGAGGCGCCAAAGTTACCGGCATTGATTTGGCTGAGAAGCCACTGCGGGTCGCCCAATGGCATGCGCAAGGCCAGCAGCTAGCGATGACTTATGCAAAAAGTGGCGCGGAAAACTGGGCTCAGGACCATGCGGCGCAATACGATGTCGTCACCTGCATGGAAATGTTGGAACATGTGCCACAGCCGCGTCGCGTTATTCAAGCGTGTGCGCAGATGCTTAAACCCGGCGGCTGGGTATTTTTTTCTACCCTTAATCGCAATCCACTGAGCTTTCTGTTCGCGATTATTGGCGCGGAATACGTGTTGCGCCTCTTGCCAAAACATACGCATCATTACAGTAAATTCATTAAACCCGCAGAGCTGCTGGCAATGGCAACGCCATCCGGTCTAACGCTGCGTGATCAACGTGGCTTAGGCTATAACCCGTTCACCCAGCGCTTTCGCCTGCACCGATTTATGGGAGTCGGCTACTTGCTCGCTATGCAAAAAAACTTGGCCGAGTAGCAAAGCCTTTACTAAGCCAAGTACTTTTTGAAATGCGCCACCGTGCGCGTCCACGACAGAGCCGCGGCGGCTTTGTCATAGCGCGGTGTGGAATTATTATGGAAGCCATGCTGGGTGCCAGCATAGGTCTGCACCTCAAAGCGAATTTTTTTCGATTTGAGTGCGGCTTCATAGGCCGGGTAGGTCGCGTTTACACGCTCATCTGTGCCGGCCAAATGGCACAGGAGTGCGGCTTTAATTTTGCCAACTTGCGCGGTTTCCGGTGCCACGCCGTAGTAGGGTGCAGCGGCCTGCAGTTTGTCCCCCATCGCGGTGGCTAGATAATTGGCGATACCGCCGCCATAGCAAAAGCCGGTAACGCCGAGCTTGCCGGTCGATAATTTATGCGTGCGCAAAAACTCAGCGCTATTGAGCAGATCGGTGCGCAGCTTGGTCTGATCCAGATTGCCCTGCAGCACGCGGCCATCGTCATCATTGCCAGGATAGCCGCCGACTGGGGACAGCCCATCGGGCGCGAATGCCAAAAAGCCTTCAACGGCAGCTCGGCGCGCCACGTCTTCAATGTAGGGATTCAGCCCACGATTTTCATGCACGATCAAAACCGCTGGGAATGGCCCGGTGCCCACCGGCTGCACAAGATAGCCGCGCATCGCGCCGGAATTCCCGCCTGCTGAGGAAAAGTTGACGTAGTTTGCTTTGATACGGGTATCGGTAAATTCAATCATTTGCGCCTGTGCGTAGCGCGGCAGCAGCGCTTGCGCCATCGCCAAGCCAGTGCCAACCGCAACAGTAATACTGGCGGCGCGGCTTAAAAATTCGCGACGATCCATTTTGCCGTGGCAATACTCGTCATAAAGATCGAACACCCGCTGGTCGATTTCCAATTGCGAAATGCCGGCATCGGGTGTGAATTCGGCAATTTGCATGGTCTTATGTGGCTGGTTCATGGTCGTAACTCCATTAGGGTGGTGTGGAATAGGGCTGCAAAATTTTGGGCGGCTCACAGCACTCTTGCATCAGCTGCCAAGCATAGCGTGCGCCGATATCTCCGCGTGTGTTGGAAATGTGCAGGTAGTTATTGTGTGGGCTTGTGCGCCCTGTTAATTTGGGCTGCTGAATTTCGATTTCAATTTTAATGAGTGCGCACACTGCGCGCTTTTGTGGATCATGCATTAAAGCAAGGAGGTGATGCGTCGCTCAGCCCTGCGGTGGCTATGAGCAAACGCATACTGGGCCTGCGCTACTTGCGCACAGGCCAACTGGATTTAGCGGAAACCTATTTGGAGCCGAACAGCGATGCGTACAAGTTTATTCAAGCCAGCCGAACGACGGCATTGGCGTCTGGCCTTGAGCCTTAAAAATATCAACAAATTCAAAGTGCACGTCTAAACCAAGCAGCGATACTGTAGCGATCCACCGTCGTTCGCTCGACAGAATGCTCAGTGTCAGCGCTGACGAACAGCACCGCAGTACCGCTACATGGCGGTACAAACTGCACGCTGTCCGGAAAGTGCAAAACCAGTCTACCAGCGTCGGCTTGCTGCCACGCCGGATTGAGATACAGCACCCAAGAAATCACGCGCAGCGCGTCGCGCTGAAAAACATCTTTGTGGCGTGCGTAACCGGTGCCGGGCGCATAGTGTGCGAAATGTGCTTCCACGCTCGCCAAATTTAGCCACAGGGTTTGATTCAATGCACAGCGAAACGCGTCAAGCATACGCAAAACCTGCGCTTCGATGGCATTGTTTTCAGGACTTAGCCAATGCGTGCGGTCCGCGCGAACGGCTAAATTGGTGTTGTGATCCGCGCCAATTCCAGCCTGCTTCCAGGAACTCGCCTGGCTTTTGCAGTAGGCGAGCAGTACTGCAGCAAACTGGCTGCTGAGCGTTTTTTCTAAAACGGCCACGCCGGTGCGTTCCAACCCAGCACACATTTTTGCGGAATCTATTTCCCAATCGGCTGCGTCAGTCAAGCTAGCAACCTCTAACTTTGCTCAAATTTTTGGCGCAATGCGACCGCCACCAGCGGATGTACGAAGCCGGTGATGTCCCCGCCCAAGCGCGCTACTTCCCTCACCAGCGTTGAGGAAATAAAACTGTGCTTTTCAGCGGGTGTTAAAAACATTGTTTCAGCCTGTGGCATCAAGTGGCGATTCATGCTGGCTAATTGAAATTCATACTCAAAATCACTGACCGCACGCAGGCCACGCAAAACCACCCGTGCGCCCAAATCAGTGACAAATTTTGCCAGTAGCGTATCAAAGCCTAAAATTTCGACGTTTTGGAGGTGCGCAAATGCTTTTGTACATAGCGCTAGCCGTTCGTCCAGGGTAAATAGCGGGTTTTTGCCCGGGTTTGCCGCGACTGCGACCACCACGCGGTCAAATAAGGGTGATGCGCGCTCAACTAAGTCAGAGTGTCCGTTGGTCAGCGGATCGAAGGTTCCTGGGTAAACGCAGAGCAGGGGTATGGGCATTGGCTTGGAAGTTCTAGTTTTAGTGCGCTGACCTTAGCCGATGGTGCGCACTGATGCCACTTCCTAAACCTACATTCGCAAAATGACCGCTAGCAGGCCGGGAAAGCGCGCTTCTAATTCCTCAGTACGCAGCGTGTTTTTGAGTGTAGTACCGGCTTCTAAAGACCTTATCAGGCCGGCTTTGCGCAATACTTTAAAATGATGTGCCAGCGTGGATTTCGGCACGCTGGAACACGCACATTGGTTGCAAGCCCGGCCAGCCTCAAATTGCGCAATCGCACGCACGATGGCTAGACGCATCGGATCCCCAAGTGCATGAAGAACCTGCGTGATTTCAAGCGCCTCAAGTGCGGGCTCAGGCGGTGTGCGTTTCCGATTAATGCTAGCGGCGTTTAACTCCATAACTTCTCAGTTGAGGCAAAAACCACGGTTTACAAGTCTGGCTTTTTGTGACGTTTAAGGATTAGTGCGTAAAGATCAGCGCGTTGGCACGCTTTAATTTAAGCACCAGCGCCTGCGAGTTTGCGCTCAATCGCTGCCAAGTTGCAGCATCAATATGGACAGAAAATGCACTCAGCAGGTCTTGCAGGTGCGCGTCACAACTAATTTTTTGTCCACCCATATGCAGCGCGCCCTGCCATGCAATTACCCGCATTCCAGGCGCAAGCGTAATGTTGGCCCCGGCAGCAAGTTTAGCCCCGAGTTTTACGGCGGCTTTTAATTCAGCGCTGTTGGGGCTGGGCAATGAGTTGGTTTCAGTGATTTTTGACCCGGTAATTTCAGCGAGTTTCGACGAGCGATAGCCCGACATAAAATTGGCAAACCACGCGCCCAGTTCAGTGTCAGATAGCTGGATTGCTTTTGCCAACGTTTCGCGCACTCTGGCCACACTGGCATCATCAAGCGCGACTGAATGGGTTTGACCGCTTAGCGTTGGATCGCTGTAGCGCACGCTGTCGGCTAGCTTTTGCGCCTGTGTGTGGGCAAAATTTTCGAGCATTTCGGTGGCGCTGGGTGCTCTCAGGCCAATTGAAAATGTCATGCAGTCGTCGTCTAGGGCAACGCCGTGGTGGGGCACCCCGGGCGGCAAATACAGCATATCGCCAGGGCTCAGTACCCAATCGTGATTTGGCTCAAAATTCGCCAGAAGTTTAAGCTTCGCTTTCGGCAAAAACTGCTGCCGTGCTGCGGTCTTTGCCTGCGTCCGGTCATCAATTTGCCAGCGGCGCTGACCGCGTCCTTGCAATAAAAACACGTCATATTGATCGACGTGGGCACCGACAGAGCCGCCACGCACTGCATAGCTCACCATCACATCTTCAATGCGCCAGCGCGGTAAAAAATCGAAATGCTTGAGCAATTCGCGCACATTGCGATCCCACTGGTCAACTTCTTGGACGAGCAATGTCCAGTTGGATGTGCCCAAACTGGCAAAACTGGCGTCTGAAAATGGCCCAGATGCAACGCTAAAGCGTTTGCCTGATCCCTGCACAATGCGCGCGAGCGAGCCTTCTGTGCAAGCCAGCCCCGCTAAATCATTGGCGCTGATCGGGCAGACAAAGTTGCGTAATGCTTGGCGCATCAACTTTGGCCGCTTTTGCCAATAGCGCTGCAGAAAATCCGCAGCGGCAACGCCAAGATTCAATTCAGCGTTGGCAAAATCACTCGCCATTACCGGCTGCTTTCGGGCATGTACGCCAAATCAATCCAGCTACAAATGCTCAACCGCCGAGCTTGAATTCTAAGCGTTGCCGTGCCGATGCAGCGACAGGTTTACCATTGGTAATGCGCGGTTTGAACTTCCATTGACTTAAAGCACGTGTGGCTTCACGGTCAAATTCCCGACGTGGCTGGGAATCAATCACTTTGACATCACTGACGTCACCGTTCACGGTCACAGTGAAAGTGAGTTCTACCCAGCCTTCGATCCGTTGTCGGAGTGCGCGCTGCGGATAGCTGGCTTCTACCTTACGGGTAAGCTGAAAATTACGGTCGTCTGCGTTAGCGGATGCCGCGACGACAGGCGGTGCTGTGACAGGTTGAGCCGTAGGCTTGGGTGTACTAGCTACGGGTTGCGCGGGTTTGGCTTGCGGTGCAGTCGGTGTCTCTACGGGCGGCGGCGGTTCTACAGGGGTTGTGGTGCCCGCTTGTTCTTGGGCGCGCTGTTGCGCTTGTTGCTGTTGCGCCAGAACTAACGCCTGTTGTTCTGCATCGCGGCTAGATTGCACGCGTTTGAGGTTTTCAATTTTTCCTGCCAGCGTCGTCAAAATGACTGAAGAACTAGGATCTGCCTTGCGCAAGAGCAGTAATGCGCGCTCTGCTTGCGGAATATTGCCGTCGGTAATGTATTGATCTGCCCGATCAATGGCATAGGGCATGATTTCATTCAAGGCGTCTTTTGCGATGCGGTTTTCAGGGTCGATTTCAAGCGCTTTGAGATAAAGCTCCACCGCATTTGCGCCTTCAGGAGAAACGTATTGCGCCTTTTCGTTGGCATCTTTTGCGTCAGCCAAAATGCGTTGCAGGTCTTCTGGCGTGGCCGGGGTGTCTGAAGCCCCCGCTTTTGCGACCGCTTGAAGAACCTCCGCTCCATCATTTTGTGCAGTAACCTCTTCTTTACTGACCAAGCCCATCACGATGTAAGCTGCGGCAGCAAGAAAAACGATGCCAACGATAGCGGGTAAGATGAATTTTTTGCTTGAAGATTTAGTAGCTGACATAACGCGCCTCTAGCTGCTTTAAAGTTAAATCGAATTTGATTCGTATCGGCGGCCGAAAACAGGCATCTTTATCGGCGTCAGCGGCAACATATCACGGCAATTTTCGAGTTTGCGCCGAAATGTATAAAAAATGATCTCACGTTACGCTTGTGCACACTTTATTTGGTGCTTTCGGCCGTGAGGTTTTCGCTGGGGATGTTTTCAATCTGGACACGCACTCTATTTCTGCCTTCGGCTTTCGCGCAGTACAGGGCTTGGTCGCTGCGTTTTAATGCCGCTTCCAAGGATTCGCTCGGCACCCATTCGGCAACTCCAAAGCTGGCGGTAACGCGCAAGCTCGCGTGCGCAAAACTGCAATCGCTAATCAGTTCGCGCAAGCGATCTGCACGCTGTTGAGCCACGGCAAGCGTTTGATCCGGCCAAGCCAGCAAGAACTCTTCCCCGCCCCAACGGGCAGCAGCTTCATCCGCACGCAAATGCTTGCGAATAACTGCGCTTACGGCACTCAACACTTGATCCCCTACATCATGCCCAAAGCGGTCGTTGACTTGCTTAAAGTGATCGATGTCAAGGGTCGCAATACAGCATTTTTTGCCATTTTTGCGCATGCTATCGCCAATATGCTGCAGCAAGCCCAACAGCGCTCGCCGATTGAGCAGCTTGGTTAACGGGTCGGTCGCTGCGGCCTCTGCAAGGTTGGCTTCCATCTGGGCGCGCTGCTCGTGTTCATCGCGCAATAAAATATTGAGATCAACCAGTTCTTTCGTGCGCTCACGAATGGACTCTTCAAGCTGCGTGCGTGCTTCCCGCAGCTGCGTGAGCGTGCCTTCACGCTCTCGGATGCTCCGCTGCAGGCGCTCGCTCATATCATTAAAAGCTAACGCCAGCCGGCCGGTTGGATCTTGCGCAATCGTTTGGATGCGCGCATCAAAGTTTCCTGCAGCCACTTGCTGTAGACGTTCCACTAGAGTATCCAGCGCACGGTTGATGCGTCCTGCAAACAGGCGTGCGAACAGCAAAGACAAAATCACCGCACCGATGAAGCCTAGCAAAGCGTAGTTTGTAATTTCGCTTAATCGCTGCTGTTGGGCTGCGCCATCCGCCCGCAACACAAGCGTGTATTTAGGGGCCAAATTAACTTTGTTTTCCCCCGGCCAGATAACTTCGCCTGCAAGTACCAAATCGCCCTGATTCCCTGCGCCCAGCAATGGCGTGCCCGCCAGGCGTTTTTCATTTATAAATAAAGCTGCCGAAGACAATTGCTGCGTCTCCATGGCTTTATTGAATACTAAATCCAATTGGGTCACCAACTCGGGCGCTATCGAAGTTGAATGGGCAGGCAATAACGTGTCAATTTGCAAAGTCAGCGCATTAAATGCAGCGCGGAGCCGCGCCTCATTGGTTTGAACAATGCCTATACTGATCGAATAGTAAAGATAGCTGGCAACAGCGGTCGCTACCACCAGGGCGCAAAGTAAATGCGAATAAAAAAGATGTCGACTTAAGCTAATGGCAGAGCGAGACATTCATTAACAGTCGCGTAAATTGAATCACTTAAGTATGGCTGAAAAGCCACGGTATTGCGTGATTTGCTTAAAAAGTTTGATTACTTGCCTATTTGCGTGTTGCCGCTCACGCGGCAAAGCTGAAGGAACTCAGAAGTAGCTGCACAGAGATCTTGCGGAACTTGCGAAAAAACCAGATATACTAATCGGCTTCGCGCTGCCCGAGGCTGTGACAGTCGGTAGCAGCAGATTATTTAGCTACATCAAAACACCCAATTTAAATCAATACGCGCTGCGTAGAAAAGGAATTCTTATGGTCAAAATTCGCCTTTCCCGCCAAGGGACGAAAGCACGCCCGTTCTATCATGTTGTAGTCACTGACGAACGTAGTTCACGTGATGGCCGCAACATTGAGCGCGTTGGCTATTTCAATCCGGTTGCAATGGGCAAAGAAGTGCCACTGCAGCTAGATTTGGGCCGCGTTGCGCATTGGGTTGATAACGGCGCGCAGCCAACCGAAAAAGTACGCTCGTTAATCAAGCGCGCACGTAATGCAGTTGTTGCGCCAGTCGCCGTTGCTGCTTAGTTAGCATATGACCGACGTTGTGGTCGGCCTCGTGAGCGGCCTCCATGGCGTTCAAGGCGCGCTGAAAATTAAAAGTTTTTGCGAGCCAGCGGAAGGCATCTTTAAATACCAGCCCTGGACGCTCGCTCGCCCAGAGGCCAGTGCTGCAAAGCACTCAAGCACTACGGCTGCACCGGATACTTCAACGTTGGTGGGCGTGCCTGTTAAAATTCGTGGCGCCGGAACATCGCTGGCCGCCCGTTTTCCTGAAATACAAGACCGTGATCAAGCCGCACTTTGGCTCGGCTCACTGATTTCAGTGCCGCGTTCGTCTTTACCCAAACTTAAAGTTGGCGATTATTACTGGCGCGATCTGATCGGCCTAAATGTTGAAAACCTTCAGGGTGTCGCTTTTGGTGTCATTGAAGAGATGATGGCGACCGGCAGTAACGATGTAATGGTGTTAAACGGGGATCGGCAAAGACTGCTGCCGTATATCCCAGGCCAGTTTGTAATGAACGTTGACCTTGCAGCCGGCAAAATGATTGTCGATTGGGATCCAGAATTTTGATGTGCGCAAAACTTTATCCCGCCTCAGTAGTCAGTTGTTTTTTGCCATCACGGACTCTTGTAAGCATCCATGTCAATCATCTTTGATGCGTTAAAAAGAGCCGAGGCTCAAGCACAGAAGGGGCAAGCCCCTACGCTTGCCAGGGTACGGCTATCTCAAACCCCCTCCAAAGTGCGGCTTTGGGCGCTCGCTGGTGTGTTTGTTGTGCTTGGAATAGGCGCTTGGTGGTTTAGCGGAATTTTCACTAAGCCAACTGTTATCCTTGCCAGCGCCTCGGCTGTTAAGCCCGACGCAACGGCTGTCAAGCCCAATGCAACTCAACGCGAAGTAGGCATCAACGGTGCCTTGACTCCCGATTTAAGTCTAGAGAAAGCGGATGCAATAGCACCCACTCCGGTAGTCGCGACAGACTTAAACGCGAACGCTGCTGAGTTCAAACCCAGTGGTGGCCCCTCTTTAAGCGTGCCAAACTTAGATATTCCGCTCACGGGTGCGGCGCAATTTAATAAAAAGCCAGAACCAGTGGTGGCTGTAGCACCACCCGTTTCGCCCCCGGTGCCGGTAAGACCAGTCAAGCCACCCGCCCAGCCGGCAACGCCCCCGCTTTCTGAGCCAAAGCCCGTTGCTGAAGTTGCACCGCCTGCTATGACGCCGCCTGTCGTAACGCCGCCCCCTGTAGCGCCCGAACCTAGTTTGCCTAGTGTTTTCGAGCTCGACTACAAAGTCCGCCACGACTTACCAAAAATGGTGGTTTCTATGTATGTTTACAACGCACAACAGCAGTTTCGCTTTGTCATTATCGGCGGCAAACGCTACGCTGAAGGCGAGCAAATCGAAAGCAAGGTCAGCATTACCAAAATCCGCGCCGACGGTCTTGAGTGCGAATTTCAGGGCAGCCGGTTTTTTTATCCGCGCCAGTCGCTGTAAATCATGTTCGTTCACGTTGACGAATACCCAAAGCTAAAATTGCGCTGGGCGACACCTTGCATTTTAGCAATGATGCTGGGCGTGGCAGTTTGGGAATTTTTACTGACGCCCCTGGCGCGCGCCCAATTTATGCACGACTGGGGCGTGGTGCCGGCCGAGCTGTCACTGCAACGGCCTAATGCAGAGTTTGCCAAGCTCTTCAGTGCCTTATTCGTGCACATTGATAGCGCACATTTATTTGGCAACCTATTATTTCTGATGCTGTTTGGTTTTGCCGTGGAGCGTGTTTTTCGTTCGCGTCTGGTATTGCTGCTGTTTTTGCTGTGTGGTGCGATTGCCAATATTGCCTCGGCTTTTTTATTGACCAACAAAAGTGGGCCTATCGTGGGCGCTAGTGGTGCGGTGAGCGGACTGATCGGGGCATATCTATTTTTATTTCCACGCGCATCTTTAGGCATCGTCCTGCCATTAGGTCTGTATTTTCAGTTTGTGCGGGTGCCGGCCTCCACATTGATCGGGCTATGGTTTTTGTTGCAGGTGCTTTACACCGTGACGGGCACTTCAATTTCGGCGGTGGCCTGGTTGGCGCACGTGATTGGCTTTATTGCTGGGTTTGTTTTGGCGCAGGTGCTCAAGCCATTGCTTTATTCAAACGCGCGTTCAAAGATTCTGCATTAGGTTTGGTGGGTGAAGTAGGCGCGCATAGGGAATAAGCGAAACAAAGTTGGGGTGCATGCCTACTATTTTGGCGATATTGTTCTCTGAAATGCCCGCAATTCGCCCGCTAGCGCCCGTAACTGCCAGAAATTTCGGCGTTATAAACGCGCAGACTCCACAGCGAATAAAACGAAATTTTAACAAAATTCATTCTAAAGGTTGGCTTTATGCAGTGGCTTGGGCGCGCGTTTTTTGGGGTTATTTGGCTTATCCGCTGGCTGTTAAGCGCAATTCCGGCGGTGTTTTCCGGCCTATTCGGACAGGCCAACTACACCGCGCCGCATTGGCTGAGCGCGCTCATCGAAAGCGCGCGCGCGCGGCCAGTTCGAGCGTTCTTCACGGTTGTACTGCTTGCGGGCTTGGCCTGGGGTATACGGTTTTGGGCCAACTATGTGCCGCCGGAACCACCCAATCTGGTGCATGCGACATTGACCGCACCCAGTGCGACTGACTATCACGCGGAGAGCATCTATTACTCGTCTTTTAGTATTGACTTTGATGGCTCGGTCGCACCGATTGACGCGGGTGCCACAGCCGGTAAACCCGTTGAGCTAAAAGGTGTGGCGTTAACGCCCGCACTAGCCGGTACTTGGGCATGGCGCGGTGATCGCTCACTGGCGTTTACCCCTAGCGTCGATTGGCCGATTGGCACGGACTTTCATGTGGTGATTGAGCCTAAATTAGCCTATGCGCCGCATGTGATTGTCGATAAGGCTGAGTTTGAGTTCACAACTGCAAAGTTCGCGATCAGTCTCGCCAGTGAATACAACCAAGATCCAACTAATGCGTTGCTCAAACAGGCGATTTACACGCTGAACTTCTCGCATCCAGTCGAGCCAAAGTCACTTGAGAGCAGGCTGTCATTGACGGCTACCGCTGATACCGCGAAATTTCCTGAAGCCAAGCTAGCGGCGGACGACCCTTTGCACAAAACCCAATTTAGCGTGCGCTACGACGAAAAAAATTTAATCGCGTATGTCACAACCGACGCCCTGAAGCTACCCGATGCCGGTTCAAACCTGACGTTAAACATCGCAGAAGGGGTGCAGAGTTCGATAACCAGTCCTTTGGATGGCGACCATGCGGCGGTTGCGAGCGCAAACACCTTGCTGCTGCCTTCACTGTATTCACTCAATGTCGAGAGTTTGGAGTTTGCTAGCGCGGAAAATACCGATGGCGATCCAGAGCAAATTTTAGTGCTCGCTTTGAACGAAAGCATTAGTGACCCGGCCATTAGCAGCGCGACTACGGCATATGTTTTGCCCCGCAATCATCCTGACAAGCCGCCAGGTAACGAGGCCTATGCGTGGTCAAACGCGGATGTGACGGAGGCGATATTACGCCAATCGCAAAAGCTCAAACTTGCGCACCTGCCGGGCGAGCGCGATGTTTTAGCCGCGCATACCTTTCGCTATGACGCGCCGATTGGCCGTTCGGTTTATGTGCAGTTATCGAAAAACACCACGGCCTTTGGCGGCACCAAATTGGGTGAGCTGTATCAAACGGTGCTGCGCGTGCCGGAGTTTCCAAAAGCTTTAAGTTTTGTTGGCGACGGCGCTTTACTTTCCCTGAAGGGTGAAAAGCGCGTCAGTATTTTAAGCCGCAATGTGATCGCCTACAAATTAGAAGTGTCACGCGTGCTGCCTGAGCAGCTACAGAATTGGGTGAAATACAGCAGCGGCAGTTTTAAAAATCCTAATTTTTACTCGATGGAGCAGGATTCTCTGGTTGAGCGCTTTAATCGAATTGTGCGTCTGCCAACATTGAAGCCAGGTGTTACGCACTATGAAGGGATTGATTTAAGCCCGTATTTCACCGCCGAAAAACACGGTGTTTTTTATATCAGCCTTACCGAGCTAGTGGCGAACTCGGGCAAAGAAAATTTAGCGATGAGCGAGCTTAAAGATACTGATCTAAGCGCAGGCGAAAGCGCAGTGCAGAGGCTGATCGTGCTCAGCGATCTAGGTGTGGTTGCAAAGAAATCTTTAGATGAAACTAGAGAGATTTTCGTACAGGAAATTCATAGCGGCACGCCCGCCGAAGGGGTTGTGGTCGATGTAATCGGCGTGAACGGCGTGAGTTTGGAAAGCGCAGTCACCGACGCTGCCGGGCATGCGCGCTTAGCAAGCTTTGCGGATTACAAGCGTGAACATGCGCCGGTAATGCTGCGAGTAACGCGCGCGGAGGATATGTCGTTCTTGCCGATCAAAGATGAGCATGAGCAGGACTATTCGCGCTTCGAAATTGGTGGCTCGGATACGCCAACTTCACCTGGGCAATTGAGCGTGCATGCGTTTTCAGACCGTGGTTTATACCGCCCTGGCGATAGCATCCATTTCGGCATTATTGCGCGCGCGTTTGATTGGAAAAATTCATTAGCGGGTGTGCCGCTGCGGGCGGTAATTACCGACCCAAGCGCCGCTGATGTTTACAACAATATGCTAACGCTCAATGACACCGGCTTTGTTGCGCTCGAATATGCCACCACTGAAAGCGATGCCAGCGGCAGCTACACGCTACGGCTGTATAAGCCAAACGATACTGATCGCAATGAGCCGCTGGGCGAAGTCAGCGTCGAAGTAAAGGAATTTTTGCCGGATCAGATGAAGATAAGCAGCCGCTTTTCCGCACAAGCGGGCGCGGGCTGGGTCAAGCCTGAGGGTTTGACTGCGCTCGTCCAAGTGGACACGCTTTTTGGCACCCCCGCGCAAGATC
>JAYUUS010000078.1:0-15778 GCA_043754435.1 Rhodanobacteraceae bacterium
AAATGAAGGGCTGCGAGGCTGCGATTAATGGGCATATTTCGGCTGCGATTCGTGGTGGTTTGTTGAGGTAACTATATGATATTATTGGATAATTGTCACAGGTTTTCTTAAGTTAATGGCATTGCTCTAGAACATCAGGACACGCAAAGTTTGCCAAACAATCAATACCATTCCAAAGCCCTACCAATCTAATTAGCAACCAACCAAAATAGCTTGGCCTAAACTGTCAACGCCAATCAAATTTGACCCCCCTAGTGCCGGTATAAATTGCCCCCTGACCGGCGTTTTACAACGTGACCGCAGTGTTGGGTTTCGCCCCAAGCACCCCGGCTTTTCTTTTATCTTTTAAACGATAGCTTTCGCCTTGCAGAGTCAGCAAATGACAGTGATGCAGCAAACGGTCCAGGAGTGCTGCCGCCAGCGAACTATTGCCACCCAGCGCCTGATCCCATTGACCTAAATTTAAATTGCTGGTCAACAACACACTACCTTTTTCATAGCGCTTTGCAATCACTTGAAACAGCTCATGCGCCTGGTCTGCGCTCAATGGCTGATAGCCTAGCTCATCAATAATCAACAGTCTCGGGCTTTGTAAGCTCTGCATGCCAAACGATCTGGCGCGCTCCTGGCGCTTTGCGTTCGCGAGCTGACTCATCAAATCGCTCGCGGTAAAAAACTTGACGCGATAGCCCGCAAGTGCTGCCGCATAGCCAATGCCAATCGCCAAATGCGTCTTGCCCACGCTACTTGGCCCCAGCAACACGACGTTCTCTGCACGTTCAATGAAAGCCAAGCTTTTCAATTCGGTAATCATCTTTTTGGGGCTCGGACTGAAGCCAAAATCGTATTGTTCCAGCGTTTTGATCACCGGCAAACCCGCTGTGCGAAGCAAGACATCGCGGCTGCGTTGAGGCAACGTAGTTAGCCACATGATTTAGAATTGAAATCACACTAACCAAAGATGCAGCAAAGGCAGCCAAAAAATCGCTAACACCGTGCCTAAGCCGGCCATTGCTGCGGCGAGCTGCGGGGCCAGTTTTGAACTTGCGGCCAGTGCGGCGGCGGTGACCATCGGCGGCATGGCCGCTTCAAATGCGACCACCTGCATCGCTTCACGATCCAGCAATAGCTGCCCCATGCCCAGCGCCAACAGCGGCATGAGCAGCATTTTGACGCTTAAGCCAATAAAAAGCGGCATACCTTGCTTGGCTGGGGGCAGGGCAGAGAAGTTTAGGCCAATTGCAAACATCGCAAGCGGCACCAAAAGCGCGGCAACGTCATCAATGAGTAGCTTGATTTGACCGGGCAAGGGGAAATCAAAAAAACTAAGCGCCAATGCGACGCAAAGCGCTACGAATGCCGGGAAGGTTGCGATGCGCCGTACGGCGAATCCCAACGTTATCGCTTGCGTCTGTTTGCCGCCATCATAGCTGGCCGCCACCCATAAGCCAAACGTGGAAAGCACTAAAAAGCTGCCCAGTTGGTCATACAAAACGGCGGTACCTAAACTGGTCGCACCGAGATACGCTTGCGTTAACGGGTAGCCTAGAAAGGCGGTGTTCCCCAAAACGGCGGTTAACAACAGCGCACCTTCAACATCGCGCGGCCATTTGCGCGCGCGCGCCGTCAGTCGGATTACCAATGCGCAGGCAGCCATTGCAAGCCAAGCAATCAAAGGCACCAGTAGCATTGAAGCGCTGAAAGTCAGTTGGCTGACCACCGAAATAACCAGCGCGGGCAACAATAGGTTGAGCACAAGTTTGTTGATTACTTCGGCGGCATTATCGGGCAACACTCGCAAGGCCTTAAAAAGCGCACCGATTGCGAGCATTGCTAGCGTTAACCAAATGGCGTGCGGTAAGGCCGTCACTTTTCGAAACAGCTCAGCAAGCTAAACTCCGGCAAGTTAAAAGTTCGACCCACCTGGAATTCGCTCGATTGCTGACAGCGCTTCACGAAACGCCGTCGCTTCATCGCTATTCCAGGTGCCGCCTAAAATGCGCGTTTCACGCATCACTTCCGCGCCGTAATTCGGCATTGTTCCCGCTGCTGGCGATACAGCTGCGCTAGCTGCTGGCGCTGCGGCGTTCTTTTCAACCGCGCGCGCTTCAAATTGCTCTAACCCCGCGCGCAGTAATTCCAGCATACAGGTGTTCAAAGGCTCCACGCGTTCACGCGTGTAGCGTTTGATACGCTCAGCTAAGGCATCGTCAATGGCGCGAACTAATAGATCAGGCATACACCTAGCTTAACAGAGCAATAAAAAATTTCGAAACGCAAATATGAACTTTCCCGACAAGATGCGCTTTGAAATCGATCATCGGCGGTCATCGGTCATCATCGGCGAGTTCAGGCGGCGACAAGTTGGCGATACGCGGCCAAAGCCACAAAAGTAAGAGCAGGGCGGGGACCACGGTCACGGTGCTCATCAGAAAAAAATTCGCATAGCCGAGCGCTTCGATCAAATAGCCGGAAATGGCGCTGGCTAATTTCCCGGGTAAAAAAGCCAACGACACCAGCAGTGCAAATTGCGTTGCCGTATGCGCCGGGTGCGTCAAAGTGGCCATAAATGCCACTAAAACCACGCCGGCAAAGCCTTGGGAAATGTTGTCGGCACTGATTGCTGCGTAAAAGGCCCAAATTTGCCCAGGGTTTTGCGCCATCAGTAAAAACGCAATATTGGAGCCAGCCACGGCTAATGCCGCGATCAGCAACATTGGCCGAATGCCAATAACCGCTACACCTACGCCCCCCAAAAATGCACCGAAAATCCCAATCCACACGCCGTAAAGCTTGGAGACAGTGGCAATATCAAGCTTGGTAAATCCTGAATCCAAATAAAAAGGCCCGGCAATCACGCCGATAACTTGGTCAGGAAATTTAAAAAGCCCGACAAATATCAGTAGTGCTGTCGCCAGCAATGTGCCGTGGCGCGTAAAAAACTCAGCAAACGGTGCGTTAAAAGCTTGCGCAAAATCCAAGCGCCGCGTTTCTTGGTAGGTTTCCTGGTAAACGTTCGGCTCACGCCCTGTCAAGGTCGCGATCATGGGCAACAGCATGAACAGCGCCATGATCAAATAAGCGGTGCGCCAGTCGAAAAAATTGGCGATATAAAGTGCACCTGCGCCCGCAGTAATCAAGGCAATTCGGTAGCCTAACGTCGACATCGCCGCTAGCGCTGCTTGGGCCGACGGCGGCGCAATTTCAATGCGATACGCGTCCACCACAATATCTTGTGTAGCGCCAAAAAACGAAGTCGCAACCATTAACAGTACAAACACAAATTCGGCATTTTTTGGCCCTAAAACCGCCATCGCCGCCAAAAAAACTGCAACGCCCATTTGTGAAGCGAGCAACCAGCCGCGTCTGCGCCCTAAAAACGGCAGCGGGTAGCGATCTAGGAGCGGTGCCCACAAAAACTTTAGTAAATACAGCCAACTCGCGGCACTCATTAAACCAATGTTGGTCAGCGTAAAACCGACTTCGCGCTGCCAAATTGCCAGGGTTACGCCAACAAGCAAAAACGGCAGGCCGCTGCCAAAACCTAATAGCAGCATGGTCAGCGCCGCAGGTGTGGCAAATGCTCGCGCAATACCGCGCACGCCCGAATAATTTTCGCGCGCAGCAGTTCCACTAGACGATGCGTCAAGTGCCACTAAAGTGCGTACTCGATCACCAGCGGCGCGTGGTCAGAAAAGCGTGGCTCGCGGTGTACGGCGGCGGTTTTTGCGGCACCCGCTAGGTTTGGGCTGGCAATTTGATAATCAATGCGCCAACCCACATCGTTCGCATACGCCTGCCCACGATTGCTCCACCAGGTGTATTCCGCGACTTCTGGCTTCACGCTGCGATGCGTGTCGATCCAGCCCTCAACCGCCAACAATTCGGTCAGCCACGCGCGTTCTTCGGGGAGGAAGCCTGAGTTCTTTTGATTGCCGCGCCAATTTTTAATATCAATATTTTGATGCGCCATATTCCAGTCGCCGCAAATAATGACTTTACGGCCCGACGCTTTCAGCGCCTTCAAGTGTGATTTCAGCCAAGCTAGAGTTTGAAATTTAAACGCCTGACGCACCTCGCCCGAGCTTCCGCTGGGAAGATAAAGCGAAATCACGCTCAAATCGCCAAATTGTGCCTCTAAACAGCGGCCCTCAGCGTCAAAATCAGCCACGCCAATGCCCGCTACAACCGCATCCGGCTTGCGCTTACTCCAGATCGCTACACCCGAATAGCCTTTAGCCTGCGCGTCTGAATACTCGTGGTGGTAATTTGCCAGCGCAAAAACTGCACCCTTTTTGACTTCTTTCTGGCGTTGATCGTGTTGAATGCGGGTTTCCTGCACGCACACGACGTCGGGATTTTGGCCGCTTAGCCAATCAAACACGCCTTTCGTCGACGCCGAGCGCAAGCCGTTGAGATTGAGCGAAATAATTTTCATCGGCTAACGCCATCGGCCTTATATCGGTGCAAAACCGTCATTCAAAACCCTCACGAAATATTGAGTCACTTGGACTTAAAAACACCGCGCTGACCGGGCCTTTATTGCCCGCCGCGTCGGTTGCTTGCGCGTAATACAGCGTGTTGGCGACCGGCGGCAATTGTGCTTGTGCTAAGTTCAGCGTGATCGCTTCGATATTGCTGTTGAAGCTGCCATCGGTCGCGGCAAAACTGGCAATCGGCACTGCACCTACTACCCACGGCACGCTATTGTAAAGCGCAACGCTGGCAATGGCTTGTGTGGGTTCTGATGCCGGCAGATAGCGGGCGTCATTGGCGCTGGCAGTTAACGTGACGCCACTTGCGCCACTGACAGCGGTTAAATTTAGTACATCTGGCCCAGCTGGTAACCGATACGGTGCGCGCGCCACTCTAGCTGCCATGAAAAATGACGCTACTGCTGGTGGGCCGATCGTGGATTCATATGCCGCACAATTTGGAAAAAACCCTTGATTGGTACCGCCATCGCTTAACTCTATAGTAAAAGCAACGACGCCCAAAGTACCAAAAGTCCAATCATCGGTCGCACCGCCAATCGCACCAAAATCACTGCTTCTAGCTGCAGCTAAGCCATTCAAAAAAGCTATTTTTCGCGCAATCGTTTGTAACTGCTGCGCATTGGGTGCCGCACCAATTGTAGTGTTACCCCAAGGGAACCACGTCCCAGCACCGTTGCTGTGTAAATCGATATAAACCCCACTCGCGTCCAAACTGACCGGTGTAGTTTGATCAGGCGGCACTGACGATGTTTCAGCGCGCTGGTCGGGAAAAATACTAGTGGCAAAATCGGTTAGCGCGATTGATTCGGCTTCTGATCGCGCCGCTGGGCCACGAAACGAATCACAGCAAGGATTTGTAGACGCACCAGCTCCAGCATAGTCGAACGGATAGTTTCTATTGAGATCGACGCCCACAGTGGAGTTTTGATTTGGGCAACTGCCAACAGCACAATATAGCGGATTACGGTTTTTACGCTGCATTCGCGTTGCGCTTACCTCAGCAACTTTGCGCCCGTCAGGATTTGCCACGAGCACTAAATTGATATCGTGATAGTCAACCATCCAGGTGATATCGGGGTTGGTGCCATAGCCATTGATTAACTGCTCCGCAAAACGCGTCACGCTTTCTGCGGTGGCATATTCACGCGCGTGGATCGCGCTTTGGATCATCAACACCGGCTTAGGCCCTGGAATACTGCGGTTGGTGATGTGCAGTGCGCGCAAATCGTAGCCGCCTTGTCCCAACTGCTTGAGTCGGCTGTCGCCAATATCCAACCATTCCGCAATTTGCGGCTTCTGTGCGACCAAAGCCTCTGCCGTTGCGTAGGTTTCTTCGACGGTGCGATAGCAGCTATAACCAATGATGCTGTTGATTTGCCCAGCGTTTATTAGTGCAGCCTTTATCTGTTCCGGAGTGCGCTCATGCGGCGCGTTGAAACTGCCAGTGCGTTCTGCGTCAATTTGGACTAAGAACCCATCGCGAATGAGCTGGTCATACTCCAACAGATTATTGATATCAATAATCAGTATCTTTTCTTCAGGATAAACCCGCCAGGGTGCCGCACGCGCGCGCAAGAGATTCAGTTGTTCGACGCTTTGATAGCCTGCACGCACCACCCATGCTCCGGCGGTAGCGCCACGCATAGGCGCTAAACCGGAAAACTCCGTACGTGCGCTGGCAACAATGGGGGCCGTGTCAAGCCGCTTTTGCGCGGCTTCCATCGTCATATCGGGCAGTGTCGCCGATTGGTCTAAGTTGGGGGCAAAATCGGCCACCGCTGTTTTACTCGCGTGCGTCAGCGCCATGAAAGTGCTTAGTAAAGCAATCGTCAACATGAGTATGGATTCCAATCAAAATTTGGCGTAGAAAAGCAAAGTAACTCATAATCTAATTATTCTGCAGCGCGCTCAGCCGCTTCAATGCGTTCATCAGTAGGCGGATGCGAGGAAAAATATTTTAACGCACCTGACGTACCTGAATCGGCCTGCAACTTCATTTTACGCATGAGTCCCGCGAACGCGCGCGGGCTAATTAACATTTGGCGCAAACGTGCAAATGCGTACTCGTCGGCTTCACGCTCAAAGCCGCGCGAGTAGGCGCTGTCAATCAAGGTTGCAGGCAGTGCGGTCGCAATGGCAGTTAAACCTGATGGGTCGCCAATAAGCAAGCTCACCATCAGCCACGCACCGCCCTGCTGGAGTACGGAACGAATGCCGTGGTGCTTTTCCAAATGCCCAATTTCATGCGCCATAACTGCGCTAAATTCATCATCCGTGGACATTAGTGTTAGCATCTGATCGGTCACGACCACGACACCACCGGGAATCGAAAATGCGTTAGGGTCGGTCCAGCTGCGAAACTCCAAGGTTATTGGATTGCTGTAACTGGCACCCTTGGCGACCGCATCAAACAGCGTTCGGTAGCGATTTTGTTCCTCGACGCTGATGGTCGATGGGGTAAATCCATCATCCGCTAAGGTCGTTAGCATGGTAGTCGCCAAAGACTTTTCCCACTCTGGCGGAATATGCTCTGCCGCCAAGCGCGCGACCCAGGGCAGCCCAACCGAAAACAGCAGTAAGATGGACAGCGCTATGGCGCCCAGAATTCCCAGCCCAATGGTGGTCGGTGAAACACGCTTTTTAGTGCGTTCGCCCGATAAGTCCAGATGCGCAAACCAGGCGTCTATGACGTCGGTTTCGGTAGTTCGTAATACGCCAATATCGGGTAATTTCACTTCTGCATATTGACGCTTATCGCCCATACGCGCCTGATATTGACTAGGTTTGCCAAGCGCAGTTTCAACGCCATCAATTTGGGTGAACAAAATACCGTCACTGTTGACGGCTAATGCCACTTTTTCGCCGCTTTGTGTTTGCGCGTCGATCCATTTCATCGTTGACTCCAGCGCCAAAATTTTTGCGATGTTAGCTTAAACAGCCAATTATGATTTTTCTGCCTTCAGCGCATTCCGCACACTTCCTTCATCAAAGCCGCGCGCAATCAAAAAACGCGCGCGTTTGGCCCAGTCTTTGCGATCGCTGGGCGGCGTGTCACCAAACTTTCGATTCAAAAGCGCGCGTGCGCGCTCTGTCCAGTCAACTTCTAGCTCATCTAAAGTATTGGTAATCAATTCTTTTGCAAGCCCGGCTTCTTTCAGCTTGGCTTGAATAGCGCGCGGGCCTTTGCCGCGATTCATCAAGCCATTCGTGCGCGAAGCGGCAAAACGCGTGTCGCTTAACGCGCCTTCGTGTCGCAAGCGAATCAGCGTCGCATCAATAGCTTCGCTGGCAAAGCTCAGCTTAGCGAGCTTTTCTGCCATCTTTTTACTGCTGTAATCCCGCCCGCAAAGCAGCGCAATGGCGCGTAAATACGCATGCTGTGGTGTCAGCTTTTCTGGGTCTGGCGGCGCTTTTTGCCAAGATTTGGTATCACGCTGTGCGGGCGCAAACGAAGATGTCTTATTGGCAGAGGTTTTACGGCCCGGTGAATTGAAGCGACCGCTCAAAGCTTTGGGCTGTCCAAAAGCGGGCCGCCCAAAAGCTGCGCGTGGCTCGACGGTATTCTCTTGTGATTTTAGCTCGCGCTCAGGCTTGGCACGAACAATGCCGCGATTCGCACGCAGCGCGCTCGCAGCCTGCAAGACAATATCGCCTAAGTCCACCGCAGCAGAGCTGTGGACTTCTTCAGGCTGCGCGGGGCGCTTGCGAATCACGAGGCCGACGTTAAAGCTAAATTAGACCTCGTCAGCCTCTTCTTCAACGCGCGTGCTAGGTGCTGCCACCGTCATTAATTTAGCGCGAATCAAGCCTTCAATCTCTTGCGCCATTGCTTTGTGTTCGCGCAAATATTGCCGCACGTTTTCTTTGCCTTGGCCAATACGGTCGCCTTTATAGCTATACCAAGCGCCGGATTTGTCAATAATCCCGCAATTAGAGCCTAACTCAATGATTTCGCCCTCGCGTGAGGTGCCTTCACCAAACATGATTTCAAACTCGGCCTGGCGAAAAGGAGGTGCCATCTTGTTTTTGACCACTTTGACGCGAGTTTCATTGCCCACCACATCCTCACCCCGTTTGACGCTGCCAATACGACGGATATCTAGCCGGACGGAGGCATAAAACTTCAGTGCGTTACCGCCCGTGGTGGTTTCCGGGCTACCAAACATCACGCCTATTTTTAGGCGAATTTGATTAATGAAAATCACCAAGCAATTAGAACGTTTGATATTTCCGGTCAGTTTGCGCAACGCTTGACTCATCAGGCGCGCCTGCAAACCCACGTGGGTATCGCCCATATCGCCTTCAATTTCCGCCTTGGGCGTCAAGGCTGCGACCGAGTCGATCACCACTACATCCACGGCGTTGGAACGCACCAACATGTCAACAATCTCAAGCGCTTGTTCGCCCGTATCAGGTTGACTTACCAAAAGATCGTCCACATTTACGCCAAGCTTTTCCGCGTAGCTTGGATCAAGCGCGTGTTCGGCATCCACAAATGCAGCGGTGCCGCCTAGCCTTTGTACCGATGCCACGACTTGCAGGGTGAGCGTGGTTTTGCCGGAAGATTCTGGGCCGTAAATTTCCACGACCCGGCCACGCGGAAGGCCGCCAATGCCTAGCGCTAAATCCAGACCGAGCGAGCCGGTTGAAACCACTTCGGCTGGCTCTAGGGTTTTATCGCCCATGCGCATCACCGCACCTTTACCAAATTGCTTATCAATTTGTGAGAGTGCGGCGGCAAGCGCGCGGCGCTTATTTTCTTCTGCTGCTGGCGCAGGATTAGCTTTAGACATTTGAAACCTCAAGTTGAGTGGGTGGAGAATAATAGAGAACGAATAGAAAACCAACTGTTATTTGACAGCGCGATTTAGCCTTGCTGTGGCTAGATCGTGCAGTGCGCTGAGTAACACTATCGCGCAAACCTGTCGCAAAACATGAGACAACACGCGATTTAGACTCAGATTTATCTGAGGCTAACCAGCAATGCCATTAGCTTAAGAAAATTCCCCGAGATTCGTCATCGCGAGGAGCGCAGCGACGTGGCGATCTCCATACGCGTCGAGTAAAAACGAGATTGCTTCACTGCGTTCGCAAAGACGAATCGGTGCCTTTTCCCTTAAGTTAATGGCATTGGGCTAACCAGCCCGGTGCCAAGGCTCGCTCCACTGACCAGCTTGCCAAGTTCGTGCAAGTTTATATTCAGCTAGTAACGTTTGGAATTTTGTCCGGGGAATATCCTTAGCTCCCCGATCAACAAGATGGGGCGAACGCACTTGGCAATCGAGCACGGCAAAGCCCATGCGCCCCAAGCCCAGCACCAATGCCACTAATGCCGCCTTGCTGGCGTTACTACGTGCGCCAAACATGGATTCGCCACAAAACACTCGGCCCACGGCAACGCCATAAATGCCACCAATCAACTCAGACCCATCAAAAACTTCCACCGAGTGCGCCGCACCGGCTGCGTGCAGCGCGCAATATGCATGCTGCATTTGAGTGCTAAGCCAAGTGCCTGCGCCCAAATAGTTCGCGCGCGGTGCCGCGCACTGTTTTAAAACCGCCTCGAATTGCGTATCAGAGCGTATTTCCCAGCCGCTCATCCGCAGTGCCCGCCAATCCCGCTTAGATAGAGCCAACTCGTCAAGCATGAGCACACAGCGCGGGTCGGGCGACCACCAAAGAATAGGTTCCCCGTCATTAAACCAGGGAAAAATTCCTTGGGCATAAGCCATCTTCAGACGCGGCACTGATAAATCCGCACCCGCGCACAAAAGGCCATTGGGGGAACGCAATGCACTTGATAGCGGCGGGAATGTCGCCGTATTTGCCAGCCAGGACAGCCGCATTTTGAGCTAGGTCACGGACCCAAACTTGGCGCAGAAGTAGGTGCAAGCAGCGCCAAGCTCAGCCAGGGCACGTAGGTAATAATGAGCGTACACAAAAGCAAAATCAGGAAAAATGGCACGCAGGCGCGCACTAAACGCGTAATCGGCTGTTGAAAACGCATGCTCGCGATAAATAAATTCATGCCTACAGGTGGCAAAAACAGACCAATTTGCAAGTTCGCGATAAAGATAATACCGAAATGTACTGGATGAATGCCATAGCCCACAGCAATCGGCAGCAACAGCGGCGTCAGAATCACAATCGCCGGAATTCCCTCTAACAACATTCCAAAAATCAGTAAAAACACGTTCAAGATCAGCAGGAAGGAAATTTTGCTGTCGATATGGGTGCGCACCAAAGCAAACAATTTGGTCGGAATTTCCTGGTCAATAAAGACATTGGTCAACGCGAGGGACATGCCCAAAATGGTCAAAATTGCGCCAACCAACATCATTGCATCGCGCAAAACCTTAGGCAAGGCGCGGAAGGAAAGTTCGCGGCGAATCAGCACGTAAACTACCAACACATAAATGGCGGTGACCGCTGCTATCTCGCTGGGTGCTACTTTACCGCTCAAAATCCCGACTGCAACCAAAATAGGTAGCGGCAGCTCCCAAGCAGAATCTTTTACCGCGCCGGCAAACTCATTCACGCGAAATGGCTGTAAGGGGGCGTTCTTGGGGGCTTTTAAGACCGCGTAAATGGAAAGCGCCACAATCATCAGCACACCAGGCAAAATGCCGGCTAAAAACAGCTGCTGCATCTCCACGGGCGGTGCATTTTCTAAATTGAGCTGCTGTGCCACAACGCCAAAAATAATCAACGGCAGCGCGGGCGCAAACAGCATGCCTAAGCTGCCTGAAGTGGTTAGCAAGCCTAAATTAAATTTGTCGTCATACATGCCGTGGCGCAAGGCCGGCAATAACACGGCACCCAGTGCCACAATGGTGACCCCTGACGCACCGGTCAGTACCGTGAAAATGGCGCAGGCGAAAATCGAGACGATCGCTAAACCGCCCGGCATCCAGCCAACCGAAGCATTTGCCAAGCGCACCAGCCTTTGTGGCGCGCCGCTTTCACTCAAAACATAGCCAGCAAGCGTGAACAGCGGAATCGCCACGAGCACCGGCATTTCCGCGATGCGGTTGAACTCCACAACCAATAGTGTCGGCTCATAACCCGCATAGACGAAGCCGAAAACCGCCATCGCCGCAATCAACGCAAAAAAAGGCGTGCCGAAAGCGGCCAGCAGCAGCAAAGCTAAACCAAGCCAAATCACAAGCGTTCTAGCTCAGCTGGCACTACAGTCTTAGGCTCAAGCGCGCTTCGATCACCGCGTGCGGCTTTAACCGCATGCAGAAAAAACCTCAGCGACATGCCAAAAAAGGCAATAGGAAAAATAGCCGCAACTAGCCAGCTCGGAATTACGCTATTGGCATCAGACGGGCTTTCACGCTCCAACAGCACAAATTCATAGCCGTAATAAGCGACATAGCCAGACACGGCTGCGGCAAACAAAAAAGCTAGCGTTCGTACCACGCGCTTGGCATTAGGTGAAAGCACATGCACCAGGGCATCCATACCCAGATGTTTATCATCGCGCGCTGCGGTCAGCGCACCCAGCATCGCCAGCCAAAGCACGGTTGATTTCAATACCGAATCGGCCCAAGGAATACCGCCATCCGGCAAAAACTGCGCAATCACATGCCAACGTGCAGCAATTTGTAGCCCAGCTAAGCCCACGAGCAGCAGCGCTAGGCTGGCTAGCACGGCGTCTTCAAACTGGCGTAGGCGCTTGAGCATGAATGCGTGGTGCGCTACTTCTTCGCGCGAAACTCGGCGCGTGCGGCGAGCACAGCGGTTAGAATTTCTGTGCTGAACGCCTTCTTTTCGGTCATTTCAGCCAAGCTTTTGACACCAATCTCTTCCCACGCCTTGAGCTGTTCTGGCGATGGCTTTGCCGCTACGATGCCTTGCTTCAAAAGTGCCGCACGTGCCGCGCCGTCTTCAAAATTGATCACGTTGTAGCGCGCAAAGGCTTTTGCAACTTCCGTGTTCACGATAGTCTGATCGGCGAGCGCAATTTTATCGAATGCGCGTTTATCAAACGCCAGCAAACCCGTCGTCATTGCCAGCGGAACGTCAGCCATATATTTCAATTTGGTATGCCACTGAAAGCCAATAATTAAAGGCAACGGGCCGCCTACCGTTTCGATCAAACCGGTTTGCAGGCTAGGGTAGACGTCCGCAATCGCAAGCTTAACCACCGATGCGCCGGTATAGCGAAAGCCTACTTCCGCAACGGGATCACCGGCGGGTGCCCAAACTTTGGTTGCACGTAAATCTTCAATGCTCGTCAGTGGTTTCGTGCTCAATAAATAAGCATACCCGCCGCTGCAAAATCCGGGCACCACCATGCCACCCTTGGCATAGCTTGCTTGCACCAGCGGCAAAGTTTTGGCCAACACGTAGTTAAATTCTTCTTTCGTTGCGAATAGAAACGGCATGCCGTAGAGGGAGCCGTCATTGCTGACGCTGGATAGCTCAGCCGCTGAAAATGCGCCGCCCTGAAGTTGCCCAAGCTTTATTTTGCGCAACACCGTAGCGGCATCCGTACCCATAACGCCACCTGGAAAAAACTTAAACTCAACGCGACCAGCGGTTTGGGTTTTGATGGCATCGCCTGCGGTGCGCATTTCTTTCAGGTATTGCCCTTCCGGTGCCACGGTCGCGATTTTTAATTGCAGCGCGCGGGCGTCGGTCGAAATCGCCTGTCCGGTAACTACCAAGAGTGCCAACAACAACGAGCGAACCATGAATTATTCCTAGATACTTGCTTGACTTGACAACTTATGAGCTTGGCAAGTTTATCGCTTGTCAAGCTGAGATATGAACTTCGCAATTGACGGTCTATGCCGATTGCTGCGTTGAAAATAACGGATTTTTCCGCCGAGCGAACAATAGCGAAGCGCAGGCATTTGCTCTAGCGCACTGAAAATGACCATTCATTTTGCACGACGTTGAGCAAGAACGAAATCCCACAATTTAAGCTAGACCGAATCACGCATCATCCAAAAGCCGCAACTACTTACACCAGTCCCGTTAGTAACGCCGCATGAGCCCCACAAGTACACCCTGAATTTCTACCTGATCGGGGCGATAGCGCTGCGTCTGAAACCGGGCATTTTCTGGGTGCAGCAGGATTTGCCCAGGCAATTGCTCTATGCGTTTCAGCGTGGTTTCCTCGCCATTGATTAGCGCCACCACAATTTCGCTATTGCGTGCGCAGCTACGCTTTTCAACCAGCACGACATCGCCATCCAAAATACCGGCTTCCAGCATGGAGTCTCCGCGCACGCGCAAAGCGTACGTATCGCCGCGCCCCAATAGTTCAGGCGGCACAAAAATACGCTCAAAACCCGCAACCGCATCGATCGGTGCGCCCGCAGCAATTCGTCCTAAAAGTGGAATCGCAACCGCGCGCGGTGCGGGTGCCGCGTTTGCTAAGCGTACCCCGCGCTGTTTGCCCGCTAAGTCAGCGACAAAGCCAGCCTCGACGAGCGCCCGAATATGCTTGTGCAGGGAGCCACGCGAGGTCAAACCGAGCTCAGTACAAAGTTCATCTAAGCAAGGCGGGGCAAGGCCTTTGGCCTCACGCGTGCGCAGGTGATTTAAGACTTGGCGCTGGCTAGGCGTCAGCGCTTTTTCCAACTGCAGCTCGGGGCTGCCAGCGCGCTTAGCCCCTGTCTGTAGCTGTAAAGGCTTTGGCGATGCAGACTTTAACTGTACAGGTTTTAGCGATCCAGACTTTGACTGTGCAGGCATGGAGGCAATACAGAACGAAAGGAGAACGAAGCTTAGCTGAGCGATTTTCGCTTGTCGAGCCTAGAATTTGCCACGATTATTCAAAATCGTCATAAAATAAAGACTCGCTAAAGCTTCCTGATTGCAAGGTATCGACTAGAAAGTCTTTGGCTGCGGACTGCTGTTGGGCTTCCGGGATCAATGCGCTACCCCCGCAGCTGAGTTCCGCGAGCTGACAGCTCGCACTGGCAGCGGCAAACTGACAGTGGCTGCCACCCTCGATTTCTCGAATCGAGTGAATGATGCGAGCGCTCAGTGCATCATCGATAGGTTGCGCATGGGCTGCGCGCGGGGTGACGCAGTCGCGTGATCCAAGCAGGATTAACGCCGTCGTGCGCACGCGTGCGGCTGCCGCAATCGCCGAGGGATTCGTCTGCGCTGGCGCAAACAAGATTAGCCCTGCCGCGTTGCGATCCGCTGCTGCCGCCAATACCGCCGCACCCCCGCCCATCGAATGCCCCACATAAAATCGCTGTGCGAGGTTTGTGCCCGCAAAAAATGGGTCGGTAATCACGGCGCGCGCAGCAAACTGCAAATCAGCGGCAAATTGGGCATGGTTCGGCGATAGCCCAGCTTCGGTCGTCGGCAAAACGCTGACTACACCTACGCGCGCAAGACCAGCGGCTAAGTATTGATAGTTTGCCGCCGCAATGGTAAAGCCATGACCGATGCTGACGACCGGATATTTTTCGCCGCAGATATTCACCACTGGAACATTATCGCCACCCGGTGCCAGCGCCGGATAACGGATCAATACGCTGACAGGGCGATCGGCGCGGCTGCTGTCTATATAGGTTTGACTGCGCGCGCCCACAGAAAAAGGCCCCTGAATACAGCCCGCTAAAGCGACATGCGCGGCCAAGATGCCCGCGATGCCCAATATCGCTCTTGCCATTTCTTTGTACATGGGTGGCTCATTCGATAGGTTTGTTTGCAGATGCTAGCAAATTCTGAGTCCAGCATAAATTTCATCTTATCGATTAGTTTCCGTGGCGTTGACTCCAACATCACTTTACTATGTCGTCACTTTAACAAAGTGCCTGAGACGAACCGATGCTGCCCATGAAAACCAGTGTTGCCTTGGCAACACGTTCTAATATAACAATCATAGCGCTCGCAATAACCCTGCTTGGGCTGGCCAATTCAGCGCTGACCGACACGCTAAAACCGCAGGTAAAACCGGGTTTTACGGTAAACGACTTGGTCACTTTAAAGCGCGTGAGCGACCCGCGCATCGCACCAGACGGTGCCTCGTTACTGTATGCGCTGCGTGAGACCGATATGGCCGCAAACAAAGGCGTTAGCGGCCTTTGGTTGGCTAATATTGACGGCAGTAACGCCAGACGCTTAGCCGCAAAGGGGCAAGCGGTGAGCAATGCGCGCTTTGCGCCAGATGGCAGTTCTGTTTATTTTTTAAGCAGCCGCAGCGGCACGAGCCAAATTTGGCGGCTGTCTTTAAGTGGTGGGGAAGCCGAGCAAATAAGCGACATTGCGCTCGACATCGGCGGGTTTGTGATTGCGCCAAACGGCAA
>JAYUUS010000079.1:0-15756 GCA_043754435.1 Rhodanobacteraceae bacterium
GGGCTATTGGATACGCCGACAGGCGGCACCTATCAGCTCAATGGCAGCAATGCGGAAGCGCTCAAACCCAATGACCGCGCACGTATTCGCAACAAGGAAATTGGTTTTGTGTTTCAGGCGTTCAATTTGATCGGTGACTTGAGCGTGTTCGAAAATGTCGAACTGCCTTTGACCTATCGCCCCGGTGTAGGAAAAGCTGAGCGGCGCGAACGCGCGATGAAGGCGCTGGAGCGCGTCGGCATGGGGCATCGCATCAAGCATTTTCCGAGCCAGCTTTCCGGCGGCCAGCAGCAGCGTGTCGCGGTTGCGCGCGCACTCGTCGGTGAGCCGTCCATTCTTTTGGCGGATGAGCCGACCGGCAATTTAGACAGCAAAAACGGCGAGCAAGTGATGGGCTTATTGCAAGAGCTGCACGTCGCTGGTGCCACCATTTGCATGGTGACCCACGATCCGCGCTACGCTGATTTTGCGGATCGAAAAATACACATGTTTGACGGGCGCATTGTGGATGAGCAAACGCTGCACCGCCTGCGCGCTGAAGAAGATGAGCGTCTGGAGAAAATGCGTGCGAAAGCCTAGTCCTTTAAAACCTAGCCATTGAGATGACTGCACTGATCGAAATGTTGAAAGAAAGCCTGCGCATCACTCTGCGCAATAAGCTCAACTCTTTGCTTGCGGTTGTGATTTTGGCGGCCGGCCTTGCTGCATGCATCTTTACCATTGGCATGGGCGCTGCGCTGCATCAAAACGATGGCTCAGTAATTCCCAAGGCACTGCATATTGTGGGCGAATTCAACAACGGCGGCGTGCAAGGCATTCGCGGACGCGACGGCTTGGCGCTCAAGCAAGCCAATGTGCCGGAACTGAGCGATTTAAGCCTAATCCGCCCAGCTCAGTTCAATGTGCATACCGGCAACGATCAAGCCGCGCGCGCTTTTAATGTTGAAGGTGCCTGGATTGACGGCGCGATCTTTACTAAGCTGGGTTGGCGCATGGCGCTAGGGCGTGATTTTAGCCTGGACGATTTTGCCAACAGCACCGACGATGAGCGGGGCATTTCTGGCGGGGCCATCATTGGCGACAAATTATGGCGCAGCGAATTGGGTGCGCGTGCAGATGTGATTGGGCTAGAAATTATCGTCGATGGCACACCCCGCACCATTATTGGTGTGCTCGGTCCAGATCGCGCTTTTCCGACCCGCGAACAAATTTATGTGCCCTTTCGACTGACCGAATCCAGCGCTTTAATTGGCCGATTTTTTGGTGCATTTGCCCTGCTAGAACCGCAAGCTTTAGTGCGTGTCAAAGAGGTATTGGCACTGCGTCAGCAACAGCGCGAAGCAGACACGGGCAAGAGTGCAAAAAAGACTCCCTTTGTAGCCCTGGATTTGACCAGCGGCGGCTTAAACACGGAAACGCGGCTCTTATTTAACGCGCTGTCCTTAATTGGCTGGCTAGTTTTGCTTTTGGCGGCGACCAATGTCGGCGGCCTGATGTTGGTGCATTGGCTGACGCGGACCCATGAAATTGCCACACGCAGCGCACTGGGTTCGTCACGCGCCCGGCTAGCTGGGTCTGCGTTTTTGCAATCCACGTTTTTGGTGATGCTGGCATTGGTCTTAGCGCTTTTATTGATGCGTTTCAGTATGGCGCAGTTTGAAAACTTCCTGCACTTCAGTGATGCCGCACGCGTGCCGCTGTATGTACACTTTGATTTGAAAGCAAGTATGGTTGCCCCGATATTCATCGCGTGCTTCATCAGTGCGACGATCGCCACGCTGCCTGTCCTTTGGCATTTGCGTGAAACCAATTTGATGCGTGAGCTGCGCGGCACGGAACGTGGCAATTCAAACTCCGGCCAGCTAGGGATGTTGCTTTTGGTATTGCAGTGTTTTTTAAGCGTCGCTGCGGTGCTGGTGGCGATTATGTGCGCCCAAGGGGCTGATACAGCGCTCAATCGCGACTATGGAATTCATGCACCGCGCACCGTGGTGGCCCAAATTCGTAGCTCTGATCCGCAGGCACAGGCTGAGGCGACACAAAAAATATTGGCGCAAATCAAGGTACTACCGGAGGTGGAATTGGTTAGCGTCAGTATGAGCATTCCGCAGGTTTTTTGGCTCAATAGAGATGTGATCCTAGGCGAGGAACGCGTGGACTTTAACTTTGCCCCGAGCGATGAAAATTTCGCTGAAATCTATGGCATTAAACTGCGCTCAGGCCGCTGGCTTCGGGAAACGGATGCGGGCAAGCCAGTAGTCGTGCTTGACCCGGCGGCCGCCGAAAAAGCGTTTGGTTCCGCTGATGCGATGGGTAAAGTGCTGCGCTATATGGACGCCGACGGCCGCACGGAAAAGAGTGCCACCGTTATCGGCATTACCGAGCCGGTCACGCTAGATTTTGAGCAGGGCAATGACAAGCCCAGCATGTTTGTCCCGATGCAGCCTGATAACCCATGGGGCGTGCGTTTTAGCATTCGCACGCGCGATGCCAATCCGCAGCCCTTTTTAAAGACTTTAGCGCGCATTGGTGCCACTGCCGATCACCGCGTTGCACTATTTGACGTGCACACTTATGCCGAGGCGTTTGAACGTGGCGGTGGCGGCTATCGCTTGCTGAGCTATATGTTTGCACCAATGGGTCTGTTGGCACTGGTTTTGACAGCGGTTGGGCTAGCCGGGCTGCTAGGCAGCTTAGTGGCACGGCGCATGCGTCAAAGCGCTATTCGACGGGCTTTAGGCGCAGGGGTTTATGGGGTTTTAGTGCCATTGCTGCGGCCGTTATTGAGTGCCGCATTTTTGGGTTTAATGCTGGGCGCTAGTATCGCTGTACCACTGAGCATGAAATTGAGCGAAGTTTTTTATGGCGGTCAAAGCCTGAGTGGCACCAGCATTTTTTGGACGCTTATTGTTGTGGCTTTAGGCCTAGTGCTTGCCTGCATAAGCCCAGCGCGACGCGCTTTGCGCGCCAATCCCAATATGATTTTAAAGCAAGAGTGATACTTGTTTAGCCCACATTGGATAGGCTGTGACTAGTTTTGTCCAGTCAATTATTAGATGATTAACGCCCTTTAACAACTGAGTGAGTCCATGAAACAGCAGTTAATATATATTGGCATTGCCTTAGGCCTAGCCAGCCCCGGGATTTGGGCACAGGCAGAGGTTAAAAAAACCGATGCCCAACAGGCGGCCGAGCTAGATACGATGGATGCAATTATCACCGTCGGCACGCGCCGTAAGGATCGCACCGTGGCTGAATCAGTGGCACCGGTCGATGTGCTGGGCGTGGAAGAAATTGAAAACGCCGGCAACACCGAAATTCAGGCGGTGCTAGCGCGTATGGTGCCGTCATTTAACTTCCCACGCACTTCAATCACCGATGCCTCCGATCATGTGCGCCCAGCGCAGCTTCGCGGTTTGGCACCGGATCAAACGCTGGTTTTGATCAACGGCAAGCGCCGCCACAAAACCGCCATTATTAATGTCAATGGCACCGTAGGTCGGGGCTCTTCGCCGGTGGATCTGAACGCGATTCCTTCCACGGCGATCCAGCGCATTGAAGTATTGCGCGACGGTGCCGCAGCGCAATACGGCTCAGACGCAATTGCAGGCGTTATCAATGTGGTACTGAAAGACGCTAACTCAGGCGGTGGCGCGGATGTGCGCTACGGCATCCATGATCGCGGCGACGGCGCGCTGGTGCAGGCGGCGGGCAATATCGGCTTTGGCTTAGGCGAAACCGGCTTTATCAATTTAAGTGCAGAATTTCGCGATAAAGATCCGACCAATCGCGCTGAGGCGGATTTACGCCAACAATATCCACTCGTCGGCGGTAGGCCCGATCCACGCGAGGCTACATTTGATCGCATTAATCACCGATTTGGTGATGCCAAAACCCAAGATAAATTGTTGTTCGTCAATGCCGGCTTACCGTTTGGTGATAGCGGCACCGAAGCCTATGGGTTTGCCAGCTATTCGGCACGCGACGGTGAATCAGCTGGCTTTTTTAGGCGCGCCCTGGATGCCCGCAACATTATCGCGATTTACCCGAACGGTTTCTTGCCTCTGATTAATTCTGATGTGGCAGATAGCTCAATCGCTGCGGGCGTACGTGGTACCTCAGAATCAGGTTGGGCTTGGGATGCTTCAATCAATTATGGCCGCTCTGACTTCGATTTTTTGATTACCAACACGCTGAATGTGCAGCTCGGTGCAGCTAGTCCAACGCGTTTTAATGCGGGCTCGCTCGGTTCGGATCAAACCGTGTTCAACTTTGATTTGCGCAACAACATAGATGCGTCTTGGTTAACGAGTGGGCTCAACGCCGCTTTTGGCGCGGAATATCGCCGGGAAGGCTTTAAAATCAAGGCGGGCGAGCCGAATTCTTATTTCGGCACTGGTTCGCAAGTATTTCCCGGCTTTCGCCCAAGCGATGCGATTGACGCATCACGCCACAACTATGCGCTTTATGCCGATTTTGAAGGCAACCCGGCCGAGGCGCTAACCTTGGGCGCGGCCTTGCGTTTCGAGAACTACTCGGATTTTGGCACCACTACGAGTGGCAAGCTTTCCGGTCGTTATGAAATTAATGACATGTTTGCACTGCGCGGCACTGCGGGCACGGGCTTTCGAGCGCCGAATTTGCAGCAGCAATTTTACTCAACCACCTCGACCAACTTTATTAATGGTCAGCCCTTTGACATTCGCACCTTTCCCGTCACTTCGCCCGTGGCTATTGCGCTCGGTGCTGAGCCTCTGAAAGCAGAGAAATCCCGCAATTATTCGCTCGGTTTTGTGCTGCAACCGGTGGATCGCTTCAGCGTTACCGTCGATGCCTACCGCATCAATATTGATGATCGTATTGTCTTGAGCGAGAACCTGACCGGCGCCGGCGTAACCGCCTTTCTGGCGGCGCGCGGCTTCGCTGGCGTTACCGGCGGGCGCTATTTCACCAACGCGATTGACACCTCAACCCAGGGTGTGGATGTCATCGGTCGCTATACGTTCGATCTGCAAGATTGGGGGTCTTTGACGACCACCTTGGGCTATAACTACAACAAGACTGAAATTGATCGTATTGCCACCAACCCAGCGGCGCTTTCCGCTACAAATCTGGCATTGCAGCGCATTGGTCGCGTGGAAGTAGGCCGCATCACTGAAGCCCCACCGCGCAATAAGCTGATTCTTGGCGGCGATTGGTACGTGGGTGATTTTGGCGTGCGCTTGAACGCCACGCGCTATGGTACCTATAAGCTGCTCAGCGCTAATCCATTGCAGGATGAATCTTTCAAGCCTGAATGGGTGCTGGATTTATCGGTCAACTACCAGTGGGATGCCTTCAACGTCGCGGTGGGCGCGGAAAATTTAAACAATAACTATCCACAGCGATTGCGAAAACTTCTGGTCACGGACGCCAACGGCTTCCAAAGCGGCAGCGCATTGGACAACAGCTTCAACGGCATTTTGCCTTACGCACGCGGCGAAGCGCCGTTTGGCTTTAACGGAAAGTTTTACTACATGAAAGTGAGCTATAGCTTCTAGGCTTCGATGACATCCAGACGGTTGCAACCGTCTGGATGTCGGCAAGGTGTTTTATAGCTACCTATAGCTCCTCGGTCTTAAATTCGCTATAGCCTTCATAGTAATAGCTGACATCAATCCCTTTCATAAACAGGGCACGGTCATTAATCTGGTCGGTGCAGGCTTCTATGAGCAAGGCTTTTATTTCAAGGTCTTTCACCACACTGCGCTGCATGGCAGAAAGATAATCATCTTTATCGACCAAGTTCCAATCGATGACTTTTTTGATTTCGGCTTTGAGTATCAGATCCAGCCAGATGCGAGTCGCGCGGCCGTTGCCTTCGCGAAAAGGGTGAGCCACATTCATCTCGACATATTTTTCGATGATTTCATCAAAGGTGCGCTGCGGCATGGCGTCGATATGCTTGAGCGAGGCTTCAAGATACATCAGCGGGGCGAAGCGGAAATTGCCTTTGGCAATATTCACGTTGCGGATTTTCCCCGCAAAGTCATAAATATCCCCAAACAAATAAGCATGAATAAATGCCAAGCCCGCGAAAGTGCCGACTTCGACTTTTTTAATATCGCTAGAGTCAAACAAATGCTTGGCTTTTTGTTTACTGATTCTTTCTTCAGCCTTGGCTAAGTCGATTTGATCGGTGATATTGAGTTTATTTCCCAGGATCATTGGAAAAATACTTCTGCCTCAGCGCCTTGGATCTCGCGCATTGGCGTCGGCGCAGCCAAGCCGACTTCGCCACCTGCCAAAACCAGTCGCCCCCGCAAACTATTTGGCCGCGTTTCGGTAATTAGTACGTCGACAAACTGGCCCTGCAGGCGCGCGCTGCCGGCAAAATTCACCACGCGGTTGTTTTCGGTGCGCCCGCTCATTTCTTCGCTATTTTTGCGCGCGGCGCGGTCGACCAAAATGCGCTGCGTGGTGCCCAGCATACTGCGGCTGATTTCCTGCGACATCTCGTTAATACGAGTTTGCAGGCGCAGCAGCCGCGCCTTTTTTACTTCCATCGTCACGTCATCCGACAAATTCGCCGCTGGCGTTCCAGGGCGGCGGCTATAGATGAAGCTGTAGCTTTGATCGAAAACCACATCTTCAATCAGCTTCATGGTCGCTTCGAAATCGGCATCGGTTTCGCCGGGGAAGCCGACGATAAAATCGGACGACACCGCAATTCCGGGCCGAACTTTGCGCAGCTTGCGAATTTTTTGCTTGAATTCCAGCGCCGTGTAGGGCCGCTTCATCGCCTGCAACACCCGATCCGAGCCAGATTGCACCGGCAGATGCAGATGGTTCGCCAGTTCTGGCACATCGGCATAAGCCTGCACCAAACTATCGTTGAACTCGCTCGGGTGCGAGGTGGTGTAGCGAATCCGGCCAATGCCCGGCACGCGCGAAATATATTGAATCAGCAAACCCAAATCGCAATCGCCATCCGCACCCTCTTCGCCCATCGGACCGCGATAGGCGTTGACGTTTTGGCCGAGCAGCGTTACTTCGCGCACGCCCGATTGCGCCAACTGCGCAATTTCCGCCATCACCTGTTCAAACGGCCGAGAGATTTCCTCGCCGCGCGTGTAGGGCACTACGCAGTAGCTACAATACTTGCTGCAGCCTTCCATGATCGACACAAATGCGGTCACGCCTTCCACTTTGGCGGCGGGCAGCGCGTCGAATTTTTCAATTTCCGGAAAACTAATATCAATCGCCGGTTTGTGCGTGGCGCGCGTTTGATCCAGCATTTGCGGCAAGCGGTGCAGGGTTTGCGGGCCAAACACCAAATCCACATACGGCGCGCGCTTGATAATGCCTTCGCCTTCTTGGCTAGCGACACAGCCACCGACGCCAATCACGACATCAGGATTAGCCGCTTTGATTTTGCGCCAGCGCCCAAGCTGAGAAAACACTTTCTCTTGCGCTTTTTCGCGTATTGAGCAAGTGTTAATCAGGATGACGTCGGCTTCCAGCTCATTTTCGGTCAACACCATGCCGTGACTGGCGCCCAAAACATCCGCCATTTTGCCCGAGTCATACTCGTTCATTTGGCAGCCGTGGGTTTTGATGTAGAGCTTTTTGGGCGCGATCGGCGCTAAATCGTCGCTAGACATGGTGGCAACTTTAAAAAACGAATACCGGAAGTATAAAGCCGCAGGCTGAACGCATATGCTTTTAGACAGCCTGGAAATTCAAAATAAGGCAAATAAGGCGGTGCAACGAAATTCGCGCCCGCCCAATTGCGATCACCAATGATAGCGAACCGTATAAGTCACCACCGCTTCGCCATCTGCCGCAATTTCCAGCGGGAAATCAAGCGTTTGGACATCGCGTTTATTGCCTTTGATGGAACTGGCGGTCACATCCCAGCCGCTCCAGCGATACATATATTCGCGCACCAGTACTGCGGTCGCGATCTTTTTGCGGTTGCGCACGCTGATTTTGAACGACTCCGTCAGCGTTTTCGCAGTGGTATCGACTTGAAAATCGGTGCGCGTGCGATCCCCGACGACATCGAAGGCTTTACCTAATTTTAAGCGCAAGGTTTCATTTTTCGGCGTGTGCTCAATGGCGTCTTCGCCGATAAATTCGAGGGCGCCATCCGGGCCTGCTTGGCTGACGCGGACGCGGCCTTTGGGCAGCGGCATGCCCATGCCGTTGGCTTCCTTATTATCGAACTCCAAATACGCGTTGACTTCACCTTTGGCAAAGGTGCCCAAGTTTTGATCGACATTGGCTTCGCCGTAATACATCATATTTTGAAATCCAGGCACGGTAAAAACCAATTGGCGACGCGCAGGAATATTGACTTTGCTGGGAAATAGCTCCAGCTGCTTGGCGGAATTGTCCGGCACATCCGAGCGCCGACCGAGGGTGTAGAGGTGATACTCGAACAGGCCGGATTCTTGAAAACCTTCAGGTGCGGGTGCTGCCATATCCATCATCGCGCTTTTCATCACGATGCCGCTGGCTTGCGGCGCTGCGGGCGCGCGGTTGACTTCACCCGCAACCAGCTTAATTTTCGCCTGCGGAAAACTGCCGCCGGATTGATTGACCAAGGTCACCCAAGCGGACAAATCCATTTTTGGGTGCGCTTCATCAGCGTTCAAAATCACGTTGTAATCCGTCCACCAGGTCATGCCCTTGGTTTGATACGCCACGCGCGCCTGATGCGCACCGGCTTTTTTTGCATCCACCAGCCAAACGAGGGTAGGGCGGGTAATTAAGCCGCCGGGTAAGCTGGCAAACGCAAACGAGTCGTAATTATTCAGCGCCAGAACGCCCGATTCGGTTTGCATGAGTAAACCATCGCGCGCGCCGAGCAAAGTGCCCTTGTGCGTGATGCGCTCAGAGCCAGCACTTTGGGTCACGACAATTTGCTCGCCGATATAGCGATTCAGCAGTTTGACTTGGCTGACTAGATCAAATTGATAGTTCTGCTCCAACACCCGCGTGCCGCTTGGGTCGGTCAAAGATGCGAAAGCCACGGTGGTTGGGTCGATGCGTTGCGCGACATCGGTAAAACGCAGCTCACCCCGGCCATTCGGAAAAATCATCTCGCGGGTGTCGCTGACTAGCGCATAGCCGGGTACGGAATTGCCGTCAGTTAACATTTCCGCGTCCATCGCACCTTGGGCTGAGCTATAGACCGTGAGTGCGTAGTCGGGTTTTGCGGTTTCAGTGGCGGTGGCGGTCATTAAAGCAGCTCCTAAAAGCAATAAGGTCATGGACATGGGCGGTTCCTTAAGTTGAACAGTGAGTGTAGCGGGCCTAACGGTTAATGCGGCGAAATGGGGTTATCCCCGCTACCATGCGTGCTATTACAAAAACGGAAGCGGAAACCGCTATGAGCGACACCCCTGCAATTGATACGCCTGCAATCTCGGTCAGCAGCGACACACCGCCCGACCGCCTAGATATCAACCCGAAAAGCCGCTTTCACAGCGTCGCCGTGTTGGCGCGCGGTGTCGGCATTCGCTTCAAAGGCGTGGAGCGTAAAGACGTCGAAGAATATTGCGTCAGCGAAGGTTGGATTCGCGTCGCCTATGGCAAAGCGATGGATCGCCGGGGTAATCCGATGACAATCAAAATGCAGGGTGAGGTGGTGCCGTTTTTTTATGGCTCCGATGCGAGCTAGCTTTTCCGCAGCAAAATCCGCTTTTGCAGCCATTTAGGCAGCACGCCGATCACGCGCACAAGCAAATGCGTCTGCCACGGAAAAGCGCACTTTTGTTTTCGCGCTGCAATAGCGGCAACGATTTTTTCGACCGCAAACGCTTCTGATACCAGAAACGGTTTGTGCTGTGCGCTACCGTCATTGAGTTCGCGCAAGTGTTCGGTGTCGATATAGCCCGGAATGATGGCGGTGACGCTGATGCCAAAACCTATCAGCGCGCGCTGATAGGTATCACAGAGCTGCAATACGCTGCGCTTGGTGGCGCTGTAAACCGAAGCGCCGGGATAGTCGGACAATAGCCCGGCAATTGAGGCGACTGCAGCAATTTGGCCTGTGTTTTGTTTGCCTTGGCAAACAAATCGATAGGAAAGTTGTTTCAACATAATCGCACTTGCGTGCTGCAAGACGTGGCTCAAGCCATTGACATTGGTTTCCAGCATGGCACGGGTTGAAGCCGCGTCGAGCGCATGTTGGCGGTCATTGAAGTACAGGCCAGCCGTTATGATCACGAGATCTAAAACTTGTTTGGACATATGGGCAGCCGCTGCGAATTTGTGCAGTGCGGCCTGCACTGCGCTGCTGTCGCCAATGTCCAGTGTGTAGCAGTGCAGATTTGCGTTATTTGGAATGGCGATTGCGGCCATGCGTGCTGGGTTGCGGCCCGCAATGGCGACCTCATGGCCGTTTTGCAGATAGTGTTTGGCTAGCGCTAAACCCAGCCCGCGCGTGCCGCCAAAAATGAAGACGCGCATTAGCTGCGGGTGCGCTGTTTGGCAAATGCTGCAGCGCCGCACTGATAGCCATAGCGCCACTGCGCCTGCATTTGCGCAGCAAAATCAGCGTGCGTTTTCGCGGCAACTAAGCTGATGCGGCCGGTACGCCAATCCAATTGCTTTTGCACTTGATCGGTGCGCAATTTTTGGCGGATATCACGGGTATCGATCCAGAACTCGTTATCCGCATGCCCAGCATTTTGCTGCACTTGCGCTAAGCGGTCATTGCCATCAATGCCGTACACGCTGAGCCAAGCGGGTTGGGCGAAGTTTCGATTGAGCGGCGCTTTGAATTCCATAATGATTTCCCGCGCAAGCTGCTTGGCGATCTCTACCGGGAATAAATCCACCGCGCCGCCCGAATAAAACTGCCCGAAGTGCGAAACGGCAGGAAAGTAAATCACATCGGCGGTCGAAATCAGCACGGCACTTGCTAGCGGGTAGAGGCTTTTGAAACACAAATCAGCTGCGATGCTGCTGGCCTGCCACGGATCCCCAGCAACTGCGGCAGTCGCAAAGCGCAGTAAATCGTGTACACGCTGATCTGCAAACACAGTTTCGGCAAACAGCTTGCGCGCACCGCGCGCTTGGCCGACCTCAGCAGGCGCAAATAAAATTTTGGCACCGATAATGGCGAGCGCGGGTTGGCCTGGATAAGGGTCAACCGACGGCAGCGGGATTGCATCGGCGGGCGGCTCGAACAAATATTCCGAAAATAGATTGGGAATAATGGGCGCTAAACCCGTGCTAAATCGCCGCTGCAGCGTGCGCCCCAGCACCCTGTGCAGGGCTGCATGTGGTGTGGAATGCGCTTGTCTGCAGTAGTCATACAGGGCGGGTGAACACAGCCACGCTTTGCGTGCATCGTCGTCTGGCAGGGCATGAATAATTGCTGCCGCAATCGCGCCACCGCAGCTTGCCAGTAGGATATCCGGTTTTTTTCTGGCTTCACTTGCTGCGGCATACATACCCAAATAAGCGCCGAATCTAAAACCGCCGCCGGCGAAAACCATGCAGCGCTCGAACTTGTTTTGCCTTGGCAAACTATTCAAACCGTATGTATTAGATGTAGACGCCGAATTCATCGAAGCAACGTTATCAAATTTTGCCTATACTTTTTCAACCGGCGAGTTTTATGCTTAGTTTCGACCGTTCACTCGCAAAAATGCCTACAAATTTAGCGCAATACAAATACCGCATAAACTATCTGGCGCTCAACGCAGCGGTGTTTGGGACCACTTACACCCTGAGCAACGCCTATGCCGTAGCACATGCGCCACTTGCCAGCGTAGCAATTGCTTGGGAGCGTACGATCCCGTTTCTGCCGTGGATGATCGTGCCGTATATGAGTTCAGGCCTCTTTTTTGCGGGGAGTTTTTTTTGGGTGCGCACGCACGATCAACTGCGGGTGTTGAGCCAGCGCTTACTGCTGTGCACCGTCGTGGCGTGCTTGATTTTTGTGCTTTGCCCGCTGCGCTTAAGCAGCACGCGCCCCGCTGTCGATTCACATTTGCTCGCGCCGCTTTTTGCCTATCTCAATTTCGCCGATCGCCCGTACAACCAGCTGCCGTCTTTGCATGTTGCCTATTGCATGGTGTTCTGGAGCGCACTCAAGCTAGGTCGGACGCCTTTGCTGAAAGTGGGCTTAAGTATTTGGCTTGCTTTGGTGGCAATTTCCACGCTATTTATCTATCAGCATCATTTTTTAGACGTGTTGTCGGGGCTATTGTTGGGAGGTAGCTCGATACTGGCAATTTCACCTTTGGCGGTCGGCGAACGCTACACGCCAGCGGTAGCGCTGCACTACGCGCTGGCGGCAGTGGGCAGTATTTTTTTCGGGGTGGTGACGGAGCAAGTGTTTGTCGGCGCTTATTTCGCGCTCTGCTTTGCATTAGTAAGTTTGGCGTATTGGCGTCGAAACGCCATGTTTTTACATAAACGCAACGGGCAATTTCCCGCGTTAAGCGTGCTTTTGTATGCCCCGTATCTAGTTGGCTATTGGCTGACGTGGCACTGCGTGCGTTGGCGTGAACGCGCTAAGCCTGCAATTGTCAACTGCACCGATAAATTGCTTATTTCCAGGCGCTTGACCTTTGCTGAGTCATTGAAATTGCCGCCCGATTGCGCAGTAATTGATTTAGCGAACGAATTAACGGAGCTTAAAAACTTGCGCGGCGCGCGCTATCACTTTGTTCCGATGCTTGATCTTATGCCAGTGGCACCCGCCACCCGCGCGCAAATCGTGATGTTAATTGAGGCGGAAATCGCCGCCGGGCGCAGTGTGCTTTTACACTGCGCGATGGGCTATGCGCGTTGTGTAGACATCAGTGATGACTATTTGTTGCATAAAAATCGTCTTTTAAACAAAACAATCTTTTAAACAAACCGCCTCTTAAAAGCGAGCCAATCGTTTTGCGCCTTTCCATCTATCAACTCAAACCGGCATTTCAAAAGCTTTTGAATGCCCCTGTGCAGCTGTTAAAACGCCAGCGCGTATCACCGAATCAGGTCACGCTGGCGGCGTTAGCTTTAAGCGTGGTTTACGGCGCGCTGCTCTGTATCTGGCCGGGGCAATCGCTGCTTTGGGCGGTTTTACCAATGGTGTTGCTGGTGCGCATGGCGCTCAATGCGATTGACGGCCTACTGGCGCGTGCGGCGGCCCAACTTACCAAGCTCGGCGCGCTGTTGAACGAGATTGCGGATCAACTTGCGGACGCCGCACTGTATCTGCCATTTGCCTATGCGGCAGGCTTGTATTCGGAGCTGGTCGTGCTGAATGTGATCTTGGCGTCTTTGACAGAATTTACCGGCGTCGCTGCATTAACGGTGGGCAGCGCACGCGGATTTGCCGGGCCGATGGGTAAAAGTGATCGAGCCTTCGCGTTCGCGATCCTGGCCTTAGCGGTGGCTGCGGGCGCGCCTGCGCTGCTGGGCAATAGCTTGCTCGGCGTAATCGCGTGTTTAAGTATTTGGACGATCCACAATCGCGTCAAGCTGGCGCTTGCGAACTCTTAAGTGTTGAGGCCTGAAGCTGCGCCATCGACACCGTAAAAATTCCGTCTAAGCCAATTTGCGTGCTCAACTTCTCAAAGCCTGCACAACGCAGCAAGCCATCTAATTCCGCCTGCGGGCGCGGCCGCATTTGCCAGGCTTTGCCCCGGTGATCGGTTAAGGTTTCAGCGATTAAAAGCAGTTGCGGGTGCCAAGGCTGGCCGGTGTAAATCAATTTTCCGCCCGGTTTTAGCGAAGCTGCGATTAGCGCCAGCGACTTAACCACTGGCGCGTTATCGCTAAAAAGCTCATAAAGGCCGGAAACAATCGCGATATCGTATTTTTCTTCCACGGCACTCGATTCATCGCTTGCACGCGCGACAAAAGCATCCTGACATTGATAGCGAATCGCGTGACTCAACTGCAATTCACCTGTCAGTTTGGCGGCTTGATCCAGGTTTTTCTGATCCAGATCGCGCAAGGTCAGCGCAATATTTTGCCCTTGAAAGCGTTTGGCGGTTTCTAGCAAATAGCGGCCCCCGCCTGCGGCGAGATCAAGTACGCGCACTGTAGAGTTCGTAGCTGCACTTGAGTGCAGCGCATCGGTAATTAGCTGTGTTAGCGCCGCCTGTAGGTGCAATTTGCGCAGTCGAATGCCGCGCCAGCCAATCGCATCTAAATAGCCACGGTCGATGAAATTGCCGAGCAATAACGCGCCCTGCGCTTGATTCTTATAGACATAATCCAGCGACTCGCCGGAGTCAAAACCGCTGCGCATGCCGATCTGCATGCCCGTGCTCAAACGCCCCAAACTGCCGAGCAAAAACTTCTGCGCACGGTAAAAAAGCCGCTCCAGCGCGCCGCCAAACTGCCCGTGCTGAATCGCCAGCAGCGTGCGCGCACTGTGACTGTTGTGATCATTCGCGATGTAGTCAGCGGGTGCTTTCAGGGGCAGCGCGAAGCATTCTTCAATAAAGGTTCTGCTGGCCTGTATTGCTTGATTGAAGACCACATTGTCTTCATAAAAAATCGCATGACGGCAGTTTTGCAACTCCACCATGCGCTTGAGCGGGGACGCTAATTTGACAAAAAAGCGCTTTTGCGGCGCGGTTTTGACGACGTAATCTTGATCGGCAACCAGCATCAAAATCGGCGTCTCGATGCTTTCCGCATCACCCACCACGCGGCGGGCGGTATCGGCTAGATCAATCAAAACCCGCGCGGAGATGACTTTGGTAATCAGCGGATCGTGCGCGTAGTTTTGGGCATGCTCCGCCGAATGCGTCAGCATACCGGGCCGGATATAGCTGGTCACAAACAAGTCCGGCTTGAATTTGCTGGCTAATCGCAGCGCGGGCAGTGCCAGTGGCACATATAAATTGATCTCGAACGCGGCCGCCGCCATCACCACGCCGCGCACGCGGGGCGCGTAATCGTGCAGCCAAGTGGCAGCGATCACCGCACCCACGCTATTGGCAACGACCACGATGTTTTCGGGCTGGATGTTGTGTTCGCGCTGAATGTGGCGCGCAAACGCTTCCAAGTCGCTCACCATCGTTTTAAAGTCCGGCGCGTCACCGCGCGCGCCCGGCGAATAGCCATGCCCGCGCGCGTCCCAGGCAAATGCTGCATCTGTTGGTTCACATAAACGCTCCACCAGCGCTTGCACGCGCCCCGAATGCTCATGGCCACGGTGGATAAACACAATGGCGCGGGCGGGTTTGGTCGGTTCAATTTGTGACAGCGTCGGCTGCCAATGGCGATAAAATAAACGCGTGCCGTCAAATGCGGAAAAACCGGATTCATGGGCTTTTCTAATCGCTGCATCGACTGCGTCGGTTACAACGGCTACGGCTGCACCGCTTACGGCATCGGTCACTAAATTATTTTCAGTCATCACTAGCAATCCCTAATCAATTCTAAAAGGTGAGTAAAACCAATAGCTTAGCCAAAGATAGAGCGCGGGCGCGGTCAATACCAAACTATCGACGCGATCCAAAATGCCGCCATGTCCAGGGATCATCTGCGAAAAATCTTTGATGCCGAGCTGGCGCTTGGTGTTGGAAAATACCAAGTCACCCATAAAGCCGATGATGGCAAGCGCAAAGCCTAAGCATGCCAAATGTAGCGCGCTGCCCAGCTCCAAATGCAGCCCGAGTATGAGCGAAAAAACGGTGCTGCCCACAATGCCGCCCAGTAAACCCTCCCAAGTTTTGTTTGGGCTGCTGCGCGGCGCAATTTTATGCCGCCCAAAGCGCTTGCCCGCCACAAACTGGCAGATGTCAT
>JAYUUS010000080.1:0-5178 GCA_043754435.1 Rhodanobacteraceae bacterium
CTTGCACTGTGTTGCCGGGGATGGCGAAGCGCGCTGTCCGTGGTGCCAGAAAGTCGGAAATTACGGTAGCGCTTCGGATGATCAGCCGGGTGCAGAAGTTGCGCGTGGGTTAGGTTAGTGCGCTTAACAGCGGCGACATCCGGGGCAAACAAGCTCGAAATAAGTGTGTCAATTGCGGGTGCGCAGTGCGGCAGTGTATACGATGCCGAGGTGCACTTGAGCGCTGGCAACCGCGTCATGGCAGTTCAAATTGACCCCGCATTTGGCCTAAACACCGACCCACTCCGTCCCGCTCGGCTGTATGGCGTGCCCTGTCGCGTCGGTGGTGCACCGCTGCGCGTTGCGATTCGCGATAGCGCTGGCAGCACGCAAACCCTGTCAATTGTGCTGCAAATAAGCGCTAATCCGCGCAGCTTATGGAAAGACTTGCCCAGTGATCCAGCCGCACCGTATCCAAAAGCAGCTTATTCAGACGCTTTTTTAGCGGGTCCTGCGGGATCTTACTTGATGGCTGTGAGTACGCGCGGGCGCTTACATGCGAATGTTGGTGGCTTTCGCGAGGATGACTATCGCGTTGCCTATTTGCCGCGCGAGCAGTGCGCACTGATTGCCGCTGATGGTGCCGGCAGCGCGCCGCTTGCGCGCGAAGGCTCGCGTATTGCGGTAGACGCTGCGCTCGCCGCACTTAGCGCCAGCTTGCAAGTTCAAGGTGCAGACGCCAATCCTACAGCGCTTCTGGTCAATGCAGCGCAAGCCGCATTTGCCAGTATTCGAGCGCAAGCGCACACACTGAACCGCCCGGCCAGTGATTTCAACACCACTTTATTAATCGCCCTGTGCTCTGTGCGTGCGCCGCATCAAGTCGCAGCACTGCAAATTGGCGATGGTTTAATCGCCGCAAAGCTTAAGGATGGCGATTGGACAGCGCCTTTATGCGAATGCGACTACGGCGAGTACCACGGCCAAACGCATTTTTTATCCGCGCTGACCACAACCGAAGCCGAGCTGTGCGCGCGCATCCGCGTGCATCAATTTGCGCAATTGCAAACGCTTTTAGTGGCAACCGACGGCATTGTTGACCCGTATTTTGAAACCGAAAGCGCGCTGTTCGATGCCAGCGCCTGGCAGCCGTTTGCGCAACGTCTTGCAATGGCGCTCAATGTGGAGCAATCCTGCCACACCAGCGGTTTGCGACACATGCTGGAGGAGTTTACGCCTGGGCATCACGATGATCGGACGCTGGCGTTGGCAAGGTGGGCGGTATGATTCCTCATCTCGTCATTCCCGCATGCTTTTAGCGGGAATCCAGTGGTTTTAAGAAGCGAAACTGCTGGATCCCCGACAAAAACATTCGGCGATGACGAACGGTGATCCCGGTTCATCGCATTACAGTCTAGCAGCTTGTCCGCGCAATGACTTCGTTCATGGCTTCAATAGAAAGGACGGGGCCCGCTGGATCCTGCAGGCAGCCAAAAAAATTATTGATGTTCCCGGCCGCTCTTTCAGCGCGAACCTTAAGTTGACCGTTTGGCAATTTAATCACTTCAAGTTTTTTGCCAGGCGTGACACCCAGATGTAGCAGCACGTCTTTTCTAAAGATCACTTGACCTTTTGCAGTGATGGTTAGAGTGCTCATTGTATTAGTTCGGGTATCCAAGGCGGCACCTTACAGATTCCAGGCAGCGCTATAGTAATGGACCAATGCCTTACATTCAATGCGCTCTGCAATGAACAATGAGGCAAGTTTTAAAATCCGTTCGCCCTGATTCTTCGCCTCCCAGATTTGCTACGCTAACCCCAACACTCTTATCTAGGCAGACGCTGTGGTTGACGTGATTAGCATGCGTGCGCTGGATGGCAGTGTGGTCGAATTTCACGACAGAATTGTGGGCAGCGGTCAAAAAAAAGACTGCTATTTCAGCCCGCAGCGTGACTATGTGGTGCTTTGGTATCGCGACCCAGTATCGCTGCAAGATCTCAGCCGACTAGAAGCGATCACCGGCAGCTATCGGGAGCAGCTGTTTAACGGGCCTGCCGGGCCATACTGGCGCGAGCTGATGTGTTGGCCGGATCGCATTGTGCGCCACGGCGAGCGCCTGGGAATTACCGCGCCCGCCTATTCGCGGCGTTACTTTTTTGAATATGGCAGTCGCAATAACGATGCTTTAAAGCTGTGCGGCAAGGAAAAAGAGGGCTATTGGTTTGCCAGCCTCAAACACCGCGCCAAGACTTTGGATACGCGCGAACTTGGGGATATGCGCAGCGCGTTGCGCATGGCGATTCGCACCGCACGCGCCGTGCGCCGTCTGCACGCGGCAGGATTAGTGCACGGGGATTTATCGTATCGTAATGTCTTGCTTGACCCACCGCGCGGTGATATTTGCCTGATTGATTTAGACGGTTTGGTCGTACCCGGCAAATTCCCGCCTGAAGTAATCGGCACGCCTGATTTTATTGCGCCCGAAGTTGTAGCGACACGACATTTGGAACGCCACGATCCGCAGCGCAAACTGCCCGATTGGCGCACCGATTTACACGCGCTGGCGGTTTTAATTTATCAAATGTTGCTGCTGCGCCACCCATTACGCGGCGATCAACTGCACGATTTGGACAACGATGAGCGCCAAGAAACGCAGCTGATGGGCGCAGGCGCTTTGTTTATTGAAAACACCCAAAACGCGGCGAACCGAATTGACCCGGCTTTTCTGGAGGCTTATGAGAAGCCCTGGAAGTTGACTGCACAAGTGCCGTATACGTGCTTAGGGCCGCAACTCAGTACGCTGATTGAGCGCGCTTTTGTCGATGGCCTGCATGACCCTGGCCTGCGGCCGAGCGCACTTGAGTGGGAAGACGCGCTGGTGCAGACGGCTGATTTAATGCACCCATGCGCCAGTTCAGCTTGCCCAGCGGGCAGCTTTGTCGTCAGTGCGCGCCAGCTACATTGCCCTTTTTGCGGCACATATTTACCGGCACCGGTGCTGTTGGCGCACAGCTATTTTGATCGCGGTGGCGGCGGGTTTGCAGCAAGCGGACGCGTCAAAATACTGCATCACCACGCAGCGGTTCACGGCTGGCATGTACGCCCAGAGTTAGTCGCCAATGAGCACGCTAATAGCGCGCAGGCGCAGCGACAGGCCTATTTGGCCCGCGCAGACAACCAAATTTGGCTAATTAATGAAAGTATTAGCGACTTGCGTGACATTGGCGCGCAAAGCGATATTGTTCCGGGTCAGTCAGTTGCGCTAAAGCCGGGGCAAAAGCTGCTGCTGAGCCGGGCGAGTCCGGCACAATTGTGGTTAATCGACGAAATTAAAGCGCTGTAGCTGGCGCAACGGGGATTAGGAGATTGTAATGAAATTGGAGTCAGGGCAGAACGCCGCACTTGCGGATCAAAGCATCAAAATCAGTATGCAGGTTAAACCCAGCAATAGCGCGCTTGAGCTGGATGCCAGCGCTTATCTGCTTAGTGCGAATGGCAAAGTGCTGAATGATGCTGGGATGGTATTTTTCGGGCAGCCGAGTGCCTTCGCGGGTGCGGTGACGCTGGATGTGGCAGCGCGCAATTTCGTAGTCGCGCTGCAGCGCGTGCCGGCCGACATTCAGCGGATCGCATTCACCCTGACGATTGACAAAGGCAACCAGCGCCAGCAGCGCTTTGGCATGTTGGAAAGCATTGAATTACGCTGCACGGGCAGCAATACCGCATTTGAATTTTTGCTCAACACCCAATCTATGGCGGAAACAGCGGTGATTTTTGCTGAGCTGTACCGGCGCGACGCAAACTGGAAAATTCGTGCGGTCGGCCAAGGTTTTGTGGGTGGTTTAGGGCCATTGGCACGCCATTTTGGCGTAGATATTAGTGACGACCCGGATGCGCCCACGAGCGCACCGCTAGCGCCGCCGCTACCTAAACCCGCAGCCGCGCCGCCGCCGATACCAATAGAGCCGCCGCCCGCTGCGCCGCCTACCGCCATGCCGCCACCGCCGCCTGCGATGGCCGCCCCACCCATACCGCCGCCATCCACTATGGCTGCACCCATGATGCCGCCACCACCGCCCAGTATGGCAGTACCAGTCCGCCTGGAAAAAATTACGCTGGAAAAGCGTAAGCCAATATCGTTGCAAAAGCCCGGCGGAGCATTTGGGGAAATTGTTGTCAACTTAAATTGGTCGCGCGCTCAGCCCGGCTTTTCTGGCGTGGCTAAAAAAGCCATTGATTTAGATTTGGGCTGCATGATTGAGCTGCAAAATGGCCGCAAAGCAATGGTGCAAGCGCTTGGCAATGCGTTTGGCAATTACACCGACGCACCGTTCGCGCGCTTGCTGGCCGATGACCGCACTGGCGCTGCTGTGGATGGCGAGTTCATCAAAATTAACGGTGATTTCTGGAGCCAAATCAAACGCATGCTGATTTTCGCGTTTATTTATGAAGGCGCGCCGAGTTGGTCTAAGGCGGACGGCGTTGTCAGCTTAAAAGTGCCCGGGCAGCCAGAACTGATCACGCGGCTAGATTCCCACAGCGATCAGCACACCATGTGCGCGGTGGCGCTATTGGAAAACGTGGCGGGCGCGATTCAAGTGTCTAAAGTGGTGGACTATTTTCCCAGCCATGTCGAAATGGATCAACAGTTTGGTTTTGGTTTTCGCTGGACTCAGGGCAGCAAATAGGGTCGCATGGCCCCGCCTGCCCGTCTGCCCGTCTGCCCGCTTGTTTGCGAAGGTTGGATGACGACAGCGAACAGATTACCCCCTTGTGTGGGGTGAATCGGGCGTGAAATACTTTAAGTGATTGAAGCGGCGTAATCGAACTTCTATTAAATTCTAAGAACGCGCCAAATTCTTAAAAACGAGCCAGACGGAGGTGTTTTAAAATTCCAATTTGTGCTCGGTATGACCTGCAAACCGCGCACGCACCGCTACAGTGCATTGCTGATCAAAGGCTGATCAAAGTTGCGCCATCCATTTGAATTAATTGCCGCCAGTTACTTGAGCATGCAGAGCTGGTGTATAGATACAACATTGCAACCACACCCCCCACAATAATCTAATTTTGGTAGAAACCTTGAGCGTGTCAATCATTACTAGTGCCATCACCACACAAAAATACGGGGTTGGTGAAGCGCTAAACTTCTGGGAAACTTGAGACTTTCAAGCATCATAGAGATATCGTGTGCACAA
>JAYUUS010000081.1:0-15674 GCA_043754435.1 Rhodanobacteraceae bacterium
ACCGTGCAAAACTATCAGGATCGTCTGTGATGCGCCGCGCTATTCTCATCGTCACCGCCTTTGTCGCCACGCAAGCGTTCGCCGCGCCATCGGTTGAGCCGATCCGGCGTGTAGACGTGTTCGTGAGTGACCGCACGCCGATTGCGGCAGGCGCGGAATCTGTCGCACTAGATGATGCCGGCACGCTGGAGTTGTGGAACCTGGACGACCTAGAACGCTTCAACCAGAAAATGGCTGTCGGTTTGCCGCGCAACATGGAGGCTGCGGCACGCATAGTGGCGCAGCGTGCGACCTCGCTTTCTGAGGCGGATGCGAACTTGCTCAGCAAAGCCGCGAATGGCCAGTCGCGTGCAGACGCGCTGAGAATTGATCGCGTGCCAGCCGTCGTGATCAACGAATCACACGTTTATTACGGCGCACGCACCATAGAAGAAGCCCTCAACGCCTATCGGAGCGGTCGATGATGCGCTTGCGAATGCTGCCAGCGCTCTTGGCCACACTCTTTGGTTTTGCCCTGATGCCCGCACCGGCGCTCGCAACTTCAACGACAAGTGCACAAATTATCGCCTCTACCGTCAATCCACTGATGTTGCGCTGTCTAGATCACTGCGTCATCGGTGTTTGTATTTGGTTGCGGCCCATTCTGGTTCCGCCGTTTTACAGGGTTGAAACTACGCTTAAGGTACGCCACAAGTTTCCGGATATCGTGGTGTCCGTATTTGAACATCCGGGTGCGAATCCGTGGGTGGAAATGCGGCCCTTGAGCGCCGTCGCGGCTGGCGTTAGCCAAGCCTACGGAGCGCTGTCCGGCAGCACAGTCGGTGGCGGGCGTCACACGCCAGCGGCGAATCAAATGCAGGCGCAGGACAATAAGGAATCGACCGACGGTCGCCGCGAACAAATGCGTTTTGGCGAGGCTGAGATTTATGGTCACCCATTAGCCTCGACTATTGGACAAAGTCCGCTGGGGTTTGGTGTTTCAATTCCGGGCTTGTGTCCGATTAAAACAACCAGCTTTTATCCGTATTACCAAAGTGGCGTGGATTTTTTGAGCTGGCGCAATCCTGAATCTGAATTGCTCTATCCCGGCACCTGGATTCCCTATTACCGTGAAGTCCGGAACAGCACGTTTACCTCGATTTGGGGGCCAGTGTTTCCACGTACAGGCATGCTCGCCGCGCAAGCCAGCCCGTATAAAGCGGCTGCTGTATTCGCCCAGCGCGCCGCGGATATCGCCACCAACAGCTTGCAGCCTCATGTGTACATCCGCGCACCCGGTTCAAGCGCTAATGAGCGCACCGATCAATGGCAGCGTATTGCGCCGGTGCCGGAATTCAGTTGCGGCCCGTTTGGCGAATCCAGTGATTTCAATTTTGGCAACTTGGCCAGTTTGGATGATGACGCCGTATGGCAACTCTGGCGACCCTACGAATGTTGTCTGCCCAACGCCGGCGCGGTGTTGGTGAGTGAAGTCAACACCCCCGCAATTTGTCTCTTTCTTTAAGGCTAACCCCCATGCAATTTTGCTCGCTTTTGACTGTTAAAGCCCCATTGGGCGTCATCCGTACCACTCGCGCAGCCATCGCTGCAGTCAGTGTGTTCGCTGCCATCGCGCTATCGGGTGCTGCTAGCGCCCAATCGGGTTGGTATTACGAAATGGGCGGTGCGGCGCCCATCAGTCAACCGGCCTGGACGTCGTACAACGCGGTGCCCCTCAACGCCTCTGGCGACGTGAGCTGGAGCTATTCATGCGGCAAATTCTCAATTAGCAATTCGGTCAATAAATTACTGTCGGACGTGCGCACGGCTGCAGACGATTACCTCAATGCGATGGTGGCCAATGCGCAAGCGGCGGTCGCATCACTTCCAGCAATTTTGATTCAGCGGGCCAATCCAACCTTATACGACATCATGCAAAACGGCCTATTGCGCGCGCAAGCGTCCGCAAACGCGGCACGGCTGGATTGCAAAGCGATGGAGGAAACTATCATTGCCAATGGTGGCGGTGCGGGTGCAGTGTGGGATAACTTCAAACAAGCCGCGCGCGTCAGCGATTGGAAAGCGGAAGCCAGCTACTCACGCAATGATGTTGTGCAAGCGCAAAAGAACGTTGAAGCTAACGCCGGTAAAAACGGCATCGCGTGGCCCGCAAGTGATGGCAGCACCAAGGCTGGCGGCACGAACCAGCCGACCATTAAGCTGAGTGGTGACGTGATGCGCGCCGGTTTTAGGTTGGCGGTGCAATCGGGCAATCCGGCCAGCCCGGCGGGTGCATCGGGTGCTACGGCAGCTGAGAAGGCCGCTTCCAGTAAGGCGTTCGGCCTCTTTGGCCTCTATAACTGGTTTGCAACACCCGACAGCGCCGCCGATTACATCAAGCGCGTCACCGGCGAAACCATTGTCACCACCAATGAAGCCGGTTTGAAACAAACCCAAGTGGGTTATGGTTTAAAAGAGGAAGTGTCAAGAGAAACGATCCGTGTCAAGCCGCTGCTGACCACGGTGGTGTATCAGTCAAGCCCCATCACCACAGCACAGCGGGACAATATCTCGCGCGGCGGTACCGCGATTAGTGATGCGCTGATGAAATCCATTCGTGACCTGCCGGCGTTTGAGCGCGAACTCATCATCAACCGCTTGTCAGGTGAAATTGCCCTGCAGAATGAGATTGCCAAGGCGTTCATGGCGATCAGCATTTACAAACTCGGCTCAAAAGTTCCGGAAGTCGTGAACTCCAGCGTTGCAGTCGAAAATAACACACAGGTTGTGTCGCTGATTAAGGAATACATCGAGGAGCTGATGTATGAAAAGCGCATCAACCAGGAATTAGTCGCTAACACGGCTGTTGAAGTGCTTGACCGTGCGCAGATGCAGCGCAGTGCACCTGTTATTGACCCGATTCGTAGTGACAAGACCGAGCCAAATCTCGGAACGACACCGAAGCCAAACTGAGCGCCGCCATGACCATCGCACACCTATTTGGCAACCTACACCCGCTGCTGCAAATCGGGCAGGTGACAGAGAACGTCGGTTCTTACATGGAACTGTACACCACGCTGTACGGCCTCAAAGCCGGAGAGGAGTTTTTTTCCTTGTTTTGGAGCCTCGGAATCTTCAAGCTGATTTTTGGCGTGATCGCATGGACGACCGTACTGGAAGGCATGCGAATCGGCGGTGCGGATGGTGGATGGTTCATCATTCGTACCTTGGGCTGGCGCTTTCTCGGCGTCTTTTTGATGCTGGCATTTTTTGTGTGGCCGACCGGCACACTGGATATTGGCCAGATGCGCTATTTACCGCCGCCCACCTTCGCCACCGCCAACAATCCGCCGACGACACCAGTGACGGTAACGACGGCAACCGACGTACAAACGCACGGCGCACGCGGTTTCGCGCTCAATGGGCCAGAGCTAGGTGGAGCGGGTTACAGCATTAAAGTCCCAGCCATGCTGCGTCTGATGATGATGTTTGGCCACGGCATGAATAATGCCACCACCAAAGTGCTGCCGGATCGCATCTCGATGCGCTTGCTCGATCAAAGCTTGGCACGTATGCAGATTGAAGATGGTCAGCTGAAAGCCGACTTAGCTGCTTTTAATGTTCAATGCTATGTTCCAGCGGTCAATAAGTGGACAAACTTTTGGCGCGACAAACCCAAACCGGCCGAGTTGACCGCGCGTGAGGAAGCCTTTGGCCAAGAGGATATTGGCTGGATGGGTTCAGGCATTTTGCTGGGTACACCAGGGTTGTATATGCCCTGCAACAATGTCTTGGCGTGCGGCAGTTCCTTGCAAGCCAGCGAGCCGATTCAGGGCTTCCCGTGGGACACCAGCCGGGATGGCGTGCGCGAATCCTGGATGCCCACCAATACGCCAGGGAGGCCTTATTGCAACAACTGGTGGCGTCGACTTGAAACCCGCGTTTATGAAGGCATAGGTGCGGATACGCTAACGCAAATTAACGCCATTATGGGCGCGAATGCCTTGACCTTACTGACCACGGCCATTGGCGGCGATACCGACCTTTCCTATGATGGTGTCGATGTTGTGGTCAAAGTAGCGCTATCCAGATCCAACGTTGATGAACTGTTTTCGGATGACTTGAGCTACTACACCGGCAAAGTCAAGCAAGACACGGGCGTTATGGCGCGCATGGGCAAAGCCGTGAGTAAAGGCGCAATAACAGCGGTCAATTTTATCGGCACCACCGTCAGCACGCCTTTTTCAAGTGCGGAAAATCAAACACAAAACAACTTGGCGCAAATCACGCAATCAATCGTGCTGCTTGCGCTTTATCTAGCGTTCCCGTTTGTCGCCGTCTTCTCAGGCTTGCGCTTTCAAGTCATGGTCACATACTGCATTTTGGTGATGAGCGTCATCAACTGGCAAATGTGGTGGACGATCACGCAATGGGTCGATTCCAACCTCCTGATGAGCATGTATCCCGATGACGGTAGTTTTGCTGGCTACATGGAAGAACTAGGTACTAAGCGCCAGCTGCTGGATCGAACTACCAATGGTTTAGCGATGTTTGCGCCGGGTATTTGGACGTTTATATTGGGCATTGCGGGGTGGCAAGGTGCGGATAAGTTGAGCGGAATTACTAAGCAATTTGCAAGTAACAACAGCAAAATTGCTGAAACAGTTGCAAAACAGGGTATGGAGACAGTGCAAAAGATTGCGAGCATGGTTCCCGGTGGGGCAGGCATCGCCCAGGGAATGAGCTTTATTACAGGGAAGTCGGCACCAACAGTAAGAGCCCCTAGTTCCGGGCGTGCGGTATGAACTCAATCATCGTCACGGTACTCGTCATCTATCGCAGCAAGCCTCTTGTAATGTGCCTCGTCCACGAGTCGATTATTCTCGACTTCATCCCAGCTGAGTTCCGCAATGTGAAGCCCAGGGTCGTTGAGGGTCAGCCAAACCTTATGCAGCCCGGTACCGAGCAGTTTGAGCACCGCGAACGCGAACACGACGCTATAGGTCGCCACGGCGACCGCTGCCGTCACCAACGACAGCAGAATTTTCAGCGCGATATTGGGCGTGAAATGGGTGCGTTCAGCGCAGTATTTGGTCAAGGCCCACATGCGGGAATTCTCCAGGAGTGTTCGGATGATACGCCGGTTTGGGGTTTAGTGGGTTGCATCGACTCAGGCCGCTATGGGTTCAAGATGTTCAGCATCAATAAGCTTGCGCACTATCTAGGCAGCCATGTGCTGCCGCACACACTTTTAACTGCTGCCTTTCCAACCCAGGCGAACTTATGACGTTCCTAACTTCCATAGCGATTCCCGCCGGCGCATTCCTGTTAGGTGCGCTGACCGTGTTTTTTATCAACTATGCGTTTTCAAAGGCGACCAACCCGGCAGCCCTGCAAGCGACACTGGTGGACACGCGCAACGAGCTCGACCAACTGATCTACAAAACGCGCCAGTTCGACAATATGTGTATTTATCTTGCCCGCATATACGAATTTATAAAGACCCAGCCCACACTGGGAGGTGGCATTTATCAGCGTATTCAAGCGACAAGGGAACTCGCCGTCGCGGTACAGGCTGCACCAAACCTTATGGGTGACGCTAAGGTACTCGCCGAGCTGTACAACACCGACCGCTATCTTTGCGCACTCGACATGGCGTTGTTTGATAACCACGACACCGACACTGCCGTGTATTCGAGTGTTGCTATACCGGAGCACATCTATCACGACATTGCAGATAAAGCCGGATTACGCGGCATGCCGCCCATGCGCGAAACCCTAACTACCTAATTGTTTTTTAACCGCCAATTTTTAGCCAGGTGCGTCCTGGCTAAGCCTCGCTTTGCCCAAAACTCTAGGAAATTGCATGAGTCACTTTTCTTAGAGCATCGCAAATCATCATCAACCCACTAAACCTGAACGATCACCACAGACCTGCCAAGCAGCGCAGATACGAAATTTCGCCAGATGGCGTTTCACATTCGCTTAGGAAATTGCCTAGGCAAATCGCAAGATCACATAGGGGCAACACATGAAATTATTCAAACTTTCCATTCTCTCCATTGCACTGTTACAAGGCTGCGCCACCGACGTCATGGTCGGCGACCGCTCGGCTCGTGGCCCCGTATCTGGCTCCGCCGCCGGCGGCAATGCAGTTGGCGCTAGTAGCCAGCTGGAACGCTGCGACGCACCGCTGGGCACACTGGCCGTAGTCGAAGACACAACGCAAGACTGGTACCAGCTATTGACCACGCAATATCAACTGCCTGCGACTACGCCGCTACTACGTTTACTGATTCAACAAAGTAACTGCTTTGTAATCGTGGATCGTGGCCGCGCAATGGAGCTGATGCAAACCGAGCGAGATATGGCTAGGAATGGAGATTTGCGCGCGAACTCGAACATGGGGGCAGGTCAGATGGTCGCCGCTGACTACACCATGACGCCGTCGATCCAGTTTGCGCAACAAACGGGCGGCGGTGGCGTGGGTGCTTTAGTCGGCATGCTGAATCCTTATGCTGGCCTTGTCGCTGGCGGCATGCGTAAAGTTGAGGCTGCCACATCGCTCATTCTGGTTGATGGCCGTTCGGGCGTACAGGTGTCCATCAGCGAAGGCGTTGCTAGTAAGAAAGACTTTTCATTCGGCGCAATTGTTGGCGGAGGCGGCGGCGCGGTGGGAATGGGTGCTTGGCAGAGCACACCTCAGGGCAAAGTTATTGCCGGCGCATTTATGGACGCGTTTAATCAAATGGTGCAGGCAACGCGTGGTTATGCGGCGCAGCGCACTGGGCCAAATGGTTTAGGAACGGGTGGCGCGCTGGGTGTGGACGGTGCCAATGCCAATAATAGGGCGGCACCTCCGGCTCAAACCGGCGCGCCTTTGAGTATCCGCAACGCCCAGATTCGCCTTGCCGAACTCACGCTGTACTCAGGCGCGATTGATGGTCAAGCCGGTGCGGGTACAAGCGGCGCAATCAAGAAGTTTCAGGCCATCCGGGGCCTGCCGGTGTCTGGCGTGCTTGATGCTGCCACCTCAGCTGCCTTGAGCAAGTAAACCCTACGTTTCACAGGGGCGTGACTAGCTTTATCAGCTTAGCGTTTTAGCTAAGCACGCCTTTGCTTTCAGCACTAAAACCATGGAAATTGCATGCAAATCATCCAAATGCGCACCTACTCATTCTTGGCGTTGGCACTCATCGGTGGCTTATTTCAAGCCGACTTCGCACACGCGCAAAATTGGCGCACGACGGATAGCGAAGGCATGACACGGATCATTGACGGCAATGGCGTCGTGCTGCAGGTTTACGACCTGAATGGCAACTTAGTCCAGACGCATCCCGTGGTGCCGCCCTTTTTGCAGAGTATGGGCAATGTCATCTTCCAGCAACCCGATAACAACACCCTCCATGCGTCCCGTGTGCCAGGTTCGGTACGCTGGCAGCTCAGCACCACGAGCCCCGTCCCTTCAACGCTGCCCGGCTATCTTGAGCTCGATGGCAAATGGTACGAATTGGCGGGCGGATTCGTGCAGGCGTTCTATGCGCCGAGCGAACACTCGGTGAATGCATCTGCGAATAGTTGTAGGCTCAGCACTGGCGCAACACTACCCACAGCGGTCGTGCCAAAATTGATCCTCAATGGCATTGCTATCAGTCTGGCACCTTCACCGGAGCCTATTCTGATCGAGCACTTCATGAACGCCGATACCATTCGCATGAAATCGCGCACCGGCAATGTCGTTTGCGATGGTGAGATCCCTTCACCGATTGTATTGCCTGACCCGATGTTTAAGAGCGGGTTTGAGAATCCGCCATCATGAAGGCCGCTAGAGAACTCACCCGACGAGTTCAGGTGCGCGCCGAACTGTATCGCGCCGTACAGCAATTGTCGGAGCCAACGCCGCTTGGCCCTGACTTTTTAGTCAACACGCTTTTGACGGAGGCGCTCAACTCCCCCGAAATCATTGAACGCGCACGCCTGTCACTAGCGGTAGCGCTTCGGCGGTACGCAGACGACCTTGAGCGGCGAAAAGACCACGCAGGGCGTACCAGTGCGCGCCGTAAAGTGATTATGGACACGCTCATGGGTCGGATTAAGCGAGGTCAATCCAAAGCACAAAGGCCAGCGGACAATGTTGACGAACCTAATGGCCCTGAGCAGCTGCACGACACGCCTGCACTTTCAATCGACCCGGATATACAACAAATCCAGTTCTTAAGTTGGATTCAGGAGCAATTGAAAACCACTGAAATTAACCGACCTGCCAGTTCCATCCACACGCATCAGGACGGCTTGCTACTCGCCAGCCCTCGTATTTTCAAAGATTTTGCCGAAGCAACCAACTGCAGATGGCGCATCTGCCAAATGAATGTATTCAAATCGGACTGCTTTGAACACTCAGAAGGGCACTATGTGAAACGCTACCGCACTGCGAACCGCTTTGAAGCAAATCGCTGGCGGCACTACTTTCATTGCGTCGTTGTGCGCGCAGAATTTTGCAATCAACTATTTGGCGAATTGCCAGCGCCAAACCCCCACATTGTGGAGCGTGTGTCGTGGTGAACACCTACAAACTAATCAAAACCGAGTCCGGTTTCACTTTGATCTTTCTTCACCCTGACGGCAGCGAGCACGAACATCACCGCTGGAACTTTTCAAGCAAGGAATTCAACGCGATGGCCGATCGCGCTAAGAATTGCTTTCCAAACGCCTATCAACTAGCGTGCGCACACGCGCGCGGTGACGTAAACGAACTAGACAAGCCGGAGGGCAGTTCTGTGTTGCTGACGACCTATGTCTTTAACAAAAGTAGCGATCACGCCAGGGCCAGCCATGACCGGTTAGAAGTATTAAGCGTTGGCTGGCAATATCGCCTTTATGAAGTACGAACCCATCTTGGGTTTCATTTTAACCGCTGTTCGCCCATGCGGGAGGATTACACCGACCGAGGCACCTACAGCTCGCTTACCGAGGCGGCTCAGGCGCTTTGCAGCTTTCTGGAGGAATTTGACCGAGACGAATCCGCTTGGCGCGAAGCCGCCGAGAACTGGCAGTCTGAGCAAAATCGAGAATTGGGGATTGTATGAACACGATCAACAACGACATAACCCGCACCTTGACCAGCTTTCGCACGCTGCCCGGCTTTGATTGGTTCGTAAAAATTCTGGCCAGCTTGCTGCTCGTGCTGTTTGCGCTCAATGCGCTCAGTGCCTATGCACACACGGGCCGATGGGTATTTTTAGTCCTGCTCGTTAGCGAAGCGCTCACTGTTGTGATCTATTTGGTAGCCCGCCGGCCAACCCAGGTGGATACCAGTCTCAGTGCCGGCTTCTCTACTGCGCTGGCCACCTTCTATTTCATGACTTTTGATTTGGAGTCAGGCAGTCCTATCCTGCCAAATTTCGGCATAACACTTCAGATTGCCGGGCTAGCGTGGCAAATAGCGGCGAAACTGACGCTTGGTCGCTCATTCGGTATGTTGCCGGCTGCGCGGGGATTAGTTACCACTGGGCCCTATCGCTTTGTGCGCCACCCGATCTATTTGGGCTATTTTGTCGCACACATTGGCTTTTTACTGGGCGCATTTTCGCTTAAGAACGCGTGTTTGTTGATCGGCTTATATCTGCTTCAGGCGGTACGCATCGGAAAAGAAGAGCAATTGCTGGCTCAGTCGCCGGCTTATTTGACCTACCGCGCTAACGTGCGCTGGCGGGTTTTGCCAGGGGTTTTTTGATGGTCATTCGAGAAATTCGGCTTGATGCCTTGCTGAATGCTGCGACCACAGCAGCCATACGAAAGGCCGCTGCTTGCGCGGCGGCAGTAGACGGTTACGACTCTGTAGAACAACCGACCAGCATGCGGTTGACCAGGCGCACACTGACCTTCTATGACGCATTGGCTGCCGAGTTGGGTGTTTCCCGAACCACTGTCATACAGATGGTCTTGGATCATCTTGTCAACACTGCAACCCAGACGAGTTGATAAGCCTACTTCACACACATAAATAGGAAATTAACGAATGCCTGACCAACTAAAAATTATTCAGCGGCCCTTTGACGCACTAGTGGTGAACAACCGCAGTCCGTGGAAGACTTTCCTGATCCGCCACTGTTACGACATCGGCGACCAAGGCGTAACGGTTATTGCGCCCGCTGGACTCCGTGTAAAACGCGCTGCCGTATACATTCAGTTCAAAGCAGAAGAATGGTTCGACGACGAGACATGTGTCAGTAATCTAGGCATCGCAGCCGCTTTGGTATCGTTTTATGGCTGTAAACACGGTGCCCGTAAAAAGAACGGGCTGAGCATCGACATGTACAGTGACCGCCACCAATTGTGCGGGACGAATCTGACATCTGATGAGTCGTTACATCGAGAGGGATTGCGAGAATTCTTGATCCACCATCTTCAATAACGTGTGGCAGCGCTTCTTTTACCGGATCACCTCAGTAAGCGACCACGTTTCCCCGTCTTGCGAAGCAGCAACTCGGTCGATTGTTCTTTCCCATTAACGGATTTGGCAAAGTTAACTGCCCGCTGGTACGGGAACCCGCCCCACATGTTCAAATCACGTTCCTGCTTAGCAATAAATGCTTTGATTTTTTCGTCTTTCAATTCAAATGGCTGATATTTTAATCCTCAGTGGCGTGGGTCTGAATGCGGCGCGCATTGACCGCAATACGTGCAACTTAGCACTGCGTAATAAGTTTCGGCGCAAAACTGGCGGCAAAACGTAGTGCCAATAGGGCGGATTGCCTACAAGCTCATCTAGTGCCCCTTCAACAAACTCGACTCGAGTGACGCGTAGTCCCAGCGCACCGCCGGGTGGCAAAAAGCACCGCCAAGGAGCGGAATGGCGCAAAACGTCAGGTCGGTAGGGCAGCCTAGAGTCGTAGGCGCAATCCTCAGTTTCACCAGCCCACGCGACGTGCAATAGAACACCGGATCGCTTCGGCTGCCGCGCCCAATATTCTTCGCCTTTACGAAATAAATTTATGCCGTTATCGTGGTTAAATTTTGCGTTGGACAATGGCTTAAAAACACCAGTTCGCAAAATCTCGCCAACACTCCAAGCGCACGTAATATGAAAATAGTGGTTTTCCATTCGTTGTCCAAAAATAGTCAATCCCTTCGGATTTTGGCGAAAAATCGCAACACTTCAAAGGCTGCCAAAAATAAAGCAGCCGCTATCAGCAACTTAAAGGTGAGCGGGTTGGAATACCAAGGCAAACCCAAATAATTAAGGGCTAGCCAGTAATTGTCTTCGCCATACGCGCTGACAGTCAATTCGTAGCTCACTCGCATAGCTTTGAACGCTAATAATGCGAAAAGCAGCGCAAGTGATATCGACGAAAGCAATATTGGGCGCAGCGAATGAACTTCGTATGCAATGCGCAAAATTAGGGCGATGATCGCAACCGTGCCTAAAAAGAACCCAAGCGACTCATGCACTTTGGAAAGCAAATAGGTAAAGCCAATAAGCAAAACGAAACACTCAAGTGGATAAGTGCTTACGAAAAACTCATTGTCGCTTTTGCTTGTATTCGCGTCCATTTTGATAGTGCTCGATTACCAGGGTGAGTCAGATTATACGTTTTTCATTTGGCGACGCTGGGTAGTGCTAGAGCAGTTTAATTAATACGAAACCTTAAACGTCGGCGAATCCTCGGCTTTACTATTCCGCCGGTCATAGAGTTTAGTAGTGGCAATGTTGGAATGCCCAAGCCACTCCTGCACCTTAGCAATGTCGGCACCTCGTTCGAGCGCTGTCGTCGCTGCAGTTGCCCTGCAGACGTGTGGGCCCAGCAATTTCATATCGGCCAAGCCGATAGCGACGCCATATTTCAACATCACATCTTTGTAGACGCCGTCAGGCCCAAAACGTTCGCCGGTGCGCGTACCACGCGTGCCTTGAAACAAGGGCGCAGCCTTATTTGCAGCATGGCCAGAGTGATCCAAATACGCCTGCAGCGCAACGGCGCTGCTTTGATGTAGCGGCACATAGCGCAACTTCCCGCCTTTACCGTGCACACGCAGGTGCATTAAGCCGGCGCGAAGTTCGCGATCGCCGACATCGAGCGCACACAGTTCGGCACGACGCAGGCCGTGATAAAGCAATATCGACAAAATTGCGCGATCACGTAGGCCTTTCGTCGTCACGCTATCTGGCGCGGCGAGCAGCCGGCGCGCCTGGTCGTCAGAAAGCGCCGGCGTTTTTCCCTCATATGATTCCACTCCGGGCCGCTTGACGCCTTTCACCGGATTGCTTGCAACGGCATTCAAATTAGCCAGGTACTCGAACATGGAGCTCACGGCAGCCAATTTGCGTCGAATGGTCGCACTGCCTAGCTTTTTCGATTCCAGATCCGCGCGCCAGGCTAAAACATGGCCACGACCCACTTGGTTGAGCTGCGCGCCGTGTTCGATGCCAACAAACGCCATAAACGCGCCAACGTCTGCCTTATACGCAAGGCGCGTGCGTGGATTGTCGATGTTAGAAAACCACTCCAACTCAGCCGGCAGCGCCGCGAGCGCATGAAATTGCCGGTCGGTAAGACGGTTCACTTTCGTGATGAGTTCAGTGGTCATGCCATCCGTGCCTGCAGAAGAAATTTTAGTTTCGTTACCCATTGGCCTGTTCTCCGGCACTAATACGACAGTTGCACGATCGCATCGCAAACTCTGCGACGGCTTTTCTAGCGGGCTTACGCTTGGCATACGAGCGCTTCGTCACAGTCACCACACATCAAATTCGCGCTGGGCTTTGCCCAGGCACTTAAACCACACAGCGGGCATTGAAATTTCGCGCGATCGTTACGAGCTACATTGCTTTCTGCATGACTAAGGATCAAAGGACTTGCGATCGGCCTGGCCAGCAATCCGACGGACACTACTTCTGACAGTGCTTCACTGCTTGCGGTTGGTCCCAGGTGCTTTGCGATGCGATCCCCGTAACTAATTTGGAATTGCGCCGCAATTAAGCGCTCGCTGGCCGCAAGAAATGGGCCGCCTATGATCGGATAATCCGACATATTTTGACCGGTCCGCGCGCCGCCCGCTGTGCCAGTACTCGATGGCATCAAGCCAACGGCCTCCATTTTATTCGCCCACTCAATATTGTGGTACGTCCTTCGGCTGGGCGTTCCAAAGTGATACTGCCAAAGGTGCACCATCTCATGCACCAGCGTTTGAAGTGTTTGAATGATTGGATTGCCGGTAAAGAATTCCGGGTTCATCGCGATTTCATCGGTAGCGCCTGCGTCAGCCACAAACTTTTTGGATGAAAAATATCCCAGGCAGTTCGTCACACGCTGGAGCGTAATGAGGCACTGCGGCAGCTCCGATTTGAACAGCACAACGTTGTAGTGGTCATACGCCGTTTGAAATTCTTGCGCGCTTGTAAGGGTTGGCTGCATGTTTGTATCGTACGATACAATCTAGATATATGCTTAGCAACTTACAGCGGCGTGGAGAATCGTAGACACGCAGGGTGAAAATGTTGGGCCCACCACCTGAAAGCGAGGTCGTCTAATAGCTAGGACGCCTGGAGACGGGAAAATGCTGGCGTCGCACCCAGTCCTTTGCTTTAAGCCGGAGTAACGACCGGCCTGTAATTCATTTCTATGCGTGCAACTGGCATTGGGTGACAGGCGCGAACGCTACTCGCAAAGCGTGAATTGATCGAAACCAGATTATCCGGGGCGAAAACTGCTCTTAGGGTCGTCGTCTGAATCGATAGGATTTTGGTCGCGTTTTGTGATGGCGCGCTCAAGTGCATTAACACGGGGCTGAAGCGCATTCGCAGCACTCCTAGCGAGGTCGCAAGTCGGATGTGACGAAATTATGCCTCCCCCTGGAAAGCGCACAATGAATTCTGGAGGCTCAACCTCTGTTTGAACGATTTCGTACCCGTTGACAATCATTTTGCCTTCCTTGTTTTCTGATGAATTTAACACGATAAAATACGTTATCGTGGCTTTCCCGATGGAACGAACTGATGCCGCATGGCAGCCTGCACCTTCTAAAGCCGCGAAACAAACAGCTGGCTGTGATTGTTAACTTACTCACCTATCGCGATCCATCGATATTTAAACGATGCGATTGTATTGTGTGGCAAAGTGAAGCCTTCGGTTGTGGCTCCAATAGAAAATGCATCGCTAATGCTACCTTTGTGAATCAAGCCGATCCTCGCCTTGGCGTCACTGTCGATCACCACAACTACAACTGGGGCAACGAGAAACTTTTGCTTGAAGCGCACATCGTCACCGCTTTTCACGACCCCGGTCAGAATCTTAAAACTCCGGCCCGTTGCGTTCATGAGCTCAATGTTGCTTCCATCAATTTTTATCGGAATTGATGACAGACTTGCTACTGCGATCTCTTTTCGCTGTATTTCATCTGACAGCACCGCGGAACGCTTTTCAAGATCGGCTAACCGAGCTTGGTATTCAAAAACAACTGCTGCTTGAAATTCTTTCGATTGAACATGTTTGTCAACGAAAGCGCTCGTTGTTTTTGCAATTTTCGCCTCGACCGCTTTCCAACTTGTCCAACCAGCAATCGCTACAATCAGACCGATTGTTAGAGCCATTTGGACAAACAATTTTTCGCGGACTCTTAGGAATATGTTTTCATAGTCAGAATCATCCAACTTCATCGACTTTTCTTCTTCGCCCATAAGCATCCGTTTGGTGAGTAGCTAACTTTGAATTCAGCCGACATGCGGCTAGGAAAAGTGATGATAGCGCGATACCGCCAAATACTAGGTGTCCGCCGGCAATTTGTAGTAGGAATCAGCTGTGTTGACCTCGCTACTACAAAACTGTGCACGCGCTACGAAGGCTTTGCCAAGACTGCGCAATACTGAAACCGCCCAACTATGTGAATGAATGCGACGGGCGCGTGAGCACTCAGCGTGATCAAATTCTAGAATTGGGGTGGGCGCAACCCGCTCACCTTCTCTTACGTGGAATTTTTCATGCGTTGTGTCGATTATTTTGCTTTATCTTTGATTTTTACTGCTGGCCTTGCTGGCCTTGCTGGCCTTGCTGGCCAGGCACACGGTGCTGTGAATTCGCCATTTGCGAAACCTGCGTGCGAGGTGATGCTCTTACGCGCCGAACTTCAACTCAAAAACGCATTAGGCGCGTATGAGATCCGAAATGCAGAGCGGCAGAAGGAAGCCGTGCAACGCTACTGTGGTGCGAACGACGCCGTTTCGGTTATCAATTCTTTGGTGTCTAGCGAAAGCAATTGTAATGATCCAGTGGCGAGTGCCGAATCCGCGAACGGAACTGGGCAATGCGCCAGCGGCGCTGGAGGAATTAGCGGTCGCGTCACTGATGCCGGAAACGGCACGGGGTTAGCTTCCGGCTTCGTTGGTATCTACAATGCAAGCGGCTTGATACAAAAGCTGGCATTCACGGATGCCACCGGCAATTACTCTGTCACCGGCCTAGTACCTGGCACCTATTACGCGGCAACGTCCACCAGCTCGTTTGACGCCTACATTCCCGAAGCGCACCAAGACGTGCCATGCCCAAGTGGATTCGGCTCAGTGAGCACCGGTGTTGGTTCGTGTACGCCGTCAAACGTCATGCCTATTGCCGTCGCTGCAGGCAGCACTGTGGCCAACATCAATTTTGCGCTGAGCAACAGCAACGGAATTAGCGGTCGCGTCACTGACGCAGGAAACG
>JAYUUS010000082.1:0-5153 GCA_043754435.1 Rhodanobacteraceae bacterium
CCCGCCACCGCATCACCCCAGCTCGTACGTAAAGCCCCTTGCGCCATCGCAAAAGTTTTTTGATCGTTGAGTGCGGTCAGTGTTGCCTGTGCGAGCGCCGCTTGCGTGGCGTTTTGCTGATTGCGATATAAACGGCCAATCCGCGCCGCTTGTGCGCTGGAAAGGGCCAAGGCGCTATTACTGACCTGCAACTCGTCTGTTTGCGAATAAAGCGAACTTGGATCAAGCACGCGCGCGTCAAGCGTTCGGGTAGAACTTTGGGCGGTGCCTTTTAGCAATTCCGTCGCCACGCCAAAATTTTGCGCAACTCCAGCTTTAAGTTTGAGCTCTACTTGCGCCAATACCGACGTGCTTAAAGTCAGCGCGAGCGCAAGCACTACACTTGGAATAATTCGCATCGCTAATGGCTGCCTTTTGAATCGGTTGTAAGTGCGCTACCCAGCGCCAGCGAAACGGCGCGCTCACTTGAATGCAGCTGGACTTCCAGGGCGTGCACTGCAAGCATTAGATCGTTCACATGCAGCTCAGCGCTTAAACGGCCAAGCTGGTCTAGCTCACCGGCGTCAAATGCAGCTTTTGCCGCACTCAGTTCAGCATTCGCTAGCGCCAACTGCTGTAGGCCCAGCTGCCAAGCCGAACGCGCAGCGTCTTGATTCGCAAACGCTAGGTCAATTTCAGCGCTGATGTTGGCTTGTATAAGTTCCAGCTCCCGTGCGGCCAAGCTGCGTGCCGCAAGTGCTACCGCAATGGCGCGGCGGTTGCCATCTAGCGGTGGTAAAAGTGCACCCAAAGCCAGCGGCAATTTCACTAAGCCGCGCTCCCAAATATAGCCTGGAGATAGGCGCAGCTCAGGGTATTGTTTGGCATATTCCAAGCGCAAGGCTAACTCCGCCAATTGATACTGGCCCAGGGCGCGAAGAAGTTCTGGACGTGTCAGCAAAGCGGCTTGGAGCTGGGCTGGGTCTTGCTTTGGCGAGGCGCGCGGTATTTGTGCGGTGTCTGGTGCCAGACGTAAATTCAGCACCTGTGCCAACGGCACGCCCAATGCCTGCGCCAGCTGGCTGCGTGCGGCACGTTCATTGGCGCTAGCGCGCTGCAATGCCGCCTGTGTCGCCAATAGCTCTTGCTGCGGTTTTAGCCGTTCCGGGCGCGTGGCTTGGCCTTCTAAAATGCGTTGATCGACGAATTTGAGCCAATCCCGCGCCTGCTGCGCGCGCGTCTGCAATAGTGCCTGTTCGCCTAAAGTCGCGCGCAGGGCATCGGCACTTGCGCCGATTTTGCCCGCCAACGCACGCTGCGCCAGCGTATTGTCGAGGTTCGCTAACACCTGCGCTTGTGCGGCGGACTCAATGCGCACGGCCTTGCGCGTGCCGAAATCAAGCGGCACGTCCAGACTAAAACCGGCCAACCATTTCGAGGATTCCGGCGCTTTGCGCGCGTATTCGGCATTCAATACCAGGGCCAAACCGGGATACTGCCGGGCAAGTTCACCGTTTGCGAGCGCTAAGGGCGTTGCCACCTTGGCCCGCGCCAGCTCTGGGTTAAAACACTGTGCTGCGGCGATTAACTCTAGTTCTGAGAACTCCAAAACATTCGCATGCACCGCTTTGATGCAGGGCGCATCCAAGGAATGCCGGTTTTGTGCTTGGCTAAGATCAGCAAGCGCAATGGGCTGTGCTTGATAGTGCGCGCATCCTGACGTAAGCAAGAGTAGCGAAAGGCTAAATTTCAATTTTGGAATAAGCAATTACTTCCCGCTACCAGTGCCTTATCAAGCTAAGAATGCGACACAATGCCGCAAAATTAAGTTATCTGGATTTTAACAAGGAATAAACGATGCGAGCGAAGCTAGGTGTGCGAGATGATTTTAAATTGACCCGCAAGGCTCGAAGTTACCTCCAATGCGGGGCAATTATTGCAGCAGCGGTGATGCTCACTGGCTGCACACCTGATTGCTCAGGTTTAGTTGGGCTGTGGCGCACCGAGTACAACGGCGAAATGCTTTCCTTTGAAATTCGTGCGGATCAATCATTGACTACCACGGCGTCCGGGGAAATTACCGGGGGCAGTTGGCAGTGCTTAAGCACGGGCAGCGCGCTGCTAAAAGACAAGAAAACGGCACCAATCAAAGCGGTACTGGCCGATGCAAACACCCTCAAGTTGCCAGTTTCAGCGGCCATGCCGAACCTGCCGGAGATCACCCTAAAGCGAATTGAGCAGCAGTAGCCCTTTAAACGTAAGCGGGCGTTTGCGTTCAGCGCCAACGGCGGGTTTTAAGTCGTAATATTGGGGTACGACGAATTTGCGTCAAGCTTGAAAGGAAAACCTGCCATGTTGATTTCATGGGTACTTGTTGGGCTATTAGCGGCGGCCGATGCGTCGCCAAAAACGCACTCCGCGACCACGCGCGATTGTTTGACCACCCACAATTTACGCAGCACAGCGGTATTAGACGACCAGACGATTTTGTTTCAGCTGCGTGATGGCAGCGTTTGGAAAAACACGCTCGACTTCAGCTGCCCGTCCTTAGGTTTTAACGAGGCTTTTAGCTATGAAAGCCACGGCGCACAGCTGTGTGACTTAGACACCATTAAAGTTTTCGAACCATACGGCAATTCTGGGGCCACCTGCGGGTTGGGTAAGTTTGAGCGCCAAAATGGCAGCCTGCACGAGCTTCGCACGGCGGCACGCGAAAAGCAGCGGCTGGCGCGCAAATCAAAGAATTAATCTTAGCTATAGCGATTGTTAGAACTCGAAACTCGCCATAAAAAATATGGCGCGTTCTGTGGCACGCTACGCGCCCGTCTGTTTTGTTTTGGCAAAACAGATAGACATAAAGTGTTTTGCCTTGGCAAAACGGATAAACATAAATTTTCGGGCAACTAGCGATGACTGATTCAAATAACGCAAGCAAACACGGCTTAGGGACGCTGGCAATTCATGCTGGGCAAAGTCCTGATCCATCCACCGGCGCGATTATGACGCCGATCTATGCGACCAGCACGTATGTGCAAAAAAGCCCCGGTGTGCATCAGGGCTATGAGTACAGCCGCACCCAAAACCCCACCCGAAATGCTTATGAGCGCTGCATCGCGGCGTTAGAATCAGGCACACATGGCTTTGCATTTGCCTCCGGCTTGGCGGCGGCGGCAACCGTTTTGGAGATGTTGGACAGCGGTGCTCACGTCATCGCGATGGACGATTTGTACGGCGGCACGTTTCGCTTATTCGATAAAGTCCGCAAACGCTCAGCCGGCTTGCAGTTCAGCTTTATTGATATGACACAGCCCGGGGCCATTGAAGCGGCCATGCAGCCCAACACCAAAATGATTTGGGTCGAGACGCCAACTAATCCGATGCTGAAATTGGTGGATTTAGCCGAGGTGGCGCGCATTGGCAAAGTACATGGCTTAACGACGGTGGTGGACAATACGTTTGCATCGCCGATTTTGCAGCGCCCAATCGAGCTCGGGTGTGATGTCGTGCTGCATTCAGCGACGAAGTATTTAAACGGGCATTCAGACATCGTCGGCGGCGTTTTGGTGACTGCAAACGCCCAGATCGCTCAGCAATTAAGCTTTCTGCAAAACGCTGTGGGCGCAGTGCAGGGGCCATTTGATAGCTTTTTAGCCCTGCGTGGCTTGAAAACACTGCATTTGCGCGTTGAGCGCACCTGCCAAAATGCGCTGGAAATCGCGCGCTTTCTGGAAGCGCACCCGGCGGTTGAAAAGGTGATCTATCCGGGCTTAGCCAGCCATCCGCAGCATGCGCTGGCAAAAGCGCAAATGTCGGGGTTTGGCGGCATTATTTCCGTGGTGATCAAAGGTGGTTTGGCGGCCGCGACGAGAATGCTGGAGCGCTGCGAGCTGTTTGCGCTGGCAGAAAGTTTGGGCGGCGTAGAAAGCCTAATCGAACACCCAGCAATCATGACGCATGCCTCAATTCCTGCGGAAAAACGCGCCGAATTGGGGATGAGCGACGGTTTGATTCGCCTCAGTGTCGGTGTCGAAGACGTAGGTGATTTGATCGCTGAGCTGTCGGCGGCGCTTTCGTGAGCAAGAGCGGCGTGCTGGTCATTCGTTCCGCAAGTGCTGACGATACCGCTTTGATCTTAAGCTTTATTCGCGAACTTGCTGAGTATGAAAAGTTACTGGATCGAGTTTACGCCACCGAAGAAAGTCTAGCTCATACCCTATTTGGCCGCAAACCCTGTGCCGAAGTCTTGATCGCCGAAGTAGATGGCAGTGCGTGTGGGTTTGCGCTGTATTTCCAAAACTACAGCACCTTTTTAGCGAAGCCTGGAATTTATCTGGAAGATTTATATGTGCGTGAATCTGCGCGTGGCTTGGGCGTTGGACTCAAACTCATTGCCAGCGTTGCCAAACGCGCGGTTGAGCTAGACTGTGGGCGTTTTGAATGGGCGGTATTGGATTGGAACGAACCGGCGCTGAAGTTTTATCGGGCGCTCGGTGCTGTTGCACAAGATGATTGGACTGTGCAGCGTTTACACGGACAGCCGCTTTTGGACTTGGCTGCGAAAGCGTGATTAGTTTTTGCCCGGTCTCAAACCAAGATACAGCGCCGCCGGAATAACCATCGCGGAAATGAAGAGCCATACTACACCCCAAAACATCGTGGTGCCGCCTAGGTATTCGGCCAAAATGCGGGCGTCCGAGCGCAGCCCTGAACGCGCGAGCGTATCGGAAAAAATATCGATTGGCACATAGAGCATGGTGACTATACCGATCAGTTTTAGGATGAGATCGTTGATCCAGGCGCTCAAGAATTTCGCACTTGCCAGAGCGCTTAAGCCCCCAAACAGCCCAAAAGCAAAGCCATAAAGATTACGCACATAAAATGCCGTCAATAGCAGCATAGCAACGCCCAGCGCGGCCATAATCCAGCGATCCGCACTAGAGCGCGCCGCCAAAATGAGTATCAGTGCACCCCACAATAAAGAGCCAAGATAGCCCGCCGAAATAATCACAATGGGCCAGCCGCCGATAGACTGCACTTCACCTCCTTCATTTGCCACGATACGCATGGCAAGCACGCGGCCGCCGGTCAGCAGCGTTGCCAGTGCGTGTGATCCTTCATGGAGAAAAACCACCAAAATCTTGAGGGGCGTTAATAGCTGCGTGTCCCAGGCGAGT
>JAYUUS010000083.1:0-50768 GCA_043754435.1 Rhodanobacteraceae bacterium
CAATAACCCCAGCTCCAGCACTGGCCCACGGCGCAAAACTTGCGGCGTCGCACCGAGCGCTGCCTGCACCGCGAATTCCCGGCGGCGTAGTAAAAGATCGGAAAGAAATAAGTTTGCAACATTGGTGCAGCCGATCAACAACAGCAATAAGGAAGCTGCCATGACCAGCCAAAGCGCGCTGGCAGCTGGGCCGAGCAAGTCTTGCAACCAGGGCTTGACGCTGAAGCTAACCAGATCGACTTTATCGCCCTGCTCAACTTCAATTTGCCCGCCAATGCTTTTCGCCTGCGCTTGCACCGCCGCCAAATCAACGCCCGGTTTAATGCGCCCGATGACCGCGTAATTGTGGGCACTGCGTGCGCTGGTATCCGCGTTGACATCCAAGCTGAAAAACACCGCTGCACCTGGAATCAGACTTGCCGATTGCGGCACGATGCCCACGACATTACCGGTGGCATCGCCACTGCTTAGATAGGCAGGTGTGGCACCAAGGGTTTGCCCAGGAAAAAATTGTTGCCACGCGGCCTCATTGACGATCACCTGGCCGGTGGAACTTGCCGAATCAAAAGCGCGGCCTTGAATCGGTTTGAGCGCCAGCACCGAGAAATAATTTGGCTCGACCAAATAGACCTGCGCTTGAATGCTGTTCAAACCGCCATTTGCGTTGGCATTTGCGTTTGCGCTGCGCGCCGCACTGACGCTAGCCGAATACTGTTGATAGCGCGCCAAGCCCGTGAAAAGAGTTTGCCGCGCACTTAAATCACTTGCGTTCGCGCCAGCTAGCGCCATGTCATGACCGTCCGCACTTTGTTCGTAAATGCGAACCAGCTTTTCGGATTCGGGAAACGGCAGCGGCGTCAACACCACCGCATCGACAATAGAATAAATCGCAGTAGTCGCGGCTAAACCTAAGCTCAGTGAAGCAATTGAAAAGCCTGCAAGCGCCGGCTTGTGCGCGATCCGACGGAAAATTTGGCCTAATTTGGTCACACGAAATCACTTTTTGTGGCGGGTTTGCCGAGGCTTTTGCAAAAACTGCGCCAGTTTGAATCGCGGCTTTCTGTCCAAGCTTCGGCGTCCCTCAATTGATCCCCCGCCCGCACTCAACAAAAAATCAATCCGGCAGCATTTGGCTGAAATCGATGCCGTTGAGGTAATGCACGACATTAGCGGATGTCCAGGTCGCTACCTTCATTCGTTCAAAGACTTTGGTTCCCAGCACTGCACTAATCAAAATGTTGGCATCGACCACCAGCGGTCGCATCATTTGTTTGCCTGGGCAATCAAATCACTGTGTCACCATCGTTTACCGACAAGCAGTTACTCAGCTCGAAGTGCCTGCGCAGGATCAATCCCTGCGCGGCGCGCCGGAATAACGCTGGCAAGCGTGGCGGCACCCAGCAGCACCAGCGCAGCGACAGTCAGCGTCAGCGGATCGCTGGAGCTCACGCCAAAAAGAAACGCACGTAAGAACGGCGCTGCCAGCGCATAAAAGGCAAAACCGACCATGACACCCAGTGCCGCCAGCCTGATCCCATGCATCGCGGCAGACACTGCGACCCGACGCGGGGCCGCACCGAGTGCGATGCGCACGCCAAACTCGCGCGCGCGCAGTGCCACCCTGTAGGCAATGACGCCATATAGGCCAATTGCGCCTAGCACCAAAGTGATGAGCGCAGCGACGGTAATCAGCGTAAGTGCAAAAGACAAGCGTGCCGTCGATGCCCGAACCACCTCCTGCATGCTTTTCACCTCATAAATCGGCACCGCTGGGTCTAACTCGCGCACGATTTTTCGAATCGCAGGCATAATCGCCGCCACGGAGCCACTCGTTCTAAGCACGAGCGCCATCGAAACTTGCGGCCTTGGCTCAATGTTGGCATTGATCGGTAGCGCTTGCGGCCGGTAAATCAGCGCCGAGGCAGGCTTGCCCAAATCCTCGTTGCGCACGTCCCCAACAACGCCGACGATAGTGTAGCTCGGCCCGTTGGGTGCCAGCGTCAATTGCTTGCCAACCGCATCCACACCGGTAGCGTCGCCAAAGAGTGTCGCTGCCGCACGTTGGCTAATCACAATGTTGCCGCCTAGCTCTCGCTCAAGCGGCCGGAAATCGCGGCCGGCGAGCAGGGGAATGTTCATCGCGGCAAAATAGCCATTGCCGATGACATTGACCGGCAGCGACCGCGTCCGTCCGCCACCAATCGCAAAGTTTTGATGTAACTCCGGTTCACCGCTCAACGGCAATTGCATCGCCACACCCACCGCGCGCACCGAAGGCAGTTGCGCGACCCGTTCGGTCAAGCGTGCATGAAAGGCAACTCTATCGCCATCGTCGTAGCTGGCAAGCGGAAGTAGCGTTCGCAAAGTCATCACCGCATTTGCATCGAAGCCCGGACGGACTTGGTACAAATTATGTGCAGTGCGCAACAGCAATGCCGAGCCGACCGTGGCCACGAGCGCCATAGCAATCTGGAGCACACAGATTGCTGCACGCACGCGCTGCCTAGCCTTGCCGCTCGAATGCCCGCGCGCGCCATCGTGCAACTTGTTCGCCAGGCTTCCGAGCCTAAAACGCAGATTGGGTAATAGCGCCGCAATCAGTACACCTACGATCGTGACCAGCGTGATGAAAGCCGTCGTTGCCCAGCCAACGCCTAGTTCTGCCAAGCGTGGGATATCTGGTGGCCCGAACGCAACCAGCGCTCTGACCGCGCAGTAGGCGAACAGTAGCGCTAGCACTCCGGCAATCAGGCCTAGCACAACGGATTCGCTAAAAGCATGGGTTGCAATGCGCAGCCGACTCGCGCCCAGCGACTGGCGCACCGCCAGTTCGAGTTGACTGGCGTCAGCGCGTACCAGCATCAAATTCACCACATTGGCCCATGCCACCAGCAGCACCAGCCCTGCCGCTGCGGCCAGCAGCCATAGCGTTTGCGCGATGCCGTTGGTTAACTCATCGCGCAATGGCAGCACCGTTGGGGTGGCTTGCTGCTCAGCCAACCAAGTTGCTGTCGATGCACCGGATTGCAGCTGCGGGTAGGCTTGGGCCATGCGGGGCAGAATGGCGCTCAGTTCGGCTTGCGCCTGTTCCGCCGTTGCCCCTGGCACCAGACGTGCCACAGCCGAATAGAGAAAGTCCCCGACGGTCGGGCTGTCGGTATATTTGACGGGCAGCCACACGCGAGTAGCGGCCGTAGGGAATGAAAATGCCGCAGGCATAACGCCAACGATTTCGCGCGCGGCGTCATTGACGATTAGAGTTTTGCCGATAATGTCCGGTGCCGAGTCAAAACGGGTACGCCATTCGGATTCGCTCAAAATCACCGCGTTTGGCCCACCCCGAATTTCCTCCTCCTTTGAAAAGGATCGGCCCAGCAAGGGTGGAACTTGCAGCAGTGGCAGCATTGACGCACTGATCCAAGTTGCGACCACGCTGTCGGCGGTGCCACCGTTGCTGCGAATGTTGCTGCTGCCGGTTCGGTACAAAGCCACTGCGCCAAGCTGCCGCGCGTAGCGCTGATAGGTGAAATAGTGTGCAGGCGTCTGGTTAACCTGAGTTTGCTCGGCCGCCTGCAGGGTGATGCTCACCAAACGTTCCGGCTCCCCATATGGCAGTGGTGCCAACAGCACACCGTACACGATGGCGAACATCGCGCCCACCGAGCCTATGCCCAGCACCAGGGTTAGGATCATCGTGATCACAAACCCCGGTGTACGTCTCAAAGATCGCAGCGCATGCCGAATGGTCATATTTTGTCCGGCGCAGTAAAATCATGGGAGGAACGAGTCGGACAATCCTCATGTTTGCCCCATTCGCCCGCCAGCTTAGTTTCGATTGCTTCAATACTCGGCAACTTGTCCCTTAGCCCCTCGGGAAGCGTGTGCGACAAACTGTAGGTCGATAGCCCCAGGGGCTTTTGAATGTCGCTCAAAGCGTATTCGGCAACAAGCCGATCTTTACTCTTACACAGCAGCAGGCCAATGCTAGGCGCGTCATTTGTGCTGCGCAGCTTCTCATCCACTGCCTTGAGGTAGAAGTTGAGCTTGCCCGCGAACTCCGGCTCAAAATCCACGGTTTTCAGCTCTATCACCACATAACAGTGCAGGCGGACGTGATAGAACAGCAAATCTAGGAAAAACTCTCGCTCGCCTACCTGCAAGGGTACTTGGCGCCCCAAGTACGCAAAACCGACACCCAACTCTAACAAAAATTGCGTGATGTGCTGCGTCAACGCACTTTCCAGCTCGCGTTCAGTGTGTTCTTTACTTAACGACAAGAAATCGAATATGTAAGGGTCTTTCAATAGTTGCGCCGCCAAATCTGACTGTGTCGCCGGCAAGGTTTGCGCAAAGTTGGTAATCGCCTTACCTTCGCGTTGCCACAGTCGACTTTCGATCTGATGCACCAAAACGCTGCGGCTCCAGCCATGTGCGAGGGTGTTTTTCGCGTAGTACAGTGCTTCATTGTGCTGCTTGCACTTCGCGATAATCGTAAGATTATGGCCCCACGGGATAGCTACCAATTGGGCAACAACCTGTTGCCCAATTACCGATTCATGCCAATACACATACCACTGCCGAACGTATTTGAGGTTTCGTTCCGAAAAGCCCTTGATTTCGGAAAATTCCTGGGTCAAATCCTTGCTCAGCTGCGCCAAAAAGCCACTGCCCCAAGCGTGTTCGGCTTGGCGACGGAGGATATCAGCGCCTAAGTCCCAATAAAATTCCAGCAGCGCCGTGTTTACGCTCACTGCCGCCTTAAGCTGCACCTGTCGGAACCGACTCTTGAGCGCGCCCAGCCACGCGCGGTAATCGGGGGTTAAATCAAAGGACATAGGCCAAACCTGTGAATTTGGGTTTTTAGGTTAGCAAAGAACTGGGGGCGGACATTGGTAAATGAGGACAAAACGAACGCGCATCTCGAAATGGCTACCTCAGCCGGTTGCCTAAGCCAACCCCCTATTACCAGTTTCGAATTACTTCCAGACGGTCGGAATATGCCCGTGACGCTGCCAGTACGAACTGTTGGCACTTAAGAGATTGCCTATATTTTCTTTGCACTTACTGGACAGTGGTCCGACGACTGACGGGGGATTTTGCTTTTGTAGAGTGTAATTCAATCTCTTCAGATATCTTTTTGCATTCGAGCGAACTTAAGGAACAATCTGCTTGGCCCCATATTCGTCCTGGGGATCGCCTGAAATTTAAAATAGCGTTTTCTTTTCGCGGCCCGTGCTATGTAGACGCACACAATTGAACCGCAGCAGCGCCAAAAACCTAACTCAATAGAAATTGCGGTTTAAATTTTATCTGCGTGAAAGAACCGTTAACAGAATGAATAATGTGAATCGCGAGTTCCAAAATGCCCGCTTGGGTCGCAAAATCTCGCACAGACGCTCATCAGCCCAAATCCAACTCGAAGCGCTGGCGAGCATACTCGCCCTATTCAGGCAAAGCCAAACCCCCACCGTATACTCCGCGCCCCGTTATCATCTGCGCTCTTAAACAGCGTCAATCCATTTTATGAGCGCATTAAACCCGAAAGTTGGCTTCGTTAGCCTAGGCTGCCCCAAGGCGCTGGTGGACTCAGAGCGCATTCTGACCCAGCTGCGGGTCGAGGGTTACCAAATCGTGCCGAGCTACGATTCGGCCGATATTGTTGTGGTCAACACCTGCGGCTTTATCGATTCTGCGGTCGAAGAATCCTTGGAAGCCATCGGCGAAGCAATGGCAGAAAACGGCAAAGTAGTGGTAACCGGCTGCCTAGGGGCGCGCGCCGAAACCATCCGCGCACGCTTTCCCGACGTGCTTTCGATCAGCGGCCCGGCGGACTATGCTTCGGTGCTAACTGCAGTGCACAAGCAGCTGCCGCCCAAGCACGACCCGTATCTGGACTTGGTGCCGCCTGCGGGCTTGAAGCTCACGCCGAAACACTACGCGTATTTGAAAATCTCAGAAGGCTGCAATCACCGCTGCACCTTTTGCATTATTCCCTCGATGCGCGGTGATTTGGTCAGCCGCCCCATTGATCAGGTGCTTATTGAAGCGGAAAAACTGGTGAAAGGCGGCGTGCGCGAACTGCTCGTCATCAGCCAAGACACCAGCGCCTATGGCGTGGATGTCAAATACGCCGAAGCGCAGTGGCGGGATAAATCCTACCGCACGCGCATGACCGAGCTGTGCGAGGGCTTGAGCGAGCTCAGCCACCCGCTGAACCCGGTTTGGGTGCGGCTGCACTATGTCTACCCGTACCCGCACGTCAATGAAATCATTCCGCTGATGGCGCAAAACAAGATTTTGCCGTATTTGGACATTCCCTTTCAGCACGCGAATCCGCGCATTCTGAAATTAATGAAGCGGCCAGCGGCGAGTGCCAAAAACCTAGAGCGCGTGCAGGCGTGGCGCAAACTTTGCCCCGACTTGACTTTGCGCAGCACCTTTATCGTGGGTTTTCCCGGCGAAACCGAGGCGGAATTTCAAGAGCTTTTAGACTTTCTGAGTGCGGCTGAACTAGATCGCGTGGGTTGCTTCAAATACTCGCCAGTCGTGGGTGCCAAAGCCAATGCCCTGCCCGACCCCATCGCGCCGGAAGTGCAGCAAGAGCGCTACGAGCGTTTTATGAAATTGCAGCAGAAAATCAGCGCCAAACGGCTAAAGCGCAAAGTCGGCCGTATCGAAACCATTTTGATTGACGAAGTGAGTGGCGCAACCGCCACCGGCCGCAGCGCCAGCGACGCACCCGAAATTGACGGCAAAGTGTTTGTGACCGGCATAACCAGCCCGGTTCGGCCTGGGCAGTTTGTGCAGGTTGAGATCAAAAAGGCGGGCAAATATGATTTGCATGGGGTGGTGGCGGCTAAGAACTAGGTAACTAAGAACTAGCGCGTAGAGATTTGAAATAAGCGGGTGCCAAAACCTACTGCACCTCCAACAACGCCCGCCTAGTAATCGGACTCTCCAACTCCTTCAACCACCACAGCATCGCTTTGCCCAGCGCCACCTTCGGCACCGTAGGCCAGACGTAACCAATGCGGCTGACGCGCGGCGTATTTTCAGTTGCGCGCTGCAGTAATTGTTCATTGTCCAAATACGGTTGCGCCAAGCAGCGCGGCAAGTAACCGCAACCCAATCCCCGCAGTTGCGCATCCAGCTTGGCCTGCAGATTCGGCACGGTAAACACCTCTTGACCGGTCAGGATGCCAATACTAATTTTGTCGCGTTCTTTTGCTGACACGGCGCTGTCGGCCACCGCGACGATGCGGTGCTGCGCTAATTCCGCATTGCTAATCGCGTGTTTGAGCTTTGCTAGCGGGTGCTGCGGTGCAACCGCAAAAATAAACGGCACTTCCCCCAGCGGACGGCTTTGGAAGTTCACGCGCACCACGTTGTCTACCGTGCCGATCGCCAAATCCGCGTGCCCTTCCAACACTGCGTTGAGCGTGCCAGAAAGCGTCTCTTCCCGGATTCTTAACCGAGTCGGCGCGCGCAGCGCGAAAAATTGCTCGCACAGTTGCCAGAGCGTGTCGCGCACGATAATGCTGTCCACTGACAAGGTTAGCTGCGGCTCCCAGCCGGTTGCAATGCGCTGCACGCGGTTGGCTAGCCCTTCCAGGCGCTCCAACACCTGTACGCCTTCGCGCAGTAATTCCTGCCCGGCTAGAGTCAAGCGGGCATAACGGGTGCTGCGGTCAAACAGCAACACGTCCAATTGGCGCTCCAATTGCCGCACGCGGTAGGTCAGCGCTGAGGGCACCAAATTCATGGCCCTAGCGGCGGCGGCCATGCTGCCAGCTTCGGCAATTTTGCCGAGCATGCGAATCGCTTCCGGGGTAATTGCTTGCACTTGCGGCATTTTACGCACACCTATCATTGAAATTTTTTGAATGATGCCAGCAATTGTAGGCGCTCTAATTTAAATCAGCAGGCGCAGCATATGTTGAAGTTGCGCCGATCCAGGCGCAGCTTAATGTCAAGGAAATATTTATGCTGACGGTGCGCAAATCAAACGAACGTGGCTATGCCGACCACGGCTGGCTCAAGAGTTTTCATTCTTTTAGCTTTGCTGGATATCAAGATCGCAACCACATGGGCATCGGCAATTTGCGCGTCATCAATGAAGACCGAATCGCTGCGGGTGCGGGCTTTGGCACGCATGGACATCAGGATATGGAAATCATCAGCTATGTGCTGGACGGCGCGCTTGGGCATAAAGATTCGCTGGGCAACGGTGCCAGCATCGTGCCCGGTGAAGTGCAGCGAATGAGCGCTGGCAGCGGCATTCAACACAGCGAATTTAACCACGCGCAAACGCAAACAACGCATTTTTTGCAAATTTGGCTGTTGCCAAACGCTTATGGCATAGCACCCGGCTATGAGCAAAAGAGCTTCAGTGATGCGGACAAACGCGGCACTCTAGCTTTAATTGTTAGCCCAGACGGCGCAAGGAAAAGCGTGCAGATTCATGCCGATGCGCGGATTTACGCGGGCTTGTTTGATGGCAGCGAAAGCCAGCAGCTAGAGCTCGATCCAAAGCGCTTGAGCTATGTGTTTGTCGCACGCGGCTCGATTACGGCGAATGCAGTGCCTTTGGCGACCGGCGATGCACTGTTGCTTGCCAACGAGCAGCTACTGACTTTGTCCGAGGGCAAAGACTCGGAAGTGTTGGTATTCGATTTAGCGCCTTAATTTCCGTGATCTTGCGTGCGCAAGTGCTGCCTTGGCAGCACGCCCAAGCATCAACAAGGGCCGCGCACGCGGTTTTAGCAGTACCTCCATCACCCATTAAAATAGAGAGCAAACCCAATGAGCAAAATTGCAGTGGTATTCCATTCCGGCTACGGCCACACGGCAAGAGTGGCCGAATACGTCGCTGCCGGTGCTGAAGCCGAACTCATCACTATTGATAGTGAAGGCAATTTAACAGACGCGCAATGGGCGGTATTAGATGCTGCAGACGGCATCATTTTTGGTAGCCCAACCTATATGGGAATGGCAAGCTGGCAGTTCAAGAAATTTGCCGATGCCACCAGCAAGCGTTGGTTTACCAGCGCTTGGCAGGACAAAGTGGCCTCCGGCTTCACCTGTTCCGCCAGCCCAAGCGGCGACAAGCTATCGACCTTGCAATACTTCATAACTCTGTCCATGCAGCTGGGCATGATCTGGGTGGGCCAGCCGCTGTTGAATGATGGCGAGCTCAATCGCATCGGCTCCAATTCCGGCACGATGGCGCAAGTTGGCCCAACCAGCCCCGCTGCCGATATTCCCACTGGCGATTTAGAAACCGCCAAGCGCATGGGTGCGCGTGTGCAGCAAGTTGCTGGCAAGCTGCGCGGTTAAATTTAGCCGCTGTTTCATAAATATGAGGTTCTAAGGTTGCGCTGAGCTAAAAAGCGCGAAATGAAAAACATCGTGCCTTTTTCGCAAAAACCTAATAAACGACTGCAGATCTGGCTAAGCTAATTCAGCACCCATAAATCGGTGACTGCGAATCTGTTGCGGTCGGAAAGCCGGCACCCCTGACCTACTTGGAGACTCAAATGAAACGTACAATTTTTAGCTTGGCCATTGCTATTGGCTTTAGTAGTTTTGCCGTAGCAGGAGATGTAAAAATCACCAACAACTCGGATTGGACGCTAACGCATTTGTTTGTCTCCCATGTTGACTCAAAAGAATGGGGCGAAGACCAACTTGGCGAACAAATTGTTGCGACCGGCGATAGCTTCACGCTTACCGGGGTTCCCTGTGCAACATATGACGTGAAGTTACGAGATGAAGACGGCGACGAGTGTGTAGTAAGCGCTGTTGACATTTGTGGCAATGGTGGCTGGAAGATTGAAAGCGACGACTTGCTTGCGTGTCAGGCCGAAACGGCAAAATAATCACCCGAACAACAGCTTATATCCGCCAAAACCAGTGCCAAATTCTGGCACTGGTTTTTTTTTGCCCAAGACTTGTGGAGGTGGCGGCATCTTGAAGATGCCTAATACCGTCTTAAGCTGCGACATAGCGGGTGCATAATTCGGTCCTTACCGACGCCCCAACGCCGACTGCGCCTCACTTAAAATTCCACGCAAAATTTGGATCTCGCGCTGATCGGGTGCGGCGCGCTGAAAAATGCGGCGCAAGCGAGTTAAAAGCTTTTCCGGGTTTTTGGTGCTGTAGAAATTAATCTGCTTTAAGAATTCGCTGTAGTGCTGCATGAGTCGGTCAAACTCAAGCGCGGGTGCTGGCACGTGAATATCTTGCGCGATTGGGGCAACATCACGCGTCTGCGCATGCTCACTTGCGTTCGCAGCGGCCAAGGCAGCAAGGCGAATTTCATAAGCGATCAGCTGCACCGCCGAGGCCAAATTGAGCGAGCTGTATTCCGGATCAGTCGGAATCTGGACGCGGCCCTGGCACAAGCTCAACTCACGGTTATCCAGGCCCGTACGTTCGGCGCCAAAAACGAGTGCCACTTCGCTGGCTGCGGCCATTGCCAGCGCTTGACGTGCCGCCGCCGCAGGCGAAAACTCGGTAATCACAATGTCACGTCGGCGCGCGCTGGTGCCAAAAACCAGCGTGCAATCGCCAATTGCGCTCGCTAAATCGTCGCAAATAACAGCCTGCTGCAACACGTCATCGGCACCCGCCGCTAATGCGAATGCGTCTTCATCGGGCAAATTTTTCGGCTTGACCAGATAGAGGCGGCGCAGTCCCATCACTTTCATGGCACGCGCAGCGGCACCGATATTGCGGGTTAGCGTGGTGCCAACCAGCACGATACGCACGCGGTTTAGCCGCGCAAACGCTTGTTGGTCGATATTCAGATCATCCATTGGCTGCATCGTGAACGCTATTTTGGTGCCACGTAATACGGGTTGGCCCCCGCCGCGTGGTTGGTGGCATCAATCACGGCGGTAATTTCTGGCACGCGTGCCAGCAGCGTCTTCTCGATCCCTTGTTTAAGCGTCACATCTTTCATGCCGCAGCCCTGACAGCCGCCGCCAAATTGCAGCACCACCGCGTTGTCAGCGGTTAGCTCTAACAAGCTGACGCGGCCGCCGTGGCTGGCGACGCTTGGGTTGATTTCAGAATCTAAAATGTATTGCACGCGTTCAATCACGCTGGCATCGACACCCGGAACTTTTGCCTTCAATTTTGGCGCTTTGATGGTCAGCTGTCCGCCTGCCGCATCAAGCTGATAGCTGACCTCGGTGGCATCTAAAAACGGTGCGCTGAGCGCATCGACAAAAATATTGAAGCCTTCACATTCGATGACAAAATCGGTCTCCGTCACTTCTTCAGGCTCGCAAAATTCAAGCTTGCAGTCAGCATTCGCCGTACCTGGTGCATACGCGCGCATGCGCACGCCCAAACCCGCAATCTCTTGTTGCGCCAGTAGTTTTTGAAAATAACTTAAGGCCGCAGCATCAAGCTGGATCATACGCTGGCTCCAGTAGCATCCTGCTCCGCACCGCTGTGGCCGACAGCAATCTGGGCGCGCAATTCGCGAATCGTTGCGGCGTAATCTTTGCTAGAAAAAATGGCGGAACCCGCCACAAAGGTGTCCGCACCTGCCGCAGCGATTGCTTTAATATTGTCTGTTTTCACACCGCCATCAATTTCTAAGCGAATCGCTTTGCCGGATTGCTTGATGCGCTGACGCACCGCCGCCAGCTTGGTCAAGGCGGAGGCAATAAATTTTTGCCCGCCAAAACCTGGATTAACGCTCATCACCAGCACTAAATCCAAATCTTCCAAAACAAAATCCAGTATGGAAAGCGGTGTTGCTGGGTTCAACACTAGACCCGCTTGGCAGCCTGAATCTTTAATCAAGCCAATTGTGCGGTGCACATGATTCGAGGCTTCCGGATGGAAAGAAATCAAGCTGGCCCCGGCTTTGACAAAATCCGGGATCAACCGATCAACAGGCTGCACCATCAGGTGCACATCAATCGGCGCGCTAATGCCGTAATTGCGCAGCGCATCGCACACCAATGGCCCAATGGTCAAATTGGGCACGTAGTGATTATCCATGACATCAAAATGTACCCAGTCAGCACCAGCTTTGAGCACAGCGTCAACGTCGGCCCCTAAGCGGGCAAAATCGGCGGAAAGTATTGAAGGGGCAATGATTGGGGTCATAGGAATTAGGAATTAGGAATTAGGAATTAGAAATAAAAAACGGGCGCTATTTCAGGGCAGCATCATTTAGCTGCGCACTCAAACGTTCGTAGGCGGAACGCACTGCCTTTGCTTTTGCCTGCGCGCCTTTTAGTGCGTCGCCACGGATGCCGGCGCCTTCAAGTTTATCGGGGTGATATTGGCTAATCAGCTTGCGATACGCGAGCTTGACCGCAGCCGCGTCGGCCCCTGGTGCCAAACCCAGCACTGCATAGCTTTCCTCAATGCTGTCTTGCATCGCCTCAGCAGCCGTTGGCGCAAAGCGCTCCAGCTCACGCACGAATTCATCTTCGCGAAAGCCCAGTGCAACGGCGATGACTTTCAGGGCTGCACGCACATTGCCCAGCATGCCGCCATCGGCGTAAGCAATCGCAATTAGCGCCGCCAACATTTGTTCGGCTTGCGCCGAGCGTAAGCCAAACTGAGCAACGAATTTTGCCAATACTGGCTCCGGCTGAAAGCTATCCATGCGCCCAGCATTAAAGTGCGCAACCGCATCGCTGCGCGCGCTGCCCTCCAAGCCAAACTGATCGAATAGCTGCTCAGCAAGCGCCACCTCGCGCTGCGACACTCGGCCATCGGCACGCGCAATGTGGCCGGTGAGCTGAAACAAGGTGCGGCTCATCACATTTGCGCCAAAACTAAACTGTGCCCGCAGCGCGCCGGAGTCAAACAGATGTCCAGCCGCCATGCCCGCCGCAATGCCGGGCATGCCAAAACGTAGACCTGCTAAGGCACCTATTAGTTTTCCAATCAATCGCATGCCTGGATTCTAAACTAGAACTGCAGCTACAGGCGGCAAATTGACGGGGTGTAGGTCTAGAACTAAATTAGGGTGCAACCGGCCCAGGGCATAGGGGCATTTCCTTTGCCTGCGGACTAGACTGTCACCGAAATTGGCGCACCTAGCCTGTCTGCTAAAAATGCGCGCGCATAGCGCCAGATCCGCTCTGCGGTGCTGATGCTGACCTCCATTGCCTCTGCCGCTTGGCGCGTCGACATGCCCATAAAATAGCGCAGCTCTACCAAGGTGGCGTAACGCTTTTCTTCCTGCTCAAGCGCCACAAGGGCGGTATCGAGCGCCAGCCAGTCCAGATTGTCTGCGGGATTGATGCCGCCCGCTTCGGAGGCGGCAAATTCAAGCTCGACAAATACTACGTCCGACCCGCGCTTTTGCGCTTGGTTGGCGCGAATATGGTCAACAATTAGAAATCGAATCATGCGCGCCGCTAAAGCGTAAAAATGCTTAGTGCTTTGAGCATCCAAACCAGCACCTTCGCGCATTTGCATCAACACATCATTGGCAAGCTGGGTCGGGCGTAGGGTAAGTTGATTAGCTTGGCGCAGGTGCCGCCCGGCGATTTCCTTCATTGCCGGATACACCATTTTTAGCAACTTCGCTTCCGCACCGTCTGACCCCGCGCGCCAATCGCTAATCGATTCTGTAATTGGGTTTAATGCCACCGCCTGCCCCGCCAGAAGCCAATGCGCCGCAGTTTACGCGATTTTGTGGGTGCCAAATGGGCATGGCACCGATGCTTAGCGCTTATGGAAGGCCGGACCTTATGTGTAATTGAAATACACGCCGCCGTCATTTTTTAATCACATTGGGATGACAGAAAATATTGTTAAATATTTGTTGCGTGCTAAGCGGCGACCATGTCTTCAACACGACGACTCGAAGGCGTTAAAGGCCACGCCAGATTGAAATAAAAAAGGAGGTATCACAATAATGAAAAAAATTATAGAATTAATTGTTAGCTGAAAAATAAATCAATCGCAGTAAAATGAGTCGGTAGTTACGAGTCGAAATTAGAATAAATGAATATTCTTGTTTCGCGTGCGGCGTACTCACTCAATTAAATTAATTAATCTTAAACTAATTGAGAGAATTATGGACAAAATGTTAATGCTAAACCCCGCTGACTACGTCGGTGTGTCTTTTTGGATTATTTCAGCAGCCATGGTCGCTGCCACTTTCTTTTTCTGGGTGGAACGGGATCGGGCGATCGGCAAATGGAAAACTTCGCTTACAGTCGCGGCGATGGTGACTGGTATTGCCGCAATGCATTACTTTTATATGCGTGGTGTGTGGGTTTCGACCGGCGCTAGCCCAATTGTATTTCGCTACGTCGACTGGATTTTGACGGTGCCGCTGCAGATTGTTGAATTCTTTTTAATTCTTTCCGCGATTGCCGTTGTCAGCACCGCCCTATTTTGGCGACTTTTAATAGCCTCGCTCGTTATGCTGATCTCTGGCTACCTCGGCGAAGTTAATCCGACTAACACAACCATGCTATGGGGTTTATTTGTACTTGGCACGGCAGCGTGGTTCTATATCATTTATGAAATATTTGTCGGCGAAGCTAGCAAGATTAACGCGAACTCAGGCACGGTGGCGTCTAAGAAAGCCTTTAGGGCGTTGCGTTTAATTGTCAGTGTAGGCTGGGCAATTTATCCGCTAGGCTATATCTACGGTTACGCAGCCGGTGGCGATGCCAACGCCCTCAACCTGATCTACAACCTGGCCGACTTTGTCAATAAGATCGCGTTTGGTGTCGTAATTTGGGCCGCCGCAACGGCGTCGGACGCTAATGAACGCGTCAGGTAGTTTTCACTGACTGACCCAAAGCGGCGATGTGCGATTTGGCATCGCCGCTTTTTTTAGGTCATTCGTTTTGGCCAGCTATTTCCCGGCACGCCATGTCGCCAACCCGTTTTGCCTCGGCAAAACATACCAACCAGACCTGTTTTGCCGAGGCAAAACATGCCGGGCAACCTCGTTTTATTGGAACCGCTAACTATGATCATTACGCTGCCTCTTTTGGTGTTTTTGAACCTTCATGCGGGCAATGCAGCGCCGGCATCGCAAGAGCAAACGCTCGCGCCGATTATTGTCAGCGCCACACGGGAAGCAAAAGCAGATTCCAAAACAAGCGTTAGCGTTGAAAAAATCGCCGGTGATGCGCTGCGTGCACGCGGCGCGATTCGCGCGTCGCAATTGGGTGAAGAGTCGGCTTCGCTTACCTATCGCGCCATTTTTGGTGCCAGCGCGCCGCAGTTTTTTATTCGCGGCATTGGCAATAACGATATCAACCCGAACGCCAATCCTGGCATCGCGGTGTATTTAGGCGATAGCTTCATCGCCTCACCAATCGCACAAAATCTAGTGCTGTTTGATTTAGACAGTGTAGAAGTACTGAAAGGCCCGCAGGGCACACTGTTTGGACGCAACTCAACGGGCGGTGCGATTGTGTTTAATCCGCGCAAACCGGGGGCGGTTTTTGTCGGCACAGCGGGCGTGGAATTCGATAACTTCGGCTTGAAAGCTAGCGAGTTTGCGCTGGACTCAGGTCAATTCGGCCCGGCCATCGCGCGCTTGGCTGGCTATGTGCGCGCCTCAGATGGGTTCGTACGCAACACCTTAAGCGGCGGCAAAGAAAGTGATGAGGAAGCGAACGGCCTGCGTTTGACCGTAGAAGTTGCAGGGAACAGCCCCTGGGCTGCGTCAATACTTGCCGATTGGGGCATCAATCGCGCTGGCATGCGCGCGCATCAAGGGTTGGGGCTGCTTGATCCAGTCGGCTTTGCGGTGCCCTCGCCCACGGGGCCTAGATTGATTCCCTGCACCAGCGCCAACGTGCTCGCTGACCGCTGCGTGAATGCGTTGGGCTATGGCTACACGCCGGATCCATACTCGGAAGGCTATGACCGTAACGACCGCGAGCATATCGACAATACCGGCGTAAGCGTGGTGCTCAAACGTGCAGGCGATATCACTTTCACCGCCATCAGTAGCTATCGACGCGCGGATCGCGATGTGCGTGAGGACACCGACGCCAGTCCGCTGAATATTGTTGCGCTGGATTTCATTAATAACAGTGAATCGGCCAGCCAAGAGCTGCGCTGGCGCGGAAATTTTGCGCCGGCCCATGCCGGGCGCTGGCAGTCGGGCGTATTTGCACTGTACGAAACCTTAGATACCACCAATCGCTTTGATACCTTGGGTGGCCTGCGCGCGCTGGGCGTGCCGTTTATTCCTGACCCCGCACTATTTTTCCAGGGGCCATTTCGCCTAGATCAGCGCTACACGCAGCGCACCGCATCGTTAGCGGCGTTTACGGAAGCCGACTGGCAGATTCAAGAATCCTGGTTTGCCACCTTAGGCCTGCGGGCAACGCGTGAGCGCAACACCTTCAAAACTGAGACGCGTTTCAATGAAGCAATCGCGCAACCCATTCTTTCGCCACTGCGCACCGGCGCTAACACCGACAGCGCGACATCCTGGCGCGCGGCGCTGCGCTATGAATTCGCGCAAGATCAAAGTGTTTACCTCAGCGCCAACCGCGCCTTTAAATCAGGCTATTTCAACGGCGGCGCGCTATTCCCTTTTGACGCTATTGGACCGGTAGCACCAGAGTTTTTGAATGCCTTCGAGAGCGGCGTCAAGTGGCGTTTTACGCCTACGCTTGAGGCCAAGGCGAGCGCTTTTTACTATCGCTACAATGGCCTGCAAGACTTCACCCTGCGGCCATCGCCACCGCCCACACGCCAGGTTCTAGACAGCGCCGATGCGCGCATCAAAGGCTTTGAACTGAACCTGCGCGCCCTGCTGCCAGCGGGTTTTTCCGCAAGCGCGGGCTACACGCATTTGGACACACGTTTTGTTGATTTTATAGACGCTAACGGCGTCAATCGCTCTGGCAATCGACTAACCGCATCGCCAAAAAATGCCGCCATCGCAGGCTTGGATTGGTCCGCAAACTTGCGCACGAATTGGACGCTCAGCGCGGGCCTGCACGCCAGCATGCGCAGCCGCATCTATTTTGATAACACCAATAGCCTGCTGCTTTCCTCCGCCTCGCGCACATTGCTCAACGCGGATTTGGCACTGAGCAATGACAATACCAGCACCAGTGTGCGTTTGAGCGCGCGCAATTTGGGCAATAAACAAGTCGTTATTGACGCATTGAATTTGGCCGAGTATGGTTTTTTACAGCAGACCTACGACGCGCCCCGACAGGTCGCCATCAGTGTCGGGCAAAGTTTTTAAAGAGCCGGTGCGGATATCGACCGCTCAGCTGATCGTACTGACGCGCCATCCTGTGCTTGATCGTAGCCATATTGCAGGAATGCGCCGTCAGGCTGAGTCACGCGTTCAATCGCACCAAAAGGGGTGTAGGCAAAGGTGGTGGTGGCATCGTCAGCCACAGTGGCACCTTTGACCTAGTCGCCCCAACTGATCTTGCGTAATATCCCCACATCACAAAAGGCCCTAACGCGTGGCGGAGAGAAAGCTCAAGTTGTTCGTTTCCTCACCGGGTGATTTACTGCCCGAGCGCGAAGCGGTGCAGCGGGTGGTGGCGCGCATCAATGGCGACTACCTGGGCGTGGTGCATTTTGAGGTGATTCGCTGGGAAGAAAAAAGCTATAGCGCGCGCGCTGGGTTTCAAAGCCAAATTGTCGAGGCAACGAGCTGCGATTTGGTCATCGCGATGCTGTATCAGCGCATGGGCACACCGTTGCCGATTGAGGTGGCGCGGCGCGATGACGGCAGCGCTTTTGAAAGTGGCACCGCTTATGAAATTGAAACCAGCTTGCTGCACGCACAAACGCAGGGGGTGCCGCAGCTCTATATGTTTAGAAAGACGGCAAATGCAGCACTTTTAGCGCCAGATGCGCGCGTGCAGTGTGAGGTGATGGAGCGTTTTTGGCAGCGCGTGTTTGTTGATCCAGCTGGGCGAATTTTGCGCGCGTTTCAAAGCTTTGCTGACGTCTGCGAACTACAGCGCCAGTTAGACTTATGTGTGCGCGGCTGGCTTTTAGAACAAGGCTATTTGCGCGATGCGCCCAGCTGGAATAGCGCAGTCTTGGGTTCGCCGTTTCGGGGCTTGGCAGCATTTGAGGAGCAGCACGCCGCCGTTTACTTCGGCCGCCGGGTGGCGCTGGATTTGGCGTGGCAGCGTTTATTGCGCGCACACGAGCAAGGAGCGGGTTTTTTGCTGATGCTGGGCGCTTCCGGGTCGGGTAAATCGTCGCTGGTTAAAGCTGGCATCGTGCCGCAATTTCGTTCGCATATGAATGCGCATGGCGTGATTTTGGCGCATGTGAGTGAGATGCGCCCCGGCAGCGATCCGCTGGCAGCTTTGGCGCGCGCCACGGCTAAATTGATGTTTTCGCCCGCCGAAGCGCTAGATATGGCGGGTAAATCGCTAGATTTGGCGCCACAATATTTGCTGGTGATCGATCAATTTGAGGAACTGTTTGACCAGCCCGATGCGCTGATCGCCGAATTCGCCATGCAGTGTTTAGCATTGCTGCAAGCGCGGCGCTTTTTCATCGTCGCCACTATGCGCGCGGATTGCTATGCCAGTTTGTTGGAGCACGCCGAACTATCGCACCTTAAAGATGTAGGCTTAAGCTTCGATGTGCGCGCACCCAGTGATGTGGATATCGAGGAAATGTTGCGCGGCCCGGCCGCTGCGGCAAAACTTGAATTTGAACGCGCGGCAGATGGTAGCGATCTTGCCGACCTGATTTTGGCGGATTTAGCAGGCAGTGACGCGCTCGCGATGATGCAGCTGACTTTAGAGGAGTTGTTTCAAGGTCGCACCGGCTCGACGTTGACTTTTGCCCGTTACCGGCAGCTGGGCGGCGTGCAGGGCGCGCTGCTATCGGCGGCGGAATCGGCGTATGCAAGCTTAGATGCGAGCGCGCAGGCGGCGCTGCCGCACCTGCTGAGCGAGCTGGTTGCGGGTTTCAGCGATTCGGGTGAGGCGATGTGTAGGCCGGTGCCGCTGCCGGAAGCAATCAGCAAAGCAGCTACGGCGGCGCAAACGCCAGCATATATAGAGGTTGATGCTAGACAGGCGCGCGCGCGTTTGATCGCCGCACTCGTGCAAAAGCGGCTATTGATCGTTGATGGCGCGCAGGTGCGGGTGGCGCATGAGGCCCTGGTTCGCGCTTGGCCGCGTGCGGTGCAGGTGCTGGAAGAGATTTCAGCCGCCGTGCTGTTACGCGCCCGCTTGGCCGCACCGTTAAGCGAATGGCAGCGCGACAGCGATGCGCTCTTGCCTGCCGGCGCGCTGCTTTTTAATGCGCTGGAGCTAGTCGACGGCAAATTGGCGACGCTGCTCAGCCCAGCAGAACGTGATTTTATCCTACGTTCGAAAGATGCAGATCGACGCCAGCGCACGCGTCGCACCCGGCGCTTGAGCCTAATTGCGGGCGCGATGACCGTGCTTGCGATCGTGGCGCTGGTGATGGCCTGGAATGCCAAATTATCAAGCGACAAAGCGCATTTGAGCTTTAGCGCCTCAGTCACGGCCGTGAACGCCCTAACCCGAGATTTGGCGCAAAACCTGCGGCAATCGCGCGGTGTGCGGGCGGAAACGGTGGCAAGCGTTTTATCTAAGGCGCAGGCATTAGTTGCCAGCATTGAAAAGACTGACCCTGGCAACCTCGATTTAGAATACGCGCGCATCGGCATGCTGTTAGGATTTTCCGAAACCTATCGCAGCGTCGCGCGCTCCAAAGATGCGAATGTGGCTTTGGATGAAGCCATCACGCGACTAAGCAAGCTCAAGCCGCCGCTTGATGCAGATCGTGCAGGCCAAACTGCACTCGCTACGCTGCGCATCGAAGCCGATCTAGCACAGTCGCAGCGCGCTTATTTTGAGCTTGATTTAGAAGATGCCGAACGCTACGCCCGCGCCGCCTTCGATGCACCTGAGTTCACGCAATTGGGCGTCAATCCGGCGCTGCGCTTGAATGCCAAATTAAAATTGGCCAAGACGCTATTTTTTCAAAATAAGCTCAAGCAAGTCACCGAAATTGAAATTGTTGATGCCTTGCCCAGCGATATCAGTGCGATGACCGGCGACGAGCTGAGCGACGCCCTGGATTATTACGTAGCTGTGGCTTCTGCAAAAAATGAAATGGGTCAAACTGAAGCCGCTAAGCTGCTGCGCGGCCAAGCGTCAGCTTTGCTTGAGCGCGCGCTCAAGCAAGCGCCCAATTCCGCACAATTGCTGCAAACACGCATGAGCTTGCGGCGAGCCGAAGCGAACATCCTGGCAAACGGGCAGGAAGCGCAAGCGTTAGCCGTGCTGAATCAAGAAATTACGCTGGGGCAAGAGGCGATCAATGGCAACCCCAATGCGGCGACGCTGCGTTTGGCGCTGAAGTCTTTGCTGAACGCGCGCTCCCAGCTGTATCGCAAGGCGGGCGATCATAGGGCGGAACTCACCGATTTACGCCGCGTCGTCGCCCTACTTTCTGAGCTTTCTGAGCAAGATTTAGCCAACGTATTCCTGCGTGCCGAGGTTTCGTTTGCGCAGCGGCGCTTGGCAAATATCTTGCTAACTCTGGATTCTGCAGCGTCCTCGCCCTACATCGCCGAATCTGAGCGTGCCACCCTAGCCGCGCTAAAAATTGACCGCGAACTGCTTGCACTTGCCCCCAAGCGCCCGTTTGCGCGACGTTATCTAGCCGCGTCTTTGGAGCAATTGGGGGACTTACGAAAGCGGCTAGCCAACTATCCTGAAGCGCTGCACGCCTATCAAGAAAGTTTAGCGATTCGCACGAGCTTACTGAGCGATTTTCCGCAAGAATTCGCTTGGTATCGCTTGTGCGCCCTGAGCTACAGCGCGCTGAAAGATGTGTATGTGCGGCAAAACGACGCCAAGCAAGCTTTAGCCGCACAAACGCAGGCGAGTGCTGCATTTGCCAAGGTTATGGAACTTAGCCCCAGCCCAGCGGCGCGCTTTGAATGGTTTGATTCCATGCTGTTTGAGGCCGAATTGATGCGCAGCCTGGGTCAGCGCAAGAACTTAGCGGCGCAACTTTTGCATCTGACGGAGTTTTCTAAAGCGCATCCCGAAGAATTTAAAGCTAGGCCAGATTTACTCGTAATACTTGTGCAGCTGCAAACGACGCATGAGTGATAGATTAGCTTGGCTATTATTGCTCAAGTCGTCATTGCGCAGTAAAGCCATCCATTTGCTTTTTAAGCGCGGCAAGTCCGAAAATGGATTGCCACGTTGCTACGTTCTTCGCAATGACGAGAAGATGCTCGTTATGCCGAGGTGTTATTATCCTACTTTACTGATTCAATCATTCATCTGGTCAAGTTAGGAACGCTGTCATGAAACGTTTTTTTAGCCTGCTTGCGCTCACAGCTTTTCCATTATTTAGTCAAGCGCAGACGATTGGCCTTAACCAAGTCGTTGCCGCTGAATTTAATAGTGTGGCGGAGTTCCAAAGCTTAAGCGCTCAAGGCTGGATTTTCCGGCCTGGCTCTGGCACTGGTACGGCAACGTGTGCAACACCCGGCGTGATTTCAGCCTGCGGCTTTGGCTTTGCGACGGATGGCGCTTCCGGTGTGGCGCGTGCAAATGCCCAAAGCAATCCTGAGGGGCGCTGGATCGTGACGCCACCGATTATTTTTGGCAGCTCCGGCACGGTCACGTTCGTATTGCGCAAGCAAGCATCCGGCCAAGGCGGGCTGGATGTGCGCGAAAGCGGCGGCGGTTCTGATACACAAGACATGGCAAAGCCTGGAATTGACGGCGTGATTGACCCCAATCGCGGCAGTACACCGTGCGCAGCGGGAACCGGCTCTTTTTGCCCCGAGCGCACGGTTCGCACGTCCGGCCCGGCAACCTCAGCCAATGAACCAAGCTGTGCGAATTTGTTTGGCGCGGGCAGCGATGGCGTAGGTTTGAGCTTTTGTACCGTGGTGATTCGCGCCACCGAATTGCAGGATTTTGGTACTGGCCTACATCGCTTAGCGTTCAAATTGCGCTCAACCACAGCGGCCAATCCAAGCTATCAAGATATGCTTTTAGACCGCATCGTGATTAGTACGGGAAATAACGATGTATTACCCCCGCAAGCCTTCATTATCAATACCAGTAATGCCTCTACGCTGCAGCGTGGGCTAAGTCGACACCCAATACTGAGCTGGAACGCGGCGACAATTTTACCGGTGGGTGCGGCAGCCGATGTTGCATATCGCATGGATTTCGCGCCCGATAACACGCTGTATGGAATTGCAAACTTAGGCGGGCCAGAACGCTTGGTGCGCATCAATCCTTTGGATGCCAGCGTTACCCCGATTGCCAATCTCAACGGCTTTTTATTTACCGGCGAGTTCGCCCAAACGTTCTCCATCGATCCATTAAGCGGGCAAGCCATTGTGATTGGGCGCAATTTTACGGATTTGCAGTCGCGGCTTTATTTCTTGAATTTGGCGACCGGTGAACTCACGCTACAGGCTGGCATCAATAGTGGTAACGACTTTAAAGCCTCTGCCATTTCCATTGATTGCCAAGGGCGATTGTTTGCCGTCGAAACCAGCAACCCCAGCGGCAGCGGACGCCTCTATCGCATAGATCGCGTTGCTGGCAACGTCACTTTAATCGGCAACACCGGCTATCTTTCCACGATTGCGCACGGCCCGATTGATTTTGACAATGCCAGTGGCAAGCTTTATGGCTGGGTCACTGCGCAAAGTGGCGCTTTCCAAGGCTATGGCAGTTACGCTCTAAACAGCGGCGCTTTTAGCGTGCTAGCCAATATGCCCAGCGCCTCAGTCAGCGGTGGCGCGTTTAGTTCAAAATGCTGGGCCGCGTTTAGCTCGGGTTTTGAGAATTAGCAGCGGTTTTTTGAATATCCGCTACAACCCGCGTACCCGGCATGCAACCAACAAAAGCCCAAACCCAATAATCCATAGCCACGGCGAGATCGTTCCCGCGATTGCAATGACGCCAAACTGAGCACACAACGCAAGTACATAAAGTACCAGCGATATGATCCAAACGATTATGGTTGGAGCTTTCCCAGAGTTATTCATATGATAGGTTACCTTTGAAAAGTGAACGAGCGAATGTTGCTTCTAGGGTGCGCACCTCCTTGTTCAGATCGACGTTCAGATCGACGTTCAGATCAATACGAGATGCGACTTTTACAGCAACCTAACTTAAATTCGATGTCTTTAATGTCTAACTCGATCATTAAATTTATCCGCCGCACTTGCAAGCTTAATCAGCCCAATTTTCGTAAGGATAGCGCGCGATTTTGTTTAAGCGTCGGCTGTTCTATCGTTGACTTCATCTGGGCCGTTTGGCTGCGGCGCAATCCAGGGCAACGGCTCCCTCGGCGGCACATCTTTAATTTCAAAAGGTGGTACATCACGTACCGGTGATCCCATAGGTGGATCGTTCGGATTAACGTCCTCACCCGAACAGATTTCGTCTGCCACTAAAATAGCTCCGTTCATAGCATTGCTCCAAAGTGTTGAATTACGCACTGATCACTCTCAGTGTTAAGTTTGGTCAGCGTGCTCCAAAGCTTATAATCGCTCCGTTCGTTAGCGTACCGGGGAACGTGCTGAACAATGCCCATGAGATGCGTTCGTAGTGCCAACTCGTGGCGGCGGTCAGATGCGCTCAGACACAATTGCGCACTTGATTCGTCAATAAAGCAACGCCAGCCCGTTCGTGCACAACGCCCCTAGAAATGGGCCAAGGTGATAGGGGTTGTTCATACCTGCTGGTATGGCAACTTTGCTTGATGAGGTGGTGGGCCCACACGGACTTGAACCGTGAACCAACGGATTATGAGTCCGCTGCTCTAACCAATTGAGCTATAGGCCCCTGCTTAAAAACTGCACAATTGTGGCACAGCTTGCGGGTGCGATAGCACCATCACACTTCTAAGGCGGGGGTGAAGTTTATCCCTGGTATCGCTTTGAGAGGCTCACTGCCGAATAATTCGCCGCATGTGACGAAGCCGCCTCGATATTTACCTTTTAAAACTTGCTCGACGGCGTACAGTGCACACAGAGCCGTAACTTCATACGCGTCTGGACAAATGATGACGCCACCAGCTTTGCGGCCATCTTCGTCGATACCTTCCGCCCAAATATAACTTTTGCTTTTCGCGCGTTTTGCTGCGCTTGGGCCGTTGGGCAGTTTGCTTAGGGCAAAAGTCGCTAACTTGCCGAGCAAGCCCTTTCCTTGTGCAATTTCTGGCTTTCGGAATAAATCACCGACGAACCAAGGAAAGTGGGTGTAGGTTTCTAAATGCGCGATACCCAAGCCGTGCCCGGCGGTAAGCAAGTCGCCGCGCCAGGGGTTCGTCATACAGGTGCGTTTGCCGCCGGGGCCAAAATCGACCACCAGTTTGGTTTCGCCGGGTTTAGCCGCAACAAGTTGACCGCGATCGCGGGTGTAGCCGGGCATATGCAGGCCTTCGAACAGCGCTTGGATGGTGCCCTTTGAGGCCCCGCCGTCAACGGCGAACGCGATTTGCGCGCGCACCAAACCTGGGCGCCGGGCCTTGATAAAAGCCAGCAGCGCTTCACTGGGCATACAGCCAAAGCCCACGCCAGGAAGTAGCATGACATCATCTTCCTTGGCGCGTTCGTCTAGCCGCTGGAGCGCGCGCATGGGGTGGACTTCCCCGGCGATGTCCAAATAATGCACGCCATTTCGAATCGCAGCTTGTGCTAATGGCACGGATGTTTGGGTGAACGGCCCGGCGCAGTTCAACATCAGTTTGATGCCCAGCATGCCTTTATCCATGGCGGCGCGATCGTCGATATTGAAAGCGCGGAATTTTAAGCCTAATTTTTCCGCTAATATTTTTAGCTTATTGGCGTCACGACCTGCCAAAATGGGTTCTGCGCCACGCGTTTTTGCCATCTCTGCAATCAGTGTGCCGGTGTAGCCGGTAGCCCCATAAAGTAACCATGAAGGTTTGAATTGCGCCATAAATGTCAGTTTTTGCAAAAAAGCGTCAGTTGTGTGAGCCGGCAAGTATCGCACGGAAAACTCTAATAGGGCGAACGATGCCCATGGGGTTAACAGCGCCCCTGTGGTTAATCACATCCGTATCACTAGCGATTGTTGGCTCCGTCTTGGCCTTTGGTTTAGGACATGATTTTGAGCGGCCGAAAGCGCTTTGTTTAAGTGTGGCGGCGGCGATGTTGATTCCACGCGCGTGTTTGATTTGGCCCACTTGGCCACGGCACGTGCGTGCGGCCGCGCTGATTTGGCTGCTCGTACTTGCCGCAGCTGTGCTGTGTGCGCTTGATCCAGCGCGCGCGTTGATCGGCAGTTTTGAGCGTTCGCAAGGGGGTTTTATCCTCGTTTGCTGCACGATTTTTGCGTTGGCGCGGGTGCCGGCCAGCATTATTGTCGCGCCAGTGGCGGTTGTGATGTGCGTCATTGGCGTGTGGGCGCTTGCGCAATTTTTTGGCGTGGAATCGGCTATTTTTTCGGCGTTAGGATTTCTACAGCCGTCATCCAAAACCGGGTGGCAGGACGCATTTGGCGGGCGGGCATTCGCTAGTTTTGGCAACCCGATGGCCTTGGGCAATTGGCTAGCGATGGCGTGGGTGTTTTTATTTTCAGTGCGTTTTCAAGCAGGCTATTTTCAAATAGACCACTCAAATCGCAGCGCGTTATCTATGCGCATGCTCGAATGCGCGCTGTTTTTTGGTTCCGTAAGCGTGCTGTTATCGGGCACACGGGCCGCTTGGCTTGCGCTGTCGATAGTAGCGCTGCTGCAGCTACGTCAAAAAAAGCTGGTGCGAATCATAGGGTTGGCGGCGTTCGCGGGCCTAGTAATCGCGCTATTGAGTATTCGTACGGATTCGGTGCGGGCGCGCTTTGAACTGGCTGGCGCTGCGTTGAGTAGAGCGAATATCACCCTGGTAGACGGTCTAGGGAATTGCGACCCCTATCCATCTGTGCGTCTTTGGCTAGGCTATGGGCCAGATTTGCAAGTCGCGTTGCTGGAGGAGCATTTGCCGCAGCGCGCTGTGGGCACGATGCCTGACCGCGCGCATCAAATGCTATTGGACGGCTACTTAAGTATCGGCGTGCTCGGGATAGCAAGCTGGCTCGGCTTGATGTGGGCACTTTGGCGCAGTCACATCGCGACCCATAGCGGCACAGCGTTTGCGCTGCTTGCAGCATTGATTACGTGGCAATTTGGCTTTGCCTTGAACGCTGAAAAAGCGTTATTTGCGCTGCTATTGGGTTCAATGTGTGCATCAAGATTTCAGGAAGTAGGCTTAAGCTCCGCTGCTGCCATGCCAATCCAACACCGCGTTTGGCCCAACATTTTTGCCATACTGTTCGCAATTTTCTCGATGCTGAGCTATATGCCGCAAAGCGTTCTGTCGCTTGACAAAGTTGCGCCTTGGCGACGCCCGGAGCGCGCAATCGTGCATTTTGAACGCGCGCGTTTGGCGATTATGGAAAATCAAGGCGAACTCGCCGAGCGCGAGCTTGGGCAGGCGGTGGCCTTGGACCCTTGGCGCAGCGATTTAGCGCGTGCAAAGGCAAATTTGACGCGTGAGCTGGGGCACAATAGCCCATGAGCACCGAGCTATTTGCGACATTGAGTCAGCCGATATTTCTATTAGCCAGAACTGCGCCGCCTAGCGCGCTGTTGCAATCCGTTGTCACGGTAAATGGGATGCAATTAGTGCATTGCGCGCTTGTGCAAACCCAGCCAGAACCGATGAGCAATGCGCTTGCTGAGCAACTTGAGGCCGCGTATCAGGCAGACTGGCATGTGTTTGTCAGCCCACAGGCGGTGCAGGCGGCGCGTTTGCTTCGGCCTGATATTACAAGCTGCTTAGGGCGGTTTGCGGCGGTTGGAGTGAGCACAGCGGCGGCATTGAATGTTGCAAATGTGCTGGTGCCAGCGCAGGGTGAAGGCGCGCAGGCACTGTTAGACACGCCTGATTTGCAGCATTTGCTGGGTGCTGTGGTGGCGATTTATGCCGCACCCGATGGCCTTGAGCTGCTGGCGAGCACCCTGACCCAGCGCGGCGCACGGGTTTTGCTCGTGCCGGTTTATCGCCGTGTACCTACTGACTTGACAGGTGCGCAAACCAAACAATGCGGTGCAGCAAAAATTGCCTACGTCGGCAGCGTGGCTTTTTTAGACGCTTTGCTTGCAGTGCGTGCGGCCAAACTTCTGCGCATATTGGCCCCAAGTGAGCGGGTAGCCGCAGCGGCGCGCGCACGGGGTTGTGTGGCAATCGCGTGCGAAAATACGAGCGAGCGGGCAATTGCTGCCCAGCTTGATCGGGCATGCCAAGACTTGTTTTAATTTTTCGAGCGATAGTCGGTGAGCATTTTTTGTGCTTTAGACGGTTTTTAAGCAAGATTTTGTCTAGTCCAGTGTTAGCCTTATGTCCATGAATGAATTGAATCCAGAAAATCCGGCCAGCGCTAGCGTTGCTGAATCGAGTCCGTCGAAACCCGCTAATTTGAAACCCGGCGAGTTAAAGCCAAGACGCGCTAAAACGATACTGTATGCACTAGGTGCGTTGTTATTGCTGGGTGCCACTTTGACTTGGCTTTTCACGCGTCAGTCGGATGCCCCCGGCGATGCAGGTGAAACCCTGCCTAAAACAGGCGCGCTCCACGCGGTTAACTTTGATGTATCGGCCCTGGAAGCACGGCTGAATGACGCGCAGCAGATTAATCGCGTGTTGCGTGAGCAGGCGTTAGCGCTCAGTCAGCGAATGGATTTGCTTGAGGACACCGTTGCCGGTTTGCGGCGCGACGCGGCACCGAGCGCAGAAAGTTTTAAGCTGGATGAAGCGCAATACTTGCTGAGCCTTGCAGAAACTCGATTGGATTTGTTTAGCGACCCACAAAGCGCTGCCCGTGCGCTTGAGCTTGCGGACAATTTGTTGGCGGGTATTAGTGACCCAGGATTGGCGAATGTCCGTCAAACGCTTTCAATTGAACTGGATGTGGTGCGCGCAGCACCCGTGAACGATGTGCCTGCGCTCAGCGGCCGGCTCCGCGCGCTCGTTCAGGAATTGCCAAATTTGGCGATTCTAACGGAGGCCCCGAATGCGACCCGCAGTCGGCTTTTGGCGGCGCTGGACCGCTATTTGGTGGTGCGCCGTGAAGGTGAGTCAATGCCCGTGCTGGGCAGGTCCGCATGGGCGGTACGTGAAGGGCTAACGCTTGAATTCGAGCGCGCGCAGTTAGCGTTGGAGCGTCAGCAGCCGCAAGCTTGGCAAAATTCACTGGCAACTGCGGTGACGATGGCTGAGCGTGGTTTGAAACCAGACGACACGACCGTCGAGAGCTTTCTAAGCCGTTTACGCACGCTTGCGAAAACTGCACTTGCGCCTGATCCGCCGAAACTAGGTGCAACTTTGCGTGCCCTGCGCCGATTACGCGAAGGCCCTGCCCGTCCAAATTTGCCTGCTGACGACGTGCCAGCCGAGCCCGAAGCGGCACCGAATGCGGCACCTGCTGAGGGGACAGCGTCAAATAAAACCGAAGCAGCAAGTCTGGCGACACCGAGCGAAGCGGCACCCACTCAAGCGCCTGTGCCCACCCAAGCGCCAACCCAGATGCCTTCGCCATCCAACGAAGTGATGCCACCGCAATGATGGCGGTGCTTAAATGGTTGCTGGTATTGGCGCTGACCGTGCCATTGGCTTTTGTCGGATGGTTGCTTGCGCGTGACCCTGGACGCTTAAGTGTGCGCGCATGGGGTTGGCAAATTGATACCACGTTGGTGTTGGCGCTAGCGCTTGTGGCGCTGCTTACCGCCATTACATTTTTGGGGTATTGGTTGCTCTGGAGCATGCCCAAACGCCTGCTCGCGCGCCGACGCAAAAACTTGCGGCTACAGTTTCACCAAGGGCTTGAAGATTTGGCAGGTGGACGCTACGCCAAGGCGAGGCGGCGTTTGGTGGCGGCAAGTGCGATTGCCGAAAATGCGCCGCTGGCACTGCTCAATGCGGCCAGTGCGGCGGCGCAATTAGGCGATCAAACGGACGCTTTAGCGCTTGCCGAACGTGCGCAGCGTTATCCGGCAGTCAAAACGGCGGCGGAAGTATTGGCGATTCAGTTGCGCCTCGACGCCGGGGATTTGTCGCAACTCGAACAGCTTACGCAAATGAGTGAAAACGCAGAACACCCGCTGCCCGCAGAGATGCTTGCACGGCAATTGAGTCTACGCGGCCGCGCGCGCGACGCCTTGGCGGTTTTGAGTAAATTAGGTAAACACGGACGCGGTGTTCGGCCCGCCAATGGCGTCAGCAATTCGGCGGCAAACGATTGGGCAGCGATGGTGCGCTTAGGCCTACAGCAGGCGTGTACGGCATCGGCATTGACTGAGGTCTGGGAATTATTGAGTGAAACCGAGCGCGAACAGCAGGATGTTTTAGCGGCCTATGTTGCCAGCGCGTCTAGGCTTGGCATGGTGACGCAAGCCGAGGCGATGTTACAAACGGTGCTAAAACGCACGCCAAGTGAGCTGTTATGGCAAGAATACGCGGAGCTGGCAGACAAGTTGAGCGATAGCGAAGCGTTGCCAGCGCTAAAATTTGTCGAGAAAACGCTGGAAAAAACCGCACCTTCAGAATCACCTGCCGCACTATTAGCCGCCGCGAAGCTGAGCCGCAGGCAGGAATTGTCAGCAAAAGCCACACAGTTTTTGGCCCGCAGTTTAGCGCTGGCACCCACTTCAGCCGGCTTTCGTGAGCAGGGTGAGATTTTGCTTGCCAATGGCGACCACCTTGGCGCAGCGCAAGCCTGGCGGCAAGCGTTGGTTTTGCGCTGAAAGAACGGCAAACCTAGCGCTGACGCCCAAACGCCAAACTGCCAAAGCTTAAATACACCGCGTCATCGCCCGAGCTGGCGCGGCCGTAGCCCAAATACATCGGCCCAAAAAACGTATCAGCGCCAAAAAACACGCTGCCTGCGGTGAGCAAATCACAGAAACAGGCGTCGCTGGCGTTCAACCATGAATTGCCGCGTTCTAGGGTTGCGCCGATGTAAACGGGCGAGTCAAACAATTTATCGGCACTGGCGAAGCGCCGATAGTAAACAAGTCGGCCTAAGGCATTGGCTTGACCGTAGCGAATGTCTTCACTAAAACCGGATAGCTTCGCAAAGCCGCCAATGCTGTCATAAATTTGCAGTACGCCATTCGCCCCGCCCAATGGTCGGCTTAAGCGCGCCCCCGCCAACAGCGTATGGGGGCCAAAACTGTGCGCGTAATCGACGCTCGCGCGTATGCCCTGCGCGGAGGCGGTGCCGCCAAAAGCTGCAAAGTAGCGCCGATAGCCCGTTTCTACGCGCAGTCCATCGCTTGGAAAGGCCGCATCATCAAGCGAGTCATATAAATAGCCTAAGCCGAATCTTAAACTTTGACTTAATACCGGTAGAGTGGGCGATGCAGTGCCAATTTGCAGCCGAATGTCGTCGCGTTCGCGGGTTAAATCTGCGCGCAAACGCTGGTTGACGCTAAAATCAAAGCCGGTCTCTAGCCCCGCCGCGTAGCTGCGCTGGCGAAATTCACCTAGTGTTGGATCTGCTGATGCATCGTCAAGCTCGGCTTGCGTAAAGCCAATATGCCGAAGCGTAGCGCGCGCATCCAAAGATGGCCGTAGATAAAACTGACTGCGGGAGCCATAAGGCTGCCAGAATTCCGTGCGCAGCCCGCTTTCTTTACCCAAATCAATACGATTACGCCACTCGCCGCCAAATTTGTTGCGGCCCGTGAGCCGTAGCTCGGCGCTTAAACGATAGTTGTTATTGCCTTGAAAGTCATCGTCAAGCGCCAAGCCAAAGCGCAGAAAGTTAGGCCCCCAGCCCTTATCCACAGGCAAAATGGCGAGCCCGAGCCTGCCGTTGGAGTCGCGCTCGGTTTTGTAGGTAATGCGTTCGTAGCGGCCATCGCCGTAAACCGATTGGATGGCGCTTTCGATTTTTTCAGGACTTAGCTCGGCGCCAAGCAGCGGTGAAAGCTGTGCTTCAACGTTTCCCGCAGTACGGCTGCGATCCGTGCGCACGCGTAAAAAGGCGATGCGCTGTGCGTTAACCTGCGGCAATTTGTGCGTCTCGGTGAACTTGGCATAGGTAGCGTCATCGCTTGAAAATTGGCGAATTTTAGCCAGCGCTTGTTCCGCCGCCCGTTCACCCAAGGCAATAATTTGCGGCGTGAGCGGAAAGTCTGCGGCAGTGGTTGCGCCCAGTTCGGGGCGAATTAGAAGATCGCGCGCGGTCAGGGTTTTTAAGTCTTGTTCCGTTTTACGATTCAGCAAAATTGAAAGCACCTGATTGCTGACGCTGATTGGCGAGTTAATATCTTTCGTTGCTAGTAAAGACTCACCGACATCCACCACAATCAGCCGCGTGGCACCCATTTCACGAGCCATTTCAATCGGCACATTTGCCGCGACCATGCCATCAACGAGCATGCGTCCCTGCTCATCTTTAACCGGTTGAAACACCGCCGGCACGCTCATGCTGGCGCGAATGGCAAACGGTAAATCGCCTTTGCTGAAAACCACAGCCTCCCCGTTGGCAAGATTGCTGGCGACGCATCGAAACGGAATCGACAGCTTATCAAAGTCGTCCACATCAGCCACCGGCGCAAGATGGCGTCTAAAGGTCATCAGCAGTTTTTGCCCCTGAATCAAGCCGCGCGGTAATCGCAGGCCATTTGCGTCAATGCCCAGCTGCACGCCGTCGAGCAGTCCAAAACTATCAATTTTGCGCTCCATAGGCTGTATCGCGCGGCTGGGTGAATCATTCAGAATGTCCTCCCAGTTGGTGCTGCTCAATATGCGTTCAACATCCTTGGCTTTATAGCCCGCCGCGTAAAGGCCGCCGACAATAGCGCCCATTGAATTACCAGCAATAAAGTCGATCTTGACGTGTTCGCGTTCCAGCACTTTAAGTACGCCGACATGCGCCGCACCGCGCGCACCGCCACCGCCCAATACCAGCCCGATGTGCTCAACTTTTGCCGCTGGCGCGGCATCGAACGCCATCAGCGTTTGACAGCTGAGCATGAACAGGCAGATGAGCGGCCACAATTTTAACGGCATGACAGTTGTTCCTATGAATTACCAATATCTATGAAAAACGCGCAGGCAAAAAAAACCCCACACGCGGCGGGGTTTCTTTGAATCTTAAATTACAGGACTTAGAGTGCCGCGCCCAAGTCTTCTTTAATGCGTGCAGCTTTGCCGGTCAAGTCGCGTAAGTAGTACAATTTTGCGGCGCGAACCTTGCCACGACGCTTGATTTGAACCGAGTCAATCACCGGGCTGAAGCTTTGAAAAACGCGCTCAACTTTCACGCCATGGCTGTTTTTGAGGACGGTAAACGCGGAGTTGAAACCGCGATCTTTACGACCAATGACGATACCTTCAAAAGCCTGGACGCGTTCGCGTGTGCCTTCTTTGACCTTGACGTTAACAACGACCGTGTCGCCCGGACGAAAATTCGGCAACTGCCGCGTCATCATTTCTTTTTCGAGTGTCTGAATAATATTCATAGCTGTTTGCCCTTTCCATGGACTAAAATCTTAGCCGCCGACTATAAACGGTGTTGAAGCAAAGCGCCAGCTTCCGCTGCCGAGCTGTATGCGCGCGTCAAGTTTCGTTTATGCTGCGAAGCGTCAAACCCGTAGCGCTTGTTATATTGGGTCGTGCTGCCAAGGCAACACTTGTATGTTTGCGCCGTCCCGCATCAATTTTTTTACTCACTTATTCAATTCACACATTATGGAAGGATATCTGCAATGAACGATGTCGTTGTACTCAGCGCAAAACGTACTGCTATTGGCTCATTTAACGGCGCATTTGCCGGTGTCGCGGCTCCAGTGCTTGGGGCGAGCGCCATTCGTGCAGCGGTGGCGGCAGCCCATGTGAAGCCAGAATTGATCTCAGAGGTATTGATGGGGTGTGTGCTGTCGGCCGCTCTTGGGCAAGCGCCCGCGCGCCAAGCGTCCTTGGGCGGCGGCGTGCCGGAATCGGTTGGCTGCAGCACTATCAGTAAAGTGTGCGGCTCGGGTATGAAAGCGGTGATGCAAGGATTTGATGCGATCCGCGCGGGTAGTGCCTCGGTGGTGGTGGCGGGCGGCATGGAGTCAATGACGAATGCACCTTATATGCTGACTAAAGCGCGCAACGGCTACCGCTTTGGGCACGGGGAAATTCTCGATCACATGGCGCTTGATGGCCTGCAAAATGCCGCTGACCGTAAGGCAATGGGTGAATTTGGCGAAGTGTGCGCTGATAAATACAGCTTTAGCCGCGCAGATCAAGACGCGTTTTCCAAAACCAGCGTAGAACGTGCACTTGCGGCGATCCAGGCTGGGGCGTTCGAGGCTGAAATCACGCCTGTAACCGTTTCGGGGCGTAAAGGCGATGTTGTCGTTAGCGTCGATGAAGAACCGGGCAATTGCGATACCGCAAAAATTTCATCGCTTAAGCCTGCATTTAAGAAAGATGGCACGTTAACGGCGGCAAGTTCCAGCAAAATCTCCGACGGTGCAGCAGCACTCGTGCTGGCAAACGCCGACGACGCCCAGGCGATGGGTGCGGTTGCCATCGCGAAAATTGTGGCGCACGCTACCCACGGGCAAGCGCCAGAGTGGTTCACTACGGCACCTGTCACAGCAATTTCCAAGCTGCTAGAGAAGTGCGGATGGTCAGTGCAAGATGTTGATTTATTTGAAGTTAACGAGGCTTTTGCGGTCGTCGCGATGGCCGCCATGCAGGATTTAAAAATTCCGCATGAAAAATTAAACGTCAATGGTGGTGCTTGCGCGCTTGGGCACCCAATCGGTGCCAGCGGTGCGCGCGTGATCGTGACCTTGATTCACGCATTAAAGGCTCGTGGACTTAAACGCGGGATAGCTAGCCTTTGCATTGGCGGTGGTGAAGCTACCGCAATTGCAATTGAAATCGTTTAGACTTCGCTGCCCCTTAAATACGCCAAGCTTCGTTTGGCGTTTCTTTTTAAACTGGAGAATCCCAATGAACTTTTCAAAAATTGCTCTCGCTGCCGCAATGGCCGCTGCCCTGGCCGCTTGTACTGATGCTACTGAAGCTCCAGCGCCGCCTGCCGCTGCAACCGAAATGGCTGCCCCAGCAGCTGACGCTGTCGTGGTACCAACACCAGCACCTAACGCAGTCACCGTTGCACCTGCAGCCGCTGATGCAATGGCCGCTGCCGCCGTAGCAACCAATGCTGCTGCAACCGCAAACATGGCGACCGACGCTGCCGCTGCCGCAGGTACTGCTGCCGCTGACGCTGGCGCAATGGCGACTAATGCAGGCGCAAAAGCTGCTGACGCTGGCGCAATGACGACCGACGCTGCTAAAGCGGCTACCGATGCCGGCGCAATGGCGACCGACGCCGCTGCCGCCGCACCTGCACCAACGGACCCATCAAAGCACTAAGCTTTGCAGTTCAAACTTTGTATAAAGAGGCTCGGAAACGAGCCTTTTTTTTGCCTAAATTTTTATTTACGCGCTTGTGTTAACCGCAGCGCAAGTGCAAGTTTCTACGATTTTCGCTGAAATTTATTTGTTGAAGTCATATGATGCAACTCCTCTTTTATAATCGACCAAAGCAAATACTATGAGTCTTATCGCCAACATCCTGACCGCCCGTGGCAACATTAAAATTAGACTTTTTGACGAACAAGTTCCGATTACCGTCGCTAACTTTGTCAATTTGGCACAAAAAGGCTACTACGACGGTTTAAATTTCCACCGCGTGATTGCCGATTTTATGGTGCAAGCTGGCTGTCCTCAAGGTTCAGGCACAGGTGGCCCAGGTTACAAGTTTGATGACGAAATTGTGAGCACACTCAAGCACAACAAACCCGGCATCCTTTCGATGGCCAATGCGGGCAAGAGTTTTGATGGCTCAGGCACGAACGGCAGCCAGTTTTTTATCACGCATGTGCCGACGCCGCATTTAGATGGCAAACACTCTGTTTTCGGCGAAGTGATTGAAGGTCAATCGGTGGTAGACGCGGTGCGTCAAGGCGACAAAATGGGCAAAGTCAGCATTGAAGGTGACACCACCGCGCTCTTTGCCAACCCGAAAGTTCAAGCCCGCTTGACCGCTTGGAATGCGGCATTGGCAAAACGCTAATAAGAACCCATCGAATCTGCGGCTGTTTTGCCTTGGCACAACAGACAAATCAAATTATCAATAATCCCGGAACCCGAATGCCCAAGCTTGCCGAACGCACCAAGCGCGCGGTGCCAAGCGCGATTATGGCGGTGGCTGAAAAAGCCAAAGCCCTGAAAGCGCAAGGCCGCGACATAATCAGTTTTTCTATTGGCGTACCGAACTTTTTGCCGGGCGAACATGTTTATGCCGCCGCGCGCGAAATGCTAACAAAAGACTCCGGTCAATACGGCAGCAATCGTGGCCCGGACGCGCTACTCGATGCGTTTTTGCTGCATTTAAAACGCAACGGTATCGAAGGTTACGAGCGTAAAAACATCGTCATCGGCATGGGCGCGAAATTCGTGCTCTTCAATGCGCTTTACGCGATGTTGGATGAGGGCGACGAAATTGTGTTTCCTACGCCCTATTGGACAAGCTATGTGGATATCGCGCATATTTTGGGGGCCAAGATCACTTTGCTCAACTGCGGGCCTGAACAAAACTACAAAGTAACACCCGCACAAATCGACGCCGCCGTTGGGCCGGACACGAAAGTGTTTATGTTCAACAATCCATCCAATCCGACGGGCATGGTCTACACTGCTGACGAAGTTGCTGCGATTGCGGAGGTTTTGGCGCGAAAAAACTGCTGGGTGTTGAGCGATGACATCTATAACCAGATGATCTTTGACGGCCTAGCCTGGAAGCACTTAGTTCAGTGCCAACCTAGCCTGCGTGACCGCACGTTGATTCTAGATTCGCTGTCAAAAACCTACGGCATGCCCGGCTGGCGCGTCGGCTTTATGGCAGGGCCAGCTGAGCTTGCCAGCGCGCTAGTCGCGCTGAACTCGAACCATTTGACCAACGTCCCTGAAGTCACTATCGCGGCGGCAATCGCGGCGCTGACCGGGCCACAGGATATTCCAACGCAAAAAGCAAAAGAGTTTCAGCTCAAGCGCGATGAAGTGATGGCGTGTTTTGCGCAGATTCCGGGCCTGATTTGCCCGCTGCCCCAAGGTGCATTTTACGCCTTCCCCAACATTAGCTGCGCGTTTGGCAAAAGCCATAGCGGCGTGGTCATCAACACAGACGTTGATTTTTGCAATCAACTTTTAGAAGCAAAAGGCGTAGCGTGTGTGCCTGGCAGCGCATTCGGCGAACCCAAAGGACTGCGCATTTCGTACACTTGTAAGCCTTCAGAACTGACCGAAGGTTTGCGCCGATTTAAAGAATTTTTTGCTGAGCTAAGCTAGACCCTCTGCGCCATATCTTCCGACTTCCGCCTTTCAATCAAACTTATCTGGAGCAATTCCCATGAAACAACCTGTTCGCGTCGTCGTAACCGGTGCCGCTGGTCAAATTGGCTACTCGCTCATTTTTCGCATTGCTGCGGGCGAAATGCTGGGCAGTGATCAGCCGATTATTTTGCAGCTGCTTGAAATTACGCCCGCATTGAAGAATTTGGCCGGCGTGGTGATGGAACTTAACGACTGTGCGTTTCCAACGCTGGCAGGGATTGTTGCCACAGATGATCCAAACGTTGCCTTCAAAGACGCCGACTACGCACTGTTGGTTGGCGCACGTCCACGTGGCCCCGGCATGGAGCGCAAGGACTTGCTGGAAGCGAACTCTGCGATTTTTTCAGTGCAGGGGCGCGCAATTGATCAGCACGCAAGCCGCAACATCAAGGTGTTAGTAGTCGGCAATCCGGCTAACACGAACGCCTTGATTGCGCAGAAAAATGCGCCGTCGATCAACCCCGCACAGTTCACGGCGATGACGCGTTTGGATCACAACCGCGCGCTCAGTCAGTTGGCGGAAAAAACCGGCACGCATACCACGCAAATTAAGAACATGATTATTTGGGGCAACCATAGCGCGACCCAATACCCAGATATCCATCATTGTTTAGTGGACGGCAAACCAGCGACAAGCTTAGTTGACGTCGATTGGGTCAAATCAAACTTTATCCCGACCGTGCAAAAGCGCGGCGCTGCGATTATCGAGGCGCGCGGTTTGTCCTCTGCAGCCAGTGCCGCTAGTGCCGCAATCGACCATATGCACAGCTGGGCTTTGGGTACGGCTGAAGGTGATTTTGTCTCGATGGGGATTCCATCCGACGGCAGCTACGGCATCGAACCCGGCGTCATTTATAGCTATCCGTGCGTTTGTAAAGGCGGCAAATACGAAATTGTGCAAGGCCTAGAAATCGGTGAATTTAGTCGTGAGCGTATGCGTGCCACTGAGAAAGAGCTGCGGGAAGAGCGCGCTGCGGTCGAGCACCTATTTCCTAAAGCCTAAAGGATCTAAGAAAATGCGCGCGCCCATACCTGCAGGATTTTGGCTTGCATCATTGGGGCTTGTGAAAGTGGTTGTGATAAGACTGGGGCTTGTGGGTGCGTTGTTTTTTGCGGCACTTAGTAGCGCTGCAATACGCTCGGATGAGCAGGCATTGCCGATGAAACTAGATGGCTTGGGGGAGCCGTCTTTGTTTATGCAAGCCAGAGTTCGCCGCTTTGAAGCCTACCGATTTATTTGGCAGCCTGCCAAAGGTGATGGGATTTTATTGCGCCTGAATGTTCGCCCTGATGGCACCGCTACCCTGTTCAATCAGGGCTTTAGTACCGGTGGCAAAGGCGAACTCGCTGCTGAGGCGCTGCGCACCGGCACCCCGATTGTGAAGGAATTGAGCAAGGAGCAAGTTTCGCTCTTTCGCGCCTACCTGCGCGTGGCAGATTTTTGGCGCATGCCCACTCAGGATAAATCTCAAGGGGATTCTGGCAACCTTTGGACATTAGAAGGGGCGCGTCATCGCAACTATCGTTGGCTCAATCGTAAAGCCCCGACGGATATGTATTTTATTGATGCGGCACTTTATTTAGTCAAGCTAGCTGGCCTTGATGCGGAAACATTTTTGGTTAAAGACGCCAAAGCCAACTGGATGCACGGTTAAGCAGATGCACGGGTAATTTGAGGCACGGCTAAGTTAACGTCTATTTTTATATTTATAACTTTTAAAGATTTGGCACAGATGAGCTACTACATTGTTTTTCAAGAAGAATTGGATGACGTTGATGCCTTTGAGGCATTTAAAACGATCGCAAAAGCGCACGAAAAACTGGCAGAAATTGCGCAAGAAATCGGCGTTACTAGCTTGCGCGAATTTGTCGGCGGTGCGGATCGTTTAAGCGAAGATTTTCAAGATATCGCCGAAAACGAAGGTTGGAGCAGCGTTGATTATCACGGCGCAGGTGGCGTCGATGGTTGGTTTGAGGCGAATGATGGCTTAGATACGGTGCGGGCGTTGATGGGCTATATTGAATCCGATCCAGAATCACTCAAGCGCCCGAAGGCGACGATGGAAGAATTACGCGCCCTGGAATCAGCCTTAGAGATTGCACTACAGGCAGGCGTCAAATTTAGATTTGAGGTAGACGAATAGATGTCGCCCATTTTTCAAACCCCCGTATCGCAATTAGCCCACAGCGCAGGCGCACGGCTGCGCGCGGCCATGGCAAAGGAATCGCCGCTGCAGTTGCCCGGCGTTATTAACGCCTACGCAGCGCTGCAAGCCGGGCGTGCAGGCTTTCAGGCACTGTATGTTTCAGGTGCAGGCATCGCAAACGCTAGTTTTGGGCTACCCGATTTGGGCATGACCAGTTTGAATGATGTCTGTGAAGACATTCGCCGTATCAGTGGCGCTACTCAGCTGCCGATTTTGGTTGATGCCGATACTGGCTGGGGCGGTGCGTTCAATATGTCACGTACCGTGAAAGAATTAATTCGTGCGGGCGCGGCAAGCTGCCACATTGAGGATCAAGTTCAAGCGAAACGCTGTGGGCATCGACCGGGAAAGGCGATTGTGCCCAAAGCCGATATGGTTGACCGCGTAAAAGCCGCCGTAGACGGCCGCACCGACGCCAATTTTGTGCTGGTTGCGCGCACCGATGCGCTAGCGGTTGAAGGGATTGATGCCGCAATCGAGCGCGCGCAGGCCTGCAGCGAAGCCGGTGCCGACGTGATTTTCGCTGAAGCATGTACCACCCTGGCGCAGTTTGAGCGCTTCGTCAAAGAGGTCAATATTCCGATTTTGGCGAACCTAACGGAATTCGGACAAACGCCGCTTTTCACCGTTGAGGAACTAGCCTCAGTCGGTGTGCGCATGATTATTTATCCGCTCGGCGCGTTCCGAGCGATGGCGCGCGCTGCTGAAAATGTGTACGCAGCCATTCGAGGCGAGCGCACCCAAAAGAGCGTTATTAGCACGATGCAAACCCGCATGGAGCTCTATGAGGTGTTGGGGTACTTAGAATACGAGCGAAAACTGGATCGCTTGTTTGGGAAAGACTAGATTGGAATAAGTGTTTCGTTGCTGCCTGTTCAGCCACGCTGTACGCCCGCTATACTTTGCAGCCAGCACACGGCCTTATATATTCCATGAAAGGTATTCCATGAACCCAGCTCAGCTGCACATTCTTGACGGTATTTTGAAATTGGCACCCGTGGTGCCGGTCTTAAGCGTTGTGCATCTAAGCGACGCAGTGCCGTTGGCGCGCGCACTTTGTGCGGGTGGTTTGACGGTTTTGGAAATCACTTTGCGCAGCGATATTGCACTGGCCGCGATCACGGAAATTGCGCGTGCGGTGCCGGAGGCGATTGTGGGCGCAGGCACAGTGTTAAATCCGACACATTTGGAGCAAGTGATCGCGGCGGGTGCGCGCTTTGCAATCTCCCCGGGTGCCACGCCGGAGCTGCTGACAGCGGGAAAAACCTCGGCCATTCCGCTGCTGCCGGGCATTGCGACGGCGAGTGAAATTATGGTTGGGCTGAGTGCTGGCTACACACGCTTTAAGTTTTTCCCAGCCGAATCCTCGGGCGGCATCAACGCGGTCAAATCATTTGCTGGCCCGTTTAAAGACGTGCGGTTTTGCCCGACCGGCGGCATTGACGCCGCCCTTGCCCCGCACTACCTCAAGCTTGCAAACGTGATCACGGTCGGTGGCTCGTGGATGGCACCAAACGCACTGATTGCAGCCAAAGATTGGGCCGCAATTACCGAATTAGCGCGCGCCTGTACGCGGCTAGTTGCTTAAGCCATGAAGCAGGCGACCTCGTTCGACATTGCTTATCGCGCCGGTGTTTCCCAAGCGACGGTTTCACGCGCGCTGAGCGGCAGCAATCTGGTTAGCGCCCAAACCCGCAAACGCATCCAAGCCATCGCGGAGGAGCTGCACTATAAAGTCGATAAAAACGCATCCAGTTTGCGCCGCCAGCACTCCGCTACACTGGCTTTGCTGCTGTTTGAAGACCCCACCGGTGATGATTCCCTCATCAATCCGTTTTTCTTGAGCATGCTCGGGCAAATCACCCGCGCCAGCGCCCGCGTGGGCTACGATTTATTAATTTCCTTCCAACAGCTTTCGCAAGATTGGCACGCCGAATACCAAGACAGCCATAAGGCGGACGGTTTGATTTTGCTCGGCTACGGCAACTATTTGGCGGCGCGCGAACGGCTAGAACGGTTGCAGCAGCAGGGCACGCATTTTGTCCGCTGGGGCGGCGTGGTGGACGGCCAGCCCGGCATTTCCATTGGCTGCGATAATGTCGCGGGCGGCGAGCTAGCGTGCAGCCATTTATTGGCGCAGGGCCGAAAACGCATTGTGTATCTGGGGGATACTTCTGCGGGTGCGCCTGAGTTTCAAGATCGCTTCTTTGGCTACCAAGCGGCGTGCACAAAAGCCAATATTGACGCACCGGCCGAGCTGCACGCACAGGCTTGCGATTCCACGGAAACGCTTGGTTTCGATGCCATGAATGCCCTGCTTGATCGTGGCGTCATATTTGATGGCATCTTTGCAGCCAGTGACTTACTGGCCTTTGGTGCCGTGCGCGCGTTGATGCAACGTGGCTTAAAAGTACCGCACGATGTGGCGGTGGTTGGCTACGACGACATCCCCGCCGCGCGCTATTCAAACCCGCCGCTCACCACAATTTTGCAAGACACAAAATCGGCTGGACAGCTGCTCGTGGAAACGCTCGTGCGCCTAATTCGGCGCGAGCCTGCGGTCAATCATATGCTGTCACCGAAATTGGTGGTGCGCCAATCATGTGGGGGACTCTAGCCCTGGAAAAGGGTATTACTCGTCACTTTCACCATTACATATCTTCAATATTAGCCATGGACTTGAGAGGTTTTTTCCGTGTCAGTTACGCCCGAACAGCTTCCAGAAAAACTAAAGTTGATGCCCGATGGCTTTTACCATCGCGGCGCAGAGGTAACGCGATTGGAAGCTTTTGTCGACGCATCTTTCGCTTTCGCGCTGACTTTACTGGCTATTTCTGGCAATAATATGCCGCATTCGACCCAGGCGTTACTGGAGTCCTTAAAAGGTGTGCCTGCATTTGCGGCCAGCTTCTTGCTGCTTATTCAGTTTTGGCGGGCGCACGCGAGCTGGAGTCGCCGCTATGGTTTAGATGACTCGCGTTCGCAATGGTTGAGTTTGTTACTCATTTTTCTATTGCTTATTTTTGTCTATCCACTGCATATGGTGTCCAGCAGCTTTTTCGCCTTGCTCAGCGGCGGCATGCTGCCACTGAAGTTTGAAATGCAGTCCTTGCTTGGCTTTCGGGCGCTATTTGTAACCTTCGGCGTGGCATTTTTTTCCATGGGAATGGTGATTACTTTGCTCTATGCCAATGCTGTCAAACAAGCGCAACTATTGCGCTTGACTGTACGGGAACTGGCTCTAACGAAACTGGTTGTACGGCAATGGGCGGTTATACCGGCAATATCCTTGGTCAGCATTATTATGGCTATCTATTTGCCGGATAGCCTAAGAACCTCGATCTGGATTGGGTTGCCAGGGTATTTATATTTTTTTATCAACGGCTTTTCGATATATACCTATCGAAAAATGAAACTTATCAATGCGCAAATGCAGGACGATTAGCGTGCTTGAGGGCTGCGGGTTCGCTGCATTTATATTTCCCAAGACTTTCAAAAACAGATGCGTCGATGTCCCATTGCGTTTTGGAAAATCAGGATGAGTTTGCGTTTGCGGGGTTTTTCGTGCGGTGCGGCAGCACGTCCACCTGCGCAACCAAATCACCATCGTGGAAACTCAAACAAATCTGACTAGGGCGTGCCACTTGGACAGCGCTACTGAGCACCCTGCCTGCTTGTGTGCCGTCTAAGGCCCGCACCAGCACATAGCCGCGCTCAAGCGTGCGCGTCGGGCTTAAGCCGGATAAGGCGGCGTTGGTAATCGCTAATTGATGCTGCAGGTGCTCAAAATTTTGCCGTATCAGCAGTGCTAAGCGCGCTTGCAGGGCGGCTAGTGTTGCGTAAGCTGCCTGCAGCTGCGCGCCCGGATGCTGCATCGCAAGTCGGGAGCGGGTCGCGGCCAGTCGAGCCTGCGCCAAATGTTGCGCAACGGCGCTTAGCCGCAGTAACGCTAGCCGCGCGCGTGTTAGGCGCTCTGACGCAGCGCTCAAGCGCTGCTGCGGCGCGTGCGCATCCAATAAGCGGCGCGTGTAGTCCAGCCTTTGCTGGCGCGGCTCTAGCACTCTAGCAATCAGGCGCTGTAAGATTCGCAGGCGCGCCTGCAAATCTGCGCGCAGCTTGTATTGATCGGGCGTAATTAATTCCGCCGCCGCCGTGGGCGTAGCGGCGCGTAAATCGGCGGCAAAATCGCATAGTGTGCTATCAATTTCATGCCCAACTGCAACGACTATCGGTACGGGCGAGGCGGCAACCGCACGCACCAGCGCCTCGTTATTGAAGCACGACAAGTCCTGCGTCGACCCGCCACCACGGGTCAGCACGATCACATCGTAGCGATCAGCGAGGCGTGCAATACCAACCAATGCCGCGCATATTTGCCCAGCGGCCTGATCGCCCTGCACCAGCACCGGCCAAATTTCGACCTGCGTGGCGGGGAAGCGGCGCGCCAGCACAGTCAGAAAATCATGCACCGCCGCCCCCGTGGGCGAGGCGACCAAGGCAATGCGTCGAGGCATCAACGGCAATGCGCGCTTGCGCCCAGCGTCAAATAAGCCTTCGGCCGCAAGCTTTGCTTTCAAGAGCTCAAACGCGCGCGCCGCAGCACCCGCGCCGGCGTCTTCGATCTGCTCTGCTACTAGCTGCAGCTCGCCGCGCGCCTCATATACCGTCAAACGCCCGCGCACGCGCACCAACATGCCGTTTTCAGGCGCGACTGCGGCATATAAATTGCGCCCACGGAACATCGCGACTTTTAATTCCGCAACTCCGCCTGCCGTTGTGGCGCTGCGGGTTGCGGTGGAAGTCGCGTCTTTTAACGTAAAATACCAGTGTCCGCTGGCTGCCGGGCGATAGTTACTGATCTCCCCTTCCACCCAAAGCCCCAAAAAGCTTTCTTCCAACAGATTTTTCGCCAGCGCCAAAAGCGCCGCGACGCTCAGGCTGCCTGCGTTGGCGCTGCGAGCGGGGCTAATTTTTGAACTCAATCGCGGTTGGGTCCACCTTCTCATCGCTATCGGCGCTGCAGCCGCTCGGCGTCGGCGTCGCGGTCGCTGGCGCTTTTTCAGCTTCGCGCTTTACGTTAGCCTCGCTTTCTGCCGTCTCGGCTGCCATCTCAGCTTGCCACTTCGCTTGCTGTTCCGCGCTTGCTTTGGCTTCAGCGGCAATCACCTCGACCGATTTATTCGGAATTTTTGCATAGGCCAACTCCGCCCATGCAAGCGCATCCGGAATCGCTGCAACATCGCCCTGCGTCGCCGCCTTATTCAGCACAGTGCGCAGCGCCAGCCAATCCAAAGTGAGTAACATTGCCGGATCAAATGCCTTTTGATTCGACGCACTGGTAAACGCGCTTATTCTTTTTGAATAAGGGTGATTTTCAGATTGACCCAACGCAAGTCCAGCGCTCAGGACGCTGTTTTTTGGATTGGCTAGAATTAAATCCGCAATTCGTACGCATTCGGCTTTTAGCTCGGTGCTCTGCGGTGCGGCACACCCGCCCCCGCGATAACTGGAAGCAGTCGAAAAAATTACCGCGTTTGCAAACATTTCAGCAGCCATTTCTTCGGGTGCAAAGGCTGCGGCCAACGTGGAAACTTCTGTTGGCAAGCTTACAAGTACTTCAGGCGGCGGCGGGCGGCGCTTAACCGCGATCAAAATAGGCGCTTTGAATGCTTGCGCATAATCGTAATAGGTATTAGTGACGAGGAGCTGGGGTAGCAAGCGAACAGAATTTTTGGCGGCTTGCGCTTTAAGGAACTCCTCAGTCCGCTCCAACGCTTGCGTCTCAGCACTGTCGCGAATGGACTCAGCAAGCAAAATCGTAAAGGCATTTTTAAAATCAGCAGCAATCAATGCATCGGTAAGCTTGGCATCGCCACACAGCGCATCTTGGTTACCAAAGCCAGCGCATGCCGCTAGCAGATATAAAATCCTTTCAGGAACAGGCGTTTTTGCCGAATAAAGCGCACCTTTTTGCTCTGCGGTCAGTCGGGTAGTCAAAACTTCCTGGTTCTCTTGCGCTGCCCAAAACCGCAGCGAAATATCCGCCATCGCCCGCGCCAAAGGGTCGGCGCTCAATTGCATATCGCGCGCCACATCTTTCCCCCAACTTAGCGCCGCAGCTTCAGCAATTTTACGCTGGGCCTGCGCTGAGCCGTCAATTTTTGCTACCGTTTCAACCGCCCAAACTGGGCTTGAAGCAAGGATTGATGCGCAGATAGATACCGCTAAAAACAGCTTTTTCATGGTGCTCTCCGGTTGGACTGTTGACATATTGCGCCATAAATCAGCGAATAAGCGCGTGACTGATGGCATGTAACTGACAGCTTATGCCTTTAAGGGCGTGCTAATACCGCAAAGCGTTCAAGCATCACTTAATAGCCCTGAAGGGTCAGAAAAAGGGCTGAATTATGTCTGCAACGTTGTCCTAAGTAGATCTAGCTGCCACCGCTTAGACCGAATACAGCCGCTCAAGCACAGCTTGATAACAAAGCTTGAGCCGTTCCACATCGGCCGCAGCCAAACACTCGTCAATTTTATGGATGGTGGCGTTGACCGGCCCCAACTCAACCACTTCAGCACCCTTCGGCGATATAAATCGGCCATCGGACGTACCGCCGCCCGTGTCGGGGCGCGCATCAATTCCCAACACGTCTAGCGCAGCAGCGCGCACCGCTGCAATCAGTGTGGGCCGTTCGGTTAGAAATGGCTGGCTCGCGACTCGGTGCGTGGTATGAATCGGCACCGCTAAACCCTCGGCAATGGCATGGATTTGCGCCAGTAAGGTTTCCGCCGTGCTTGCGGTGCCAAAGCGAAAATTGAGCTTTAATTTAAGCTCGCCGGGAATAATGTTATTGGCTCCAGCACCGGCCGCGATGTCATACATTTGCATGGACGTCGGCGGAAATGCCGCGTTGCCCAGATCGAACTGATGTTGGGCCAGCGCGCTCAACAGCGGGCCACTTAAATGGATCGGATTGCGCGCTTTTTCCGGGTAAGCCACATGGCCTTGGACGCCCAAAACAGTCAGCTCAACGTGCATCGAACCGCGCCGGCCTACGCGAATTTGATCGCCCAGCTCAGCATTTGAGGAGGGTTCGCCAATCAAGGCGTAATCAAGCTTAATCCCTTGCGCGTCCAGCCAATTCATCACGCGCACGACGCCATTGTTCGCTGGGCCTTCTTCATCGCTGGTCAGCAAAATTGCCACGGTGCCCGCATGATTTGGATGGGCCGCAACAAAATCACGCAGCGCGCAGGTTGCCGCAGCTACGCCCGCTTTCATATCCGCAGCACCCCGCCCGTATAGCATGCCATCGCGAATCATCGGCTCAAACGGGTCAGAACTCCATTGCGTAATTGGCCCAGTAGGAACTACATCTGTATGACCAACTAACGCAAATACCGGGGCGCCCTGACCGTGGCTAGCCCACAAGTTGCGCGTTTCGGCAAATTGTAGGTCGTGGATGGCAAAACCGACTGGCACAAGTTCAGCAGCGACTAAATCTTGACAGCCTGCATCATCTGGGGTCACGGAGCGGCAGCGAATCAGCGCTTCAGCTAAATCTAGGGCAGTGCGCGGCACATCGACGCCTTTCAAACCAATCATATTCAAACTACTTACTTCCTTGAGTGACATGGATGGAGCCGCTCAAATTCGCCGCTACAACAACATTCGTCCCTGCACTTTCAATTGTGGCAGTGCGCGCAATCGGCTTCATCAAACTGGCTGCTAAGACTTGAACCATTGCGCTAAAGCTGGAGGGCGCAATTTTCGCGGTTACAGCCGCAACTACAGGCGCAATTGTTGATGTTGGGCGTGCTGGCAAGTCAGAACTTGCGGCAGTGCTAGTCGACGCAACCGATACCGCAGCCGGATTGGCTGGAGCAATCGCCGCGCCATTGGCCGCAACTGCAGCCACCGGCGGAGCCGCCTTGGCTTCCCGCGCCGCAATATCGGTTCGATAGCGCGAATAGAGCTGGCCCACCCGCTGCACATAGACCTGCGTTTCCGCAAAGGGCGGCACACCGGCATATTTCAAAACATTATTCTCACCCGCGTTGTAGGCGGCACTTGCCAAACGCACATCACCGTCAAACATATCGAGTAAAAAACGCAAATACGCCACCCCACCATTGATGTTTTGCTGCGCATCATAGGAATCGCTGACGCCATATTGCGCCGCCGTGCCCGGCATAAGCTGCATTAAACCTTGGGCACCTGTTTTGCTGAGCGCATACGGGTTGTAAGCGCTTTCCGCCTGAATAATGGCGCGCACCAAAGCTTCATCGACAGGATTTTTCGCAATAGCGGCTTTAATGTGCGGGCCAAAATCGGTAATTTTTAACTGCACATGGCTAAAATCGACTTTACTTTTCGGGTCGCACGCGGGGCAGTACACCATCACAATTTGCGGCGTCACGCCTTTAGGCAATATATTGGTGTAGTTGATCACGCCTTTGCGGTCGCGAAACTTATAAATGGCAGCGGAAAATGCCGGACTCGCAAACGCAAGCGTCAGCAGCGACGCGAGCGCATAGCGTAGAAGTGAAAAACTGAGGAAACGCTGAAATTGATTGTTCATAATGGGCAAACTCCAGGCAACTTCTGGCGAAACGGAGATGAGTGTCTGAAATTGAGACCGTTTTGGGAAGTGCAGGTTCCGCGCTTTCGGCTTTTTTTAAATAAAAATGTACGCTAAACCGCATAAGTTAGCAAAAGTTACGCTTAATTACCCTTGAGTTCACCCATGTCAACGGCGCGATGAGTCCACCGAGCTTACCCGAAAACACAATTATTGCTTCCTTAACCGCCTCGATAGCACGTTGGTGTGCGCATCCGCGCGCGAAAAAACTTGCTGTTGCATTTTCGGGCGGCTTGGATTCGACGGTATTGCTGCATGCGCTAACCCAGCTCGAGAAGTTCACTATTGAGGCGATCCATGTCGAGCACGGCCTCCACCCTGACAGCACATCGTGGGCCGCACACTGCATCCAATTTGCCAGCCAACTTGGCGTACACGCGACGCATTTGACGGTCAAAGTAAAAAATAAAGGCAACGGTCTAGAAGATGCCGCGCGCCGCGCTCGTTACCGAGCCATCGCTGCGCACACGGGGCCGGATGTATTGCTGCTCACCGCGCATCACCAAGCCGACCAAGCTGAAACGGTGCTGATGAAGCTGCTAAGCGGTGCCGGGCCGCGCGGAATTTCCGGCATGCAAGCGTTGAGTGAGCGCCGGGAGTTTCTGCTGGCGCGGCCACTGCTGGGCATCGCAAAAGCACGGATTTTTGCTTACGCAAAACAGCATGGCTTGCGCTGGATTGAGGACCCAAGCAACCAAAGCCCGCAATTTCGGCGCAACCGTATCCGCCAGCTGATGCCGGAACTACGCGCGATTTATCCGGATGCGGAACTGACCTTGAGCAAACACGCCGAGCAAGCAGGTAATGATCGCGCTTTGCTAGAGCGCCAAGCGAGGCAAGCACTGGCCCGCTGCCAAAGTTTGGATGCGGCGGTTTTGCGGCTAACGCCCTTAGCCGCTGAAACCCTTACGCTGCAACCGTGGATTCTGCGCGCCTGGCTGGTAGCGCTTGGGATCCATACACCTGCGTTGGTCTATGCCAGCCTTGCGCTGGCGCATGCTTCAGCCGAGTATGGCGAAGTCAAAACTAGGCGCAAAAGCACTATCGCTGGCAACCCTATCGCAAACGACATCGTGCGACGCTTTGATGGCTGCCTATATTATGAGCAGCAGACCGAGGCCGAAACAGCTTTGGAGCGCATGGTGCCTACCCGCTGGCATGCCTACTCACCCTTGAAACTTGGCAACTTAGGAACGTTACAGTTTGATGTTACGTCGTCCGCAGTGTGTGAAAGCATTTGGCTTGTCACCCAGCGCCAAGGCGGCGAGCGCATCCAGTTGCCTGCACGCCAGCAGCACGGCAAACCGCATCGGCACGCGTTAAAAGATATTTTGCAGCAGCTTCGCGTGCCACCTTGGCAACGCAATCATCTCATTGTAATGCTGTTCCCAGACACTAATGAGGTGGCTTGTGTCGTCGGTATCTGTGCGAGTGCACGCTTCCAAGATTGGCTAAACAAGCACGCAACTCGGTTGGTTCATAACAACTAGACTGCCTAATAAAATTCAGCTATTGTTAGCTACATTATAAAACTGCGAAAATCGTCATGAGTAAAATCGTACGCGAAAGCATCGCTCAAGAAAAAACGGCTGCTGTTGCTAAGGCGGCACAACCCAATATCCCAAGCGTCGATCAGTTTGAATCCTCCCTCACGGAGCTTGAAACGCTGATCGGCAAAATGGAGCACGGTGGGCTTTCCCTAGATGAAAGCGTGCACAGCTTTGAGCGCGGTTTAGCGCTGTATGAAAGCTGTAAAGCCTCGCTGGATCAAGCGCAGCTTAAAGTCGAACTGCTGCTCAAGGGTGCCAGCGAGATTGGGGCGCGGGTGCCGTTTGATTTGCGCGATGCGCAATCGCCGTAGTTTTAAGAATTACTCCGCCCATCTCGGAGAATTGAGTGGCTTCAATCAACACGAAGTAGAAAGATGCCTAAAGCAAAGCCTGCGTAGCTAAACTAGTGCAAATTCAAAGCTATTCGCAGGACACACGCTGGTGCATGACGTAGAACTTATTGAGCTGCAAAATCGGACAGAAATCGCTCTTGCGCAAGCGCTACCGCTAGGCGAATTAAACCCATCCAAACTGTTTGAGGCGATGCGCTATTCTACGCTTGGCGGTGGTAAGCGCATGCGCCCGCTACTGGTTTATGCCGCCGGTGCCGCATTAGGCGTTGACCGCGACGCGCTAGATGCGCCCGCCGTTGCGGTGGAAATGATCCACGCTTATTCATTAATTCACGACGATCTGCCCCCGATGGACGATGATGCGCTGCGGCGGGGCAAACCGAGCTGCCACATTGCTTTCGGCGAGGCTATCGCGATTTTAGCAGGCGATGCGCTGCAAGCGATGGCGTTTGAAGTGCTGGCGCGCGCCGTGCCTCTATCGGAGCCAGCAAAATCGCGCATGGTGATGCGTTTGGCATTGGCATGCGGGCCGAACGGCATGGCCGGCGGTCAAGCCATCGACTTGGCGAGCGTGGGGCGCAGGCTCAATGTGGATGAGTTAGATCGCATGCACGCCCATAAAACTGGCGCACTTATAACTTCGGCCGTCATGCTAGCTGCAGATGCAGCACTCTGCACAGACCCATCGGTGCTGATAGCGCTGGAAAACTACGGAGCCTATTTTGGCTTGGCGTTCCAGATTCACGACGATATTTTGGATGTCGAAGGCGACAGCAGCGTGATCGGTAAACCTCAGGGCTCAGACATTGAACGCGGCAAGCCCACTTATCCCGCAGCGATTGGGCTTACCGCCAGCAAGCAGCGATGTATCGAACTGAAGGAGCGCGCTTTACACGCAATTGCGCCGCTTGGTGCCCGCGCACATCTGCTGCACGCATTAGCGAACTATGCGATTGTACGGAAGCTTTAGAGGCCCGGTCTGGCCGCTTTAAGAGCACCCGTTTCGAATACCCATTGAAAACCTGGATGGATTCTTTTAAACCTAGCGAATTTGAATACCCAAAGGGCAAAAAAAAGCCCCAAGTCGTTGAAAAATAAGGGCTTTTAAGTCTTTATGAAACCTTGTGAAACCCTTACTTGGTGCTCTCGGACAGCACCAAAGGTTACGATTAAAGCCGGTCATTACAAGCTCTTTGTTATTTTAATCGCAAAATATACAGACGTTTATACGGCTTTTGGACTGGTGCCACTTGCTGCTTTATGGAGTCGATCCCGTTTTGACGCTGGCGACTGCCTCCGAGCGCTTAAATTGAAATACGGCGAAAATGCGCCAAATTTGAACAGTTCTAAAGCATCAAGGCGCATCAGTTGGAGTCAAATATCACCCTAAAACAGCGCTTTAAGCCATGCTGGCATTGGTTCTACGTAAAAAACCTGCGGCGGCGGCCTAGGGTAAAATCGGAAAATTTTCAGAAGCTGCGGATTTAGCACCGCGCCCGCCCAGCCAAACCGCCAAAGGTACCTTGACGTTTTGGCCTGGCCTGCTGCTGCGTCCTAGTCCATGTTTCGCTTTT